>JAEELO010000115.1 GCA_016282705.1 Candidatus Gastranaerophilales bacterium | reverse complement strand
CTTATGAAATAATATTTTATTGGTAAAAATGCCGAACGACCACTCTTTTTAAAGAGCGGTCGTTTGAGCTTATTTTTTGAAGATGTGTTTATTCTGAGTTTCTGTATTGGAATTTAAAATATGATTTTACTTCTTTATAAGGAATTTTATTTTCGGTGGTATAGAGTCGGACAATGAGATTAGCGTTTTGGTTTCTCAAATTCCGGTTTTTCAGGTCTTTCTGGTTCTTCGGGCTTTGCAGGATGTTCTTCTCTTAATTTTTCTTTAGTTTTATCAGGTCTATTAAAAGTATTCACATTTATGCTGTCTTTTTCTTTTTCAGTTTCAGGTCTATTAAAAGTAGTCACATCTATGTCGCCTTTTTGGGGTTCTTCCGGATCACCATGTTTTTCCTTCAGTTCTTCTTTTGCTTCTTCAAATGTTATTCCGTTCTCATCGGCATATTGTTGAGCATAAGTATCAGGGTCAACTCCTTGATCAGGCGCTTTTTCTTCTTTACTTGTAACTGAATTGATAAAATTTTTGATTTTTTCTATAAGACTTGTTTTTTTTGAAATACCTAATTCCTCTTTTAATTCAGTAACTGTTTCATTAAATGTCATGTCATTTAGTGAAGAGAATATTTTTGCTATAGAATCAGTGTTCATGTTGTTTGCAAGGGCTTCTACTTCGCTTGTTCCACTGGCTTCTTTTGCTTCATAAAAAATTGAAACATCTTGCGGTTTTTGCTAGGCACCACGTTTTTCACTTACTTCGGTTTTTGCATTGTCAACAGATACATTGTTCTCAGTTGCATATGTTTTTGCGTAATCGTCAGGGTTTACTCCTGAGTTAAAAGTAATAAACATAAAAAATTCTCCTCTCTTAATAAAATCTTTACGTTACTCTATTATTAAAATTTTTTTCAAAGCGAAATAATTGTCCTCAAAGACTATTTTAATTTTGATTATTAAATATCTAAGTCAGGCATTGTCCGACATAAACTATTGAAAACACAAAAAATCGGGATGACAGGATTCCACGACAAACAAGGCGAAAATTGCGAAACGGAAGAACTCGCGAGCAGCAATTAAGCAAAAAAAAAGAACTCTAATGAGTTCTTTTAAAGTGGTCGGGATGACAGGATTCGAACCTGCGACCCCCTCGTCCCAAGCGAGGTGCGCTACCAAGCTGCGCTACATCCCGATATTCTATTTAATTGTCAAACTGTAGTGTGTTTTACTTAACTCTATAAGGCTCGGTGCTACCTCTCCTCAAAAGGTACACCGTACCTTTTTCGTCGGCAGAGTCAAGCTGCGCTACATCCCGATATTCTATTTAATTATCAAACCGTAGTATGCTTTGCTACAAACTTAATTTATCAACAACATTATTAATAGTCAAGCTATTTTATTATATTTCTACTTTTACGGGGAATTTTTCAACTTGCAGCTTGTATAATGCTTCTGCTCCTAATTCCTCAAATGCTATAATGTCGCTTCTCTTTACTTTTTCAGCCAAAAGTGCCGCAACTCCGCCAATAACCGTAAAATATTTTGCATTATTCTTCTTTATTGCTTCAATGACTTCTTTGCTTCTGTTACCTTTCCCGATTGTTCCCAATAACCCCATGTTATAAAATTCTACGGCATATTTATCCATTCTGCCCGCTGTAGTCGGACCTATTGAACCTATTATTTCATTGGGTTTGGCAGGGCAAGGCCCCGCATAAAAAATTATTTTATCCTTTATTTCTATAGGTAAGGTTTGACTGTTATTAAGCATTTCTTTCAGTTTTTTATGTGCCATATCTCTTGCTACATATATTTCGCCTGTTAACAGAACCTTTTCGCCTTCTTTTAATTCTCTTATTGCTTTAATATCGGCTGTATTAATTTCTTTTAAAGAGGCATTATCTCTGTCTGTTTTAATAAATTCAGGTATTCTATGGTAGTAATCTATGTCGTTTCCTTTAATAGAACAGCAAGAAATCCTGTCAGAATGGCAATTAATAGTAATAGCCGCAGGTAAACAAGCAATATGTGTCGGTATGGAAGCTGTCTTAACATCTAAAACATAACAATTAAGATATTTCTTCGGAGCTTTTTCATTAACATATTTTTTTATTTTCTCTGAAAAATCTGTTTCTTGCTTGGTAAAATCGTGCTTAAAAAAGACTTCTTTTGATAAAACAGCCGCTTTTTCCATAGTTCCGCCAAATCCGAGCCCGACGAACATCGGAGGGCAGGCATTCTCTCCAGCAGAAAGAATCATATCTCCGATTGATGAGATTATTTCTTCTTCACTCATTGTCGGCAAAAGCATTTTTGTAAGCGATTTATTCTCCGAACCCCCGCCTTTTATCAAAACTTTTATGTTTATTTCATCACCTTCAATAAATTTTGTATATATAATTGCGGGTGTATTAGTTTTAGTATTTGTCCTTTCAAAAACGGCATTTTTAACTACTGATTTTCTGAAAAAGTTATCTTGATAGCAATTTTCTACAGCTTCATTTATTGTTTTCTCAATAAAATCCCCTTTTATATTAACATTTTGACCTATTTCAAGGAAAACAAGCACCTGTCCGGTATCTTGGCATAACGGACGTTTTTGTTTATATGCAATTTGGGCATTCGCTAATATAGTATTTAAAATTTCTTTTGTTTCTTCTTCCTTGCAATTCTCTGAAGCAGAAAGAATTTTATTATAAACAGAAGCATCAAGACAGATATTTGCCTTGTAACATAAATTATAAACAGCTTCATTTATTGTTGTACTTAAAATATCACTCATAATAAAATGATATAATTTTACTAAATTATTGTAAAGTTATTATGAATTAGGTCTTTGAAAATGTTTTGAATATTCTTCTAAAGGATATTTCGTTTCTATTATAACGCCGTCATCTATATCTTGGTCAGTATAAGTTGTTCTAATGGCTTCAGGTATTTTTGAAAATCCGTTGTAGAATATTTTGGTTGTTTTATTGAAAATTAAATTATTTTTGATTATATCCCAAGTTTCTATTTCTTTAAAATACGGTTTTCTGTAGCCTTTTTCAGATGTACGGTAGAATGATATGCTTTCTTTACCGTCTTTTTTAACTACATATGCACTGGTAAGTTCATCTCGTTCGGGATTTTTATATGTAAGGAGTACTGCATCTCCGTTTTTATTTGCCGTAGTTGCAAAGTTTTTATATCCGAGCTTTTTTTGATTATGCTTCTCTTTTTGAAGAAGTATCATTGATTTTATAGGGATTTGAACATTATTAATTTTTAACATAATTTCCACCTCACAGAATGAAAACCTCATAAAAAAATCTTTTGCTAATTTATTGTATAATAAGTTAAGGAAGGTAAATATGCCGCATTTTTTAATAAAGACAGATGATGTAACGGATAATACCGTTAAAATTACCGATAAGGAATTATACAAACACATAATTAAGGTTATGCGTTCTAAAATCGGTGAGAAAATATTATTCCTTGATGAAAATGAAATTCAGTATGAAACGGTAATTGAAAATATTGATACTGCCTTTTTTACTTGTACTATAAAGAATAAATACAAATCTCAAAGAAAACTGCCTGTTAATTTGTATGTTGCGCAGAGTGTATTAAATTCCGATGCGCAAATAAGTGCAATTCAGAAAGCGACTGAGCTTGGCGTAAAAGGTATAATTCCTCTTTATACCGATAATTGTGCAGTTAAGGAAACTGTTATAAAAAATAAAATAGAAAAATGGCAAAAAATAGCAGTTGAATCGGTTAAACAATGTGAAAGATGCGATATACCAAAAGTATATGAAATGTCATATATTAAAGAAATAATTAAAAAATTTGATTATGTGATTGTTTTTGCAGAAAAATATGCCGATAAAACATTTTGTGAATACGTAAAAGAACATAATATTGATAAAACAAAATCAATTCTTGTAATAATTGGGCCTGAGGGTGGTTTTTCCGAAAAAGAATTTGATTTATTTAAACAAAAAAATATTCCTATGATAACTCTCGGCAACTTAATTTACCGTGCGGATACCGCATTAACCGCTGCACTTACTTCTGTAATTAACGGGGTAATGTATGGATAAATTAATTGAAATAATCGAAAATGATGAAGTTATAAAGCTGATTAAACCTTTTTTGAGAGATAAAGAGGCATATATTGTAGGCGGTTTTGTTCGTGATATTATAATGGGCAAAAAAAGTCCCGATAGAGATTTAATCATTTGTGATTGTGATGTTAAAAATTTTTCGAAACAACTTGCAGATAGTATTAACGGGCATTTTATTGAACTTGATAATGAAAACAGCATATATCGTATAGTTTTAGAAGACAAAATCAACTATCTTGATATTACAAAACCGATTGAAAATAACTTTGAAAAAGATATTAAAAGACGTGATTTGACACTGAATGCAATAGCTTATGATATTAAAAATCATAAATTTATTGATTATACAGGCGGAATTAATGATATCGAAAACCATATTATAAAAGGAATTTCAGAACAAAATTTTGAAGATGACCCGTTAAGATTACTCAGAATATACAGGTTCTATTCTAAAACAGGTTTTGATATTGATAAATCTCTTATTGAAATATCAAAAAAATATTGTAAAGAAATAAATAAACCGGCAAAAGAGCGTGTTACGGTTGAACTCTTAAAAATGTTTGAGGGAAAATACTGTGATAATGCTTTATTAAAACTTGATGAATGCGGTTTATTAGAGGAGATTTTTCCGATATATAAAGAAGTTAAAAAAGTACCGCCAAATTCTCATCATCATTTGGATTTACTTCATCATTTAATAGAAACCGTAAAACAAATTCAAAATATTTATGAACAATCTTCTGAAGAGGTGAAAAAATATTTAGAGGCTGAGAGGTATGGTCAGGTAAAAGCTATTGCTTTTCTAAAGTTTGCGGGCTTTTTGCATGATATAGGAAAACCCTCAACTTGGACAATTGAAGAAGAAACCGGCAGACATCGTTTTATAAAACATGATGAAATGGGTTCAAAACTTGTAATACCGATTTTGAAAAATTTAAAATTTTCTAAAAAACAAATAGAATATGTTAAAACACTTATAAAATATCATATATATCCATCCGGAATGGTAAGTTCTTCGGATGTTACAGAAAAAGCAAAATTTAAATTTTTCAGAAAGATGGACGGTTATGTCATAGATGTTATCATCCTTGCAATGGCAGACAGGCTTTCAGCAAGAGGAACTCAGATAACGGATGAAATGGTTAATAATAATATAAATGCTCTGACTGGTTTATTAAATTTGTATCTGGAACAAAAAAATAATATTAAACCGCTTGAAAAACTGCTTGACGGCATAGATATAATGGAAATTTTGCATATAGAACAAGGTCCGAAGCTTGGTAAAATAATAAATGCATTAAAAGAAGCACAAATTTCAGGCGATGTTACAACAAAACAAGAAGCTGTTGATTTTGTGAAAAAAAACTTTTAATCATTTAATTTTAATCTTTTTACTAAAAACGGAACGATTTCATCCCAAGCTTTTTCATTTGGATGATTATCCGTTTCAGATAAATGATATTTCACATTGTCTGCTTTTATTGGCATTTCATCTTCATTTATCATAATAAACCCTAATTTTTTTAATTCAGACAATAATTTTTCATTTTCCATTCTTTCATAAAATAGAATAACAAATTTTACGTCTTTACCCCATTTTTTTTCAACAATATTTTTGGCTTCTTTAAAGTATGGAAGCATATCAGTAATGTTGCTTTTAGGATATTTGTTATTTATAAAATGCTGAAAAAGAAATTTATCTGAATAAAAAGTTCTTTTCTTTTGAATTAGTTTATCATTTTTCATTTTATAAAATATATAATAACAATTAGGAAACGTAGGACTGACAGGTGTATTTAATCTGATTTCATGTCCTCCAATGCAGATGTATATTATATATTCAGGTTTGGGAACAATTTTATAAAATTCATCTTGTTGCAGTTGATATAGCATATGCTGCACACTCCATCCCATTCTTGCTCTATTATATATAGGTCGTTTTGTTGCTTGTCCTAGTTTATATGAAATGGTTTGGTTCTCTTCTAAATCACTTCCCCAAGCAAAAGAACATCCGAAAATTAAAATGGGTTTTTTCTTTGAATCTTTGTTTTCAACTGCTCTAAATTCTTCGGAGTGTATAAGATTATGATAAGTATCTTTTTCGCTTATATCTCTGACCAAAAAAGATATATATTGTTGAAATACATATGATATTTCCGGCTTAGAATCGCTACCCAGGGTAGTATCTTTATAAAATATATAAAAATGCATAGAAATGCATATTAAAAATATAGCAATTAAATTTATAGAAAAGATAAATAAAATTTTTTTTGCTGACATATATTCCAACCATTTATAGTTTATATATATTATAACAACTATAAAATACAGAACAATTTGGTATCAAAACTTAATACTAAATCTTGTTTCTTTGCAAAAAAGGTAATTTTTACTTATAATGCATTTATAAGAAAGAGGTTGATAACATGAATTCAGTAGTTGTTGTAGGAAGAGCAGGACAAGATCCTGATGTTAAATACTTTGAATCAGGTAAAGTAAAAACTACTTTTTCTGTTGCTGTTTCAAGATGGGATTATAAAAGCAAAGCAGAAACTACAGATTGGTTTAATATAGAATTGTGGGATAAAGCTGCAGAAATCGCAGGGGAATACGTAAAAAAAGGTCGTCAGGTCTGTATTGAAGGTCGTCTTGTTTCAAATAAATGGACAGGACAAGATGGCGAACAAAAAGAAAGATTTGTTGTTCGTGCTAATTCTATGAGACTTTTGGGCAGTAAAGGTGATAATTAAAAATTCCTATGGATACTTCTAATTATATCTGTATCATTGCTGATGATTTAACAGGTGCTAATGATACAACATTACAGTTTTTCCAAAGAGGCTGCAAAACACAGGTGGCTTTTGGTGATGAAATTTCAGTTGATGAAAATCTTAAGACTGAGGTTTTTGCTATGTCAACTGAATCAAGAAATACCGATGTGGATACTGCCCATAAAAAGGTACTAGATGCAGTTGAAAACATTGTTAAGAAGTATAATTTTGAATATATTTATAAAAAAATAGATTCTGTTTTAAGAGGTAATATTGCTGCTGAAATTATAACATTAATTGATTCTCTGGAATATGATGCAGCTCTTATATTTCCGGCATTTCCTAATGAGGGCAGGACTACAATAGGAGGATACCATCTGGTTAAAGGTATACCTCTTCAAAGAACAGAGGTTTCACGTGATCCTGCTTTCCCTATAACTGAATCAAATATTGTTAATATTCTGAAAAGTCAATTGCCAAGTGAAGTTCAAAACATTGTTGATTTAATTAGTCTTGATGTTGTTATGAAAGGTGCCGGACCTATTCTTACCAAACTTAATGAATTAGTTTCGGCAGGCAAAAGGCTTATTGTTGCAGATGCTGTTTCTACAACGGACTTAGAACAGATTTCGCTGGCTTTTAGCAAAAGTAATTATAAAATATTACCGGCAGGTTCTGCCGGTGCTGCTCAGGCATTAAGTAATATTTGGTATCCGAATGTAAAAGAACAGCAAAAACAGGAAATAGTATTGCCAAAACTGCCTAAATTAATAGTTTCGGGAAGTGCAACAGATTTGACGGCTTCTCAAATTAAAAGATTAAAAGAAAATGATAATATTGATAATACTTATTTTATAGCGATAAAACCTGAAAATATTTTTTCTGATGATTATGAAGAGATTGCACAGCGAATAATTAATAATCTGGTAAAAGATAATACAGTTATTATTCATTCATCTAAATTGATGGAGAACAGCCAAGAATTAACAGATTTATTAATTCAATATGAATTGTCTAAAGATGTATTTATATCTAAGATTTGTGATTATTTGGCAAATGTAACAAAGAGTGTAATTTCCAAGACACAGGCAATTTTAATTACTGTTGGCGGAGAAACTTCATCAAAGTGTTGTAAGGCAATAGGCAGCAAAAATTTACAGACAATAGATACTGTAGCTCCTGCTATTCCTTTGGGAGTTGATCATAAAGGTCAGTATATTGTCACAAAATCAGGTAATTTAGGTACGCAAAATACATTAATTGAAATTATCAAATATTTTGAACAGGATAAATAATGAAAAAAACAGCAATTACAATGGGAGATCCTAACGGTATTTCTCCAGAGATAACTATAAAAGCGCTTAATTTTTTGGATTTACCGAAAGAAAAAATCGTCTTGATTACAAATAGAAATATTTTAGACTATTATAAAGAAAAGCATAATATAGAGTTGGAAAAAGAATATGAAATATTAGAAATCCCCTATCGTTATGAAGATATAAAGCCAGGAACAGAAACGGAAGAAGCCGGAGAGTTCTCGTTTAAAGCTATAGCTGCAGCTTGTAATCTTGCCGTTAAAAATGAAATAGGTGCTATAGTAACTGCTCCTGTTTCAAAGAATGCAATGAATATGGCAGGGCATAATTATTCGGGACAGACTGAAATAATAGAACAATATATTGCACATGATAATCAAAAAGCCGAAATGTTATTTGTTTGTGAAAATTATTCAGTATTGCTTTTTACAAGACATATAGCTATTAAAGATGTTCCTATTTTTGTAACAAAAGAGAATATAAAAACAAAAATAGAAAATCTATATAAATCATTGGAAAATCAAATAGGTATAAAAAATCCTAAAATTGCAGTTTGCGGATTAAATCCTCATTGCGGAGAAAACGGTATTATCGGGGATGAAGAACAATATGCAATAATTCCTGCCATTATGGAACTCAGAGGGCAAGGAATAGATGTAGAAGGGCCTTTCCCTGCAGATTCTTTATTTACAAAATGTGCGACTGAAGAATGTCATTATGACTGTTATGTCGCAATGTATCATGATCAAGGTTTAATTCCCGTTAAAATGATGGCACGTGATAATTGTGTAAATACAACTATAGGGCTTGATATTTTAAGAACTTCCCCTGCTCATGGCACTGCATTTGACATTGCAGGTCAAAATATTGCGAATGCCGAAAGTATGATTAATGCAATAAAATTGGCAATTAAATAATAGTTTTATTTTTTCAAATTAAATTCGCATAATATAACAGGATTATAGTTAAAATGAACAATTCCTTTATAATCAATATTTCTGCATTTATCCGGTTCTCTTGTTCCGTTTGAATAATAATATAATGCTTCATTATAAATATCTTCAAAAAATAAATTTTGGTTATAAATAATATAGATTTTATTATTCGGATTTTGCATCATTTTTTCCAACTCATTTTCCAAGTATTTAGAATACATATAATGAGAATAAAAACTGACTTTTTCAAAATCTTTTATAAAGTCTGTATTTTTTTGAAATAAATAATCAGGTAATACAAAACCATAATATTTTGCTTTCTTATTTTGTCCGACAATATGATAAGAAGTTTCCATATTTAGCATAATAACTTTTGAATTATCTTCAATATTATAGTTTTCATCATTATAAAATAATTTTGCATTTTTAATCGGCTTTGTAATTGAATAATTACGGTATGTTGAAGTACAATATGCAAACAATGTCAAACAAACAAATATACTTATATAAAATTTTTCTTTATTAAGATGTATAAGTTTGCATAAAAGTACACACATCAAAAATGCAATTATTCCGTATAATGCACTTGTTGCTAATATAAAACGATATACACCTGTTATAGATTGATTGCAATAATAAGAAATAAACGCAAATAATAAAAGAAAATACAAATGTTCTTTTTTTATTATATTGAAATATTTATCGGAATTGTTTTTTCTTGTTATAAAAATATATATGCCTAAAACAATTGAAGAAATAAAATTTATAGCATATCTGTAATCAATATTAGATTGATAGTTTCCCCAAAAATGGGTTTTCACCGTATGAAAAAACGGATAGAAAATAAATTCTTTAAAATTAGACGGCAAAATTCCCATATATTCCCAATGTGCCATATCCATAAGATTATAATATTTTGAACAAAAGATGTTATTCAGATATGGGAAAATAGGATTTTTATATAATTTAAATAACGAATACAAAAAATACCCGTCCAAAATAAAAAAGGATAACATCATACCAATAATAAAAAGAAATAATGTTTTTGCGAAATTCGGGATTTTTTTAATTAATATAACAAAGCAAAAAATATAGGTAAAACAATATATTGCAGTTGATAACTTTAACCCTATGGCTATTCCTAAAGAAATACCTGATAAAAAAATCAATAAATTTCTTTTTGCTGAATTAACGAAAAGATTTTTAATAAGCAAATAGAAAGAAAAAAGTATAAAATTCCCAATAAAAATATCATTCATTGAGAAATTATATCCGTCAAACAATATCGGAGTGAATGCGACATAGCCTAAAGTTAATATTAAAATAATAATTTTTATTATTTTATTTTGTTCTTCGATTACAAAATTTGTTATTTTGTATATTAAATATAGAAATAAAGCATTATCGAGTGATGTTAAAGACAAAAATATATAAGGGTGATTATTTAAACGAGAAATTAAAAAGAAATTTATCCCGTCGGCAATGGGGTTTATATATGAACGAAAGTTAGCGGCAAGAAAATCAGTGCCGATTCTGTCATTAAAAAAAGCCCAGCCGTTATAATAATGATAATTATAGAAATCCCAATCGGGACATTGTACTATAAAAATTGATATCAAACTTAAAATTATAAAAAGAAACAGAAAAACACAAATATCAACTTTATATGATTTTATCATTATATCAACCTCTATTATAATTAAATCATAAAATTAAAAGAACCGCTTAATGTTAAGCGGTTCTTTTGTGTAAATCAAAACGATTTATTATTAGCAGGTTGCACTTCCGCAGGTACAGCAATCAGCAAGAGCAGATTTTGCTTCTTCCAAACGAACTTTAATACGTCCGTCTACTGCAATACCTTCACCTGTTTTTTCTGATATCAATAATGGGTTGATATCAAGTTCGTCAATGAATTTGAAGTCATTAACAAGTTGAGATAATCTCAATAATGTTTCTTGAATTTGTCCCATTTGAGCAGGTGTTGTACCTCTTGCACCTTCTAATAATTTGTATGCTTTAACTGATTTAATCATTTCTTCAGCATCAATATCCGTTAAAGGAGCGATTCTGAAAGTTACATCTTTCATAACTTCGATGAATACACCGCCTAAACCAAACATCATCATTGGGCCGTATTGAGGATCTGTTGCGATACCGCAAACCATTTCACGATTTCCTTTAACCATTTCTTGAATGATTACACCTTCAAGACCGTCAATTAAGCCTTTTTCTGTTAATTTGGCAATTAAGTCATTGTATTCAGCTCTTAATTGTTCTTCAGATTGGATGTTAACTCTTACACCGCCTACATCTGTTTTGTGAGATGTTGTTTTTGAAGTCATTTTCATAACAACAGGATATCCGATAGAGTTACCAACCGTAACAACTTCATCTATATTTGTAGCGAAGCCTGATTTACAAACTCTTATGCCGTATGCATCCAATACATCAATAGATTCACGAGTTGTTAATTGAGCTCTGCCTTCACATATTGATTGTCTGATTATGTCAGCTGCTTTTGCTCTGTCTACATCGTAGCAAGGAATTTTTCCTTCAGGTCTATTTTGCCATAATCTTTGTTGATTTAATCTGTTAAATCCGTCAGCAGCTTCTTCTGCGTACATGAAGAACGGCATATTAACATCCATATCGGATAATGCGGTGAAGAATTCACTCTTTGTCATAAATACGCCGATAACAGGTTTTTGCGGATATTGTTTTTTGATTTCCATAACGGCTTTAGCAACATCGATATCTTTTAAGCCTAAGAACGGTAAGTAAATTACCATAATCATATCAACATTTTCATCAGCAATAACTGTTTCAAGAGTTTGCTTGTAGTGTTCGATAGGAGCTGAAGCAATCATATCGATTGGGTTTTTAACTGATGCTGCAGAAGGTAAGAAACTTCTTAATTTTTCTTTTGTAGCATCAGATATTTTAGCCATTTGCATACCGTATTCGCATACAGCGTCTGTAGCCATAATACCGGGGCCGCCTGAGTTTGTAATAATAGCAACTCTGTCGCCTTTCGGAATCGGGCAGTTAGCAAATACTTTTGCTGTTGCAAATAAGTTCTTTAATGAATATTCTCTAATAACACCTGATTGATTTAATAAAGCATTAGCAGCTTTATCTGCACCTGCTAATGAACCTGTGTGAGAAGATGCTGCAGATGCGCCTGCTGCGCTGCGTCCTGCTTTTAATGCAAGAACAGGTTTTTTCTTAGTAATTCTTGAAGCTAATTTTCTGAAATTAGCAGGATTTTGGATTGATTCCATATATAATAAAATTTGTTGAACGTCATCATCGTTTTCCCAGTATTCTAATGCTGTTTCAGCATTAACATCTGCTTGGTTGCCGATTGAAATGAACTGTGCAAAACCAAGGTTTAAGTCTTTTAATATATTTAAAATACCGCCGCCTAAAGCACCTGATTGAGAAACAAAACCTATGTGTCCTCTTTCGGGCAATGATTCAGCAAAACATCCGTCCATGCTGATTTCAGGTAATGTATTAACAACGCCTAAACAGTTAGGGCCAACACATCTCATACCGTAGCTTCTTACTTTTTCAAGTAATTGTTTTTCTAATTCGGCACCTTCTTTACCTGTTTCTTTAAAGCCTGCTGTAATTATACATAAGCCTTTAATGCCTTTTTGATTACATTGGTCAATAGTATCAAGTACGAATTTAGCATTTACAACTATGATAGCTAAATCAACTTCACCCGGAATTTCATTAACATTTGTATATGCTTGTAAGCCTTCAATTATACCGCCTTTTGGGTTAACAGGGTAAATTTTACCGTTAAACTTGTATTCTTGAAGTCTTTTCATAATATCAGAGCCGATTGTATGTTCTTTTGTTGATGCACCAACAACTGCAATTGATTTCGGCTTCATGATTTTGTCTAAAAGTTCTTTTTGCATGCTTTATCCTTTCATGATTATCCTTGATGTAATACTTTTAATATAATTGTACTCGTTAAAAGTTTGATTACAACTATAGTATTTTACAAAAATAATCAATATTCACCATAATTAATGATGATTTTCTCTAAACCCGATTTTCTGTATTGCCTCTTAGAATATGGACAAAAACAGATGATAATTTGGGCATGCCATACATTATATCAATAGCTTCTTTATCTTGCATTGCAGGTTTATATGCACGTTTTTCTTTTAAGGCGGAAAATACATCTGCAACCGAAAGTATTAAACAACATATATCATTTTCTTTGACAGCATCTTTATTATAGTGATGTTTTTTTATTAATTCCGCAACTTCTACCGGTATCTTAGTAGTTTTAATTATTTCATATCCCAATTGAGAATGAAGATCAATAATCTTACGTTCATCATTGGTTAATTTGCCGGGTTTTTGAACTATTTCTTCAGGAATAAGAGCTTTACCTATATCATGTAACAGTGCTGCCTGATATAAAATTAGTGAGTTATTTTCACTGAGATTTACGGCTTTTGCTATATCTTTTGCATATAAATATGTAGCAAACATATGGGCTTTAGCATTGTTATCAATATTTTTTTCGCTTATTTTTACGGGGAGACCATTATTTTTCAATATTTTTTTAATATTAGGATTGGTTTTTATAGCATTATCTATTACTTTAGGATTAACATATTTATCTATAAATCTTACAAGATAGAATGAACCTAATCTATAATTTAAAGAAATATCGTACTGGCGTTTATCTTCTCTTTGTTTTAGATTCCGCAACGGAGAAAGAAACAACGGGTTTTTAGCAAGTCTTTCTTGGTTTGCTTTTATATGATAGTAATACGTGGACGGTAATGGTCTTACATTAGCGATATTCATAGTCGTAAACATTCTTAGTTTAATTATAGGGAGATTATTTCGTCGGTTGGTTAAAACCCCAAAAAAATGAAATCTTGTTACATTAAAAAAGCAATTGTAACAAATGTTTATAATCGTTACTGTTGTTTGTTTTTCGATTTTTTAGTCAAGTATCATATAGACTGAGTAGCTCTGTAGCAGATACTTAGTTAAGAAATTCTTTCTATGTCAAGCAGTGCCTAACATACTTA
Organism: Candidatus Gastranaerophilales bacterium; assembly: GCA_016282705.1. Lineage (GTDB taxonomy): Bacteria > Cyanobacteriota > Vampirovibrionia > Gastranaerophilales > Gastranaerophilaceae > Avigastranaerophilus. Next base: position 3,544 of record JAEELO010000115.1, on the reverse strand, counting down.
TGCATAACTATATGGTTGAGCTTCCGTAAAGTATGCCATAAGAGTTTCTTTTTGTTCTGCTGTTCCGCTTTGGATAACTTCTTCTACACTTGAATAATTTGTATTGTTAGCAATCCAGTTTGCAACATCATTTTTTATGATAATCAGTTCATCAAAACCTATTGCAAGTCCGCTTTCATCTTCAATTGTTTCAATATAGCCAACACCATGATTGTTGCCGTTAAAGTAGTTATGAATGCAAATATAGGCATCATTTGTTGTACCACCGCGGAAATATAAATCATCACCGAAGGTTGATGAAATAATATCACCATTTTCATCTCTTGTAATATTTACGTCAAAGAAGGTTGAATTGCCGTTTTCGTTTTCAAACAGACTGTCAAACATTAATTCATCATTTCCTCCTTTATCATAAATATCAATTTTTGCATTCGAAATCGGAATATATGTTGAATAACTGTCATTAGCTTCAGCATCTGAAGAATCTATAAGCCAATCTAATGAACCACCTTGAAGATAATCAATAGCTCCAAATTCATTTTCAAACACGTTACCGTGTTTTGACATATCGTAGTAGTTTGTTAATTCTCTGATATTTGCCAAATTACCGTTTTTATCAACTATATTGAATTTTGCAAACGGTAGTTTCCCATCAGCATCTTCTATAAGGTAATTAGTACTCCAATGGCTGTTAGTATCAATATCATAAATTCCTGTAACCTGAACATCAATGCCAGTTTGCTTTGTAACGAAGTGCAAACCGTCATTTTCATCATTGTAATCGTGATAAACCATAACATCATTTTTAGTAAAATCTTGGTCAGTGAAATTAATAGTTAAAGGAACAGAACTTGAACCTGACGGGATTAAGTTCATTACATTATTAATTGTTGCCTTAGAGCCTGTTTCAATCCAAACAGATTTTTTGGTATTTGCACCAAATAGGTTAATTGTATCAATTCCTTCTCTGTCAACAACGATGGTATCATTACCGTAGGAATTAATTGTATTATTTCCTGCCCCTGCCGAAATATAGTTTTTGTCAGCAGTTGTTGTAAAATTATCATTTGCATCTGTACCGATAAATGCTCCTGATAAACCAAAGTCAGCAAAAGTTTTTGTTTGATTATTTTCATTATTATCATAATAATTAATTTTGAATTTATTTTTCGTATCAGAGTTTAATAAGTAATAATCTTTTATTACTACAGAAGAAAGACCGTCTCTAAATATTATGTCATTTCCTTCTTGAGTAAGCAAAATACTATCATATTTTATTTTCTGAAAAGCCTTTATTGTTATATTTTCAGCACCTCTGTAATAGTACGTATTATTTCCAAAATCATTCTCATAAATACGAAGCGTTTCATTGGCATCAGAATTTTGAGAACCATGTATTGTATCGTTTCCGACACCTAAACCAACCCAAGACGAACCTGCACCAACATAAACAGTATTATTGCCATTTCCAAGTCGATATTCCTCAGTTGTTGAAGCTCCATATATTACGTCATTGCCTCCTTGTTCCGCCATTATTTTTTGAGTAATTAATGGATCACCAGTGTATTCCGGAGCAATAATTAAATTGTTACCTGATGTACCAGATATCTCACTTTCATCAGAATCTTTAATAATAGGTTTATAAAGTGCTATAAGTTCTTCTCTTCTTTCTGCAGGTATATCAGTTGTTGATGTATAGCCGTTATTTTTTAGCCAATTTGCAACGGTTTGAGCAACTATATTCACAATATTTCCATCAAATGCATTAACAAAATCATTTTCGTTAGGGATTAAAATATTTTCTATTTTGCCGTTTGTTGTAAAATAATCCGTAATTTTGACACCGTTATATGTTTTTGCGTTAGCAAATGTATAGTTATTGTCACTATTTATATATAAATCATTTCCTTTGGTATAACCTACATCTCCGTTTGTTATAACTCCGTTTTGTGTTACATCAAAGAAAAGATGTATATTATCTGATGTTGTATTGATTTTTAGTGTATCAGTTCCTGCGGTATCAGATATAACATCTTGCCCTGTTGCCCAGTCATCCGAATCTATCACATAAATATCATTACCTGCTCCGCCCGTAATTGCATCATTTCCTGCTCCACCATTAAAATAGTCATCATGGCTTGAACCTGTTATGGTATCATTCCCGCCCCTGCCATAAATTCTGACTTCTTGCAGAGCAGAGTGTCTATCTATATTTTCAGCAGAATCATCACCGTAATAGGTTTCAATTAGACCATTAGCGGTTATTAATTGAGCAATAGTTTTTGTTACATCTGCCGCTTGGAATTTGATATTACTTGAGATATCGTCATTATAATTTGTTATTGTTAATGTATTATTATTTGTATTGCCATTATATCCGACAATTAATACATCACCATCTCTGACCAGTTTAATTGAGTCACAATCTGTTATAGTTTCAGGGAGAACAAAAGTATCCGTTGCACCTGTTGTATAGGTATATGTATTTTCATTACCGACTTCTGCAATTGAAAGATAAATAGTATTAGTTCTGCCCCCGACATTTATTGTATCATTACCTAAACCTAAGTATACGGTATCACTATTACCACCCGTTACTATTGTTTGAGCTTCCGTTGCTTCCGCATCACCAACTATAGTTCTTAAATCAAACAACCTTACATAACTATCATTTTGTTCACCGTATACGGTAATTCCTGTTTTGCGTTCCGAGTCGGTATAATTTTTAATTGTAACCTTTTCACCTGAATCTTTTGTTAAAACTAAATTTTCAGAATCCCTGATATCAAGAGTCATCCAATATGTTGAATAATCTTCAAATGAAATTGTATCATTACCACCGCCGTAACAGATAGTATCATCACCTGTTCCTGTTATAACAGTGTTATTTCCCGAACCTAAATTAATAATATTATTACCTGAATCCGCATAAATGGTTTTATTTCCGCTGCCTGCCAATACTATATCATTACCTGAACCAAGATGGATTTCATCATCTCCGCCTTTTGAATCAATAACATCGTTTAGTGCATAAGCATTAATTGTTTCTGCATTATTCGTACCTACAATATAATCATTACCATCAGTACCATTAAAACCTTCAACAAAAGTTTTTAGTCCTCTTTCATCTATAAAATCAACAAATGATACATTTTGAATGTCAGAATTATAATCATATATATGTAAAGTAAATTTTGCTTGTCTTTCAGGACTAAAAGTATAATAGTTTTTTATCGCTAAGGTGGAATTATCGTACCTGAATATTAAATCATTATCATTTTTAATAAAGTACGATTCTTCATACATTCCTTTTTTGTAACAAGTCAATATTAAACCGCTGCCATTATCATAGTATGTATTCTCTCCCAGGTTACCATCACTAAAATACATATATGTTCTATGCTCGCCGTCAGAATTTCCATATATTGTATCATTGCCCTTACCAATGTTTATAGTACTTTCTATATTAGACACATACACTGTATTATTACCTGAGGATAGCACATATTTGTTTGTACCTGATGAACCAAATAACACATCATTT
>JAEELO010000114.1 GCA_016282705.1 Candidatus Gastranaerophilales bacterium | reverse complement strand
ATTATGGCTTTAACACCAAAGAAAAAGAAAATTTCAGGTACTAAGAAAAAAGATAAAATAGTTTGGCAAAATAAAAAGCCTTGGAAAAGCGCTTTGACTGTTAATGCTAATAGCGGTAACGATTCTATTGACTTTAGAAAAAGCAACTATGCTAAAAATAAATTAAACGGTCAAAACGGTAATGATACTATAAGAGGCGGTAAAAAAGCTGACTCTATTAATGGCGGAGCAGGAAGCGATAAATTATTCGGTTATGCAGGTAATGATACTTTAATAGGCGGTACAGGAAACGACCAATTCACAGGTGGAAAAGGCTCTGATACCATTAAAACAGGTAAAGGTAAATCTAAGACTATTTATATAAGTAAAGGTGATGGTAATGATACTATTTATCATCAGGCAAATAAAACCACAATCAGTGTAAAAGGTGCTAAAGCAAGTGATAAACAAGCATTTGCCAGAAAAGGAAATGATTTAATCCTTACATATACTCACGCAGGTACAAAAACAAGTGAAGTATTAACATTTAAAAATTATTTTTCTCAAAAAAATAAAAATATATATTTAGGCAATCAAAAGCTCGCAACGTTAATAAATAAAAAAGGTATGACCATAACAGGTTCGGGTAATATTACAGGTACAAGCGGTAATGATACCATCTATGGCAGTGCGGGAAATGATGTTATAAATGGCGGTAAAGGCAGTAATACTATATATCTTAATAGAAAAGCCGGAACAGATACAATCAAAAACGGCGGAGGAAACGATACAATTGTATTCTCTCAAGAAAGCAATTTTGACAATTTCTCATTTATTAATAACGGAGAGGATTTAAAAATTGCAGCAAATGGAACAACTGCAGTATTAAAAGGTTATAACGCAGGTAAAAGCAGTGTTAAAAGTGTAAAAGCCGGAAATTTGAGCTTTAGTAAAATTATCCGAGGTAACGCTGATACGTATGAAGTACAGGGTTCAAACGGTAATGATTTATTTCTGTTCGATGATGATCATAGTCATAAAATATATACCGGAGCCGGTAACGACATTCTTTATCTAAACAAGGACTACAGTTATGATATTTATGCTGCTAAAGGTAATAATTATGTTGATGCATCAAAAGCAAACTCAACTACATTATATCTTAGCGGAATAAGCGGAAATGATACAATTTCACCAAATTGGGAGTATTATACATGTTTAGATTTTTCAAAGAACGAGGATGATACAGATAGTAATAATTATCAAATGATAAGGAAATTAGACATTGGCAATGATAACTTTTACAATTATGTATTAGCTCAAAAATCCGGTAATGATATTATTCTGAAAGCAATAAACGGAAAAACGGTTACAATTAAAGATTTTTATGGCAGAGATAAATATTCATATGTTCAGATAAATGATTATAATGGTACTTATTTTGAGCTTTACAGAGGAAGAAATGGAAATATCTTCTTTGCTACACCTAGTGTTGTTAAACTGGCTGCTTCTACTGATGTTGCAACCTTTAATGGGACTCAAAATAAATACATATACGGCTATGATGATATCGGTTACAATTTAACAATGAACAATGTTTCTAATAACAATATAAATGTTTATGGTGATGGCAGCATGAATATTAATATTCAAAATGCTAAAGAAAATTCTGTTGGAGTGGGCAGCGCCATACTTAATTATACAATTAAAGGCACAGATAATTATCTGTACATCAGCGAAGCACTTAACGGTTCGGTTGTTAATATAACAGGTAATAATAACTACATTGAAACAGATGATATTCAAAACTCAACGTTTAACTTGAACGGAAACGGCAATTATTTGTCATTAGATGCAGATAATTACGAAAGATCAGCTGTAATTACCGTAAATACACAAGGCTCAAATGAGGTTGACTTATATGCTGATTGCACTTCAGAATATAATGCCGGAGGTATAACATGGAATGTGAATTCAAAAGGTACGGATTCATTTAACCAAACCGATTACGGTAACGCATACTTTACTTATAAATATAACTTTACGGGCAGCTCCGGAAAAAATAAATTTATTAATGGCGGCTATTACAACACTATAGAAATAAATGGTACAGCAGATGCAGGAGAAATAAATATTGCAACCAAAAGGACAAAGGACTACGTTATTTGTCATAATAACGCCAGCAATTATATTTCTCTTATTGATTATGATATGGATGGAATGGATTTTCATTCTAATACCTGTGGTGCCGTATATTATTCATATGGCCCGAACATAAATATATATGGAACGAATGCTAATGCAACTGACCTTAATACAGAGGCATTTGCCAACAAAGTTAAGATAAAGACAAACAAAGAATACAAAACTTTAAATAATTTTGCTCAGTATTTTAGTGTTGGCGACAGCTTTACATTTGGCGGAGAAACCATGGGTTATATGAGTAATTTAACAAAAGATTATATTGTTAAAAATGCATATAGCCAAAATACATCATATTATAACTTCACATTTGCAACAGGCAGACACACAATTATTGATAAAGGCGGAAATGATGGTTTATATATTAACGAAGATGTTTCTGATACAAGAGTATATTTCAATATAAAAGCGGATAACTCCTATGACAATGATTTATTCTTCCTGAAAACTTCAGAATACGTTAATTTCATGAAAGGGGCTGATGTTAGCGGTTATGTTCAAGTTAAAAATGCATTTGGTACAGGAAAGATAGAAAATGTTACAATCGTAAATAACGATTTCGGTTTAGATTATGATACTTTAACATCAACCGCCGACGGTAGTTTGATTCAGGAAGTTGCAAGCTGGCTGACATCAGGTGGCAGAGGATTTGCCGATACCGCAGCTGTTTTGAGCTCGGGAACAGATGCTCAAAAAACAGCATTGTTTGCTATCTATGATAAACATGCAGTTTATAATGATGGTATTTGTAATTCCCCGTATTGGTCATAATAAAATATAAATTATTTTTAAAAAAGAGGGACATTTTTTGTCCCTCTTTTATTATTCACATTTTTCTTTGAAAGTTTATCAGGCATCGCCTGACAAATTTTCTAAAAATGGTTTTTCGGATTAAAGCAATTTTTATCTTTTTTTGTTTTGTATTTTGTATGAAAATAGCTTTCCCCAATGTAAATAATAATATTCATTTTGGCATACAAAACGGTATGCTTGCAAAAAACGATTATAATAATTATTTAAACCCTCAAAAAGAAGAAATCTCATTAAGTGATAATTCATCATTAAAACCGATGTCTTTATTAAAACATGAAATTGTAGCAAACAGGCAAAAAATGCTGGCGCCTATAAAGACAAAAGAAGAATATGATGAATTATTAAAAGAAATATTAGGTTATGAAGCTCCTCCAAATCGAAACGGATTAAGCGAACCCGTTATACAAATATTTGATTATGAAAATTCCGATAAATGTTTAAAAGGCTTGATTGCGTATTGCGGCGGCTGGGATTTATCCAAAATAATTAATTGCTGGCTTACGGGCAGAACCTTTCAAAACAATCAAAATCTTAATGATGAACAAATTGCAAATATAATAAGATGCATGGATTATTCTTTGGAAAAATTAGATGATATTTACGGCACATATAAAGGCATTGTATATAGAAAAGGCTTCTTTAATCCTATAACGGATAAACAATTTTATTCAACCTCTGAAGAAGCAATAAAAGCGGTAAAACATTCAGGAAAACATATTCCTTCTTCGGATAATCCTTATTCTATTATCAAAGTTAAAAAAGGACACGATATAAAAGCATTTCATTTGAATGCTAATTCTTGTTTATCAAGGAATTTTGCTCAAAAAGAAAAAGAAATATTATTGGACAGACATTCCGAATTCCGCAAAATTCCAGAGTGCGAATACAATGATGAAGATAAGAAATTAGTGGAAATGCTTCTTGCTCAAGCAATAAGAAAAACTGATGATATCAGTGAAAAAGATTTAAACAATGTTTTAATGCATAATCAGGATTTATTAAAACACATCTCAATCTGGGAAGAAATTGATTAAGATTAAATGTTATGTTGGTAACAACAATCTTAAAAACACAAGAAAAGCAAGTAGACCGGTCATTGCCTGACATATAAACTCTCTTAATCTTTTCTAAATTGAGGCAATATTTATACCGTTAAATCTATCATTTTAGATTTCGTTTTACGTTCGGTTGTTTCTATAAGTTCAGGTATTCTATCCGATTCTAAGTACAACTTCTCTGAAGGTGCCTGATAAAATCCGCATTTATCAATATAAAACGGTATTGCTGTTTCTAATGGTGCTGCAACTTTAAAATTTTTGCCGTTCCGATATATATTTAATCCTATTCCTGATAACAAAGCTAATCCTGCATATTTATATCTGCCGCTTCTGTCTGTTTCTATATATTTTATATTCATTCCGTCAGCTTCATCAGATACCTGACTCATTCCGACCATATCTCCTTTATTTGTTTTTATAAAATAAAAATGATTAAGAACTTTTTTATTCGGTAATAGCTGAAAAAACATTTTACTTTTCATATTATTCTCAATAATATCCTTAAAACCCCATTCTCCATTTGCTGATTTTAGGTCTTCAACATCGTCGGCATTTTTGCAATCATATTCATAAACAGTTGCAGGAACTGCTTTTTTCTTTTGATTGTCTATTATATGGCATTTCGCTACAGGAATTTTTTTACCGAATGAAACAGGATAAATAAACATTTTAATTTCTTCCTTCAAAGAAAATAAAACTTAAAAATTTTATTTTTTGCGTCAGCTATAATTCGAATTTTTTACTGTTTCGTTTAATTACTTTATTTTGGTATTCCTTGTCATAATTATATTTGTAGCCGTTTACAAGACTTTTAACTATGGCATTAGAAAAAGTACCTCTTGCACTCCAATATGAAGTATGTGCAAACGGAAACATTCTTTTGCTCCATACGCTTGAATTGTCATATATAAAGCCTGTAGGATTATTTAAGTCTATATTTAAAATAGCTTCCATTTCATCAGCAGTCAGATTTCTGCTTGTAGGAAAACCCAAAGGGTCTTCCCTAAAGTTAACAGTCAGCATAACAATGCCGTTTTCCATAATGTATTTAACCATTAACTTATTATAATAATTAAGTTCGTAGTTTTGATCTGCTATATCAGAATAGAAAAGCACAAGCGGGCTTGCATAATTGACTGTACCCCTTATTTTCCCTTTAGGTGCACAATATAATTCCGTTGCATCATTTAATTTTAAAAGATTTTGCTTTAATAAATCCTTGTTTTGATTGATTACAATATCACCTGCTACAGATAATGAACCTATACCTGAATGGTTATATGAAAGAGCAGAAATACAAGTGTCTTCAATATTATTGTTTCTGACAAGTTTTTTTATGTCATCATCTGCATTTAAATTATTAAAAAGTTCTTCAATATTAATGTATCTCAGTTTATTGAATAAGTATTCATAAGCTACAAATGTACCTGCCGAATATCCGTATAAAACTATGTCATTTCCCTTATCTGTTTCAAGTTTTATTTTTTCATTAAGTTCTTCCAGTATTTGAAACATATTATGCGGTTTCTGAACCCATATTGCATCATGGAGAAACTGTGTAAGCAAGTCACGAACAATATACGCACCTGTTGAGCTTATTGCTTTTGATAGTTCCAATTGGTCTTTTACGAATACCAAATCATTATGGCTTTTATATCCCCAGAAAAATATTACGGGTTTTTCTTTGATTTTTAATTCATAATTTGGAAAATATTTTTTTATATCTTTATTCTTTAAAAACTTTTTTCTTAATACCGGATGAAGTTTCTCAATTCCTCTTTCATACCAGTTTTTCATCTTCGGGTTGTTGTTATTCGAACCGTTTATATATACAAAACTCACTTCATTTGCTGCAAATGCCGAATTAGTAATAACAAATATTAGTAAAAATAATAAAAACTTTTTCATAATAATCCTTTTCAATTAAAAATATTATATAAAAAAACGGCGAAGATATCTTCGCCGTCAATTTTTTTTTTAAATAAACTTAACCAATTACAGGAGGATTAAATGTTCTTGCTGCTAAATCCTTATCGTACATTAATAAAGCTTTCTTATCATCACCGATTAATTTTAATGTAGAAAGAACGTCGTTTACGCTTGCTTCTTCTTCAACTTGTTCTTTTATATACCAGTCAAGGAGATGAAGAGCTGCTCTATCCTTTACTTCTTCTGCTACATCTGCAAGATGATTTATTCTTGAAGTAACATATTCTTCGTGTTTTAAAACTTGTTCAAATACTTCTATAATTGTTTTACCTTCAATTACAGGTTTATCAATAGCTTCTAAAACGCAATCTCCGCCTCTTTCATCAAGATAATTTAACATTCCCATTGCATGAGCGTGTTCTTCCTGAACTTGAACATCAAACCAATTAACAAATCCTTTTAAATTCAATTTTTGAAAATATACTTTCATTGCCAGATATAAATATTCGGAATAAAATTCCTTATTTATCTGGTCATTAAATGCTTTTTCTAATTTTTCATTAATCATAATCTGTCTCCTTTCGGAATAATTTTACCATTAAAACAAAACGGGAGAGAAAATATTTCTCTCCTGTTTATTAAGATTGAGCTATAGTCTCAGACATGTTAGAAATTAGTTGATTTTTATTTTTATATATTTTAAAAATACCAAAACTCAGTCCGAGTATAACTCCGAGCATAAGTAATTTATACATTATATTCCTCCCCTAAATTACCTTAATATGGTATACGGGAAAATAAAAATAAACTATATACAACTATACATAGGTTGAATTAATTATTATATTTTTTTTAATAAAAATCTAGTCGGTAAAACGATACTTTATTAAAGTAATAATAGCATGAATGCCGTCTTTCCAGTTGATTTTTTTGCCTTCATCATGTCCTCTTCCGAAATATGAAATAGGCACTTCTTTAAGCCTTACTTTCTTTTTCATTAATTTTGCCGTTATTTCAGGCTCAAAATCAAATCTGTTTGATTTTATTGTAATGCTTTGAATTAACTCTCTTTTAAAAGCTTTGTAGCAAGTTTCCATATCAGTTATTTCAGCACCAAACAAAATATTTGTGAGCATTGTTAAAAACAGGTTAGCTAATTTATTCTTTAAAATAAAATTTTTAGAATTTCCCGTATTTTTAAATCTTGAGCCGTATACAACATCGGCTTCATCATTAATTAAAAACGGAAGCAGTTTATCATAATCATCAGGAAGGTATTCTAAATCCGCATCCTGAATTACAACAAAATCCCCTGAGGCTTCTTTAACCGCAGTTCTTATAGCAGCACCTTTGCCTTGGTTTCTTTCATGAAACAGTACTTTGTATCTGTTGCTTAATTCCTTTAATATTTCTGTTGTTCCGTCTGAAGAACAATCATCTACCATTATTAATTCTTTTTCCAAACCTGCAAAATTTGCTCGTTCTATTTTTTCTATAATGGCATTTATGGTATCTTTTTCATTATATACGGGCATTATAATACTTACTTTGGGCATGTTTTTTATTTCTCTATATTAATTAATACAATTATATTGTATAATAGAATTGTTAGTTTGTTAAGGAAATATATGCCTAAAAAGCATAATAATCTATTAGAAGAAACCGTAGAAAATGCTAATTGCATATTAAAAGAAGCAATTGAGCTTTGTAACACGGAAAATTATACTGATGCTGTGAAAAATTTGTCATCAGCTCATAAAATTTTTCTTGCATATAAAGATATAGCAAGTGTATCTGTATGTCTATCGTTAACAGGACTGGCTAAATATCTTTCAAAAGAGGAAAATTATTATAAGTCATTGTTGTTAATAGAAGAATCAAAATTTTTAGCTGAAAGTACAAACGATAAAACTACAATTGCGGTTAACAGGTTTTCATTTGCATACATATATTTTCTTGAGAATAAATATAATGAAGCACTGTTTTATCTTACGGCATCTGTCGAATATCTTGATAAATATATGCAATTAAAAATCAAAGCATATGAACTGTTATCTTCAATATATATGAACTTACAGAATACAAAAATGGCATATGAAAATTTGGATATTGCTGCAAGATTGGCGGCTAAATACGGATACAATAATGATTTTAACAGATTAACGGCTATTATAGAAAATTTTACAAATTCAAATTCAGATATAACAACTCATTTTAAACATACCGAAAATTATTCTAAGGATTCAAAACAAAATACAACATTGCTTTTGGCATTATCTAAAATAGCAAGAACAGTTAATGCTGAAGCAAATCTGGATAAACTTTTGATTACAATTGCGGAACAAACAAAACTTGTAATTAATGCCGACAGATGTAGTGTGTTTTTGTATGATAAAGATAAAAATGAATTGTGGTCTAAAGTTGCACTTGGAATGGGTAGTGAAGAAATAAGATTTTCGGCGGACAAAGGATTTGCCGGCTATGTTGTAAGAACAGGCGAAACACTTAGAATACAAGATGTTTCAGGAGACAGCCGTTTCAATAAAGATATAGATAAACATACCGGATATAAGACATATAATATGCTCTGTATGCCCATAAGAAATATTAAATTTGAAATAATAGGCGTATTTCAGGTTTTAAATAAAAAAGACGGCGATTTTACCGATGCGGATGAAGAAATACTGCTTGCCATAGGAACTAATGCAGGAATTGCAATAGAAAATAACGTTTTATTTAATATTCAGCAAAAAATGTTGCAAGAGCAACAAAAATTGTTTGCAGGATTTATTGATACACTGGCTGCTTCTATAGATGCCAGAGATAAGATTACACTTGGTCATTCAAACAGAGTTCGTTTATATTCCGAATTTATTTCCAAACAGCTTGGCTTAAATAAAGATTTATCGGAAATTATATCAAAAGCCGCAATGCTGCATGATATAGGTAAAATAGGTATAAGAGATTCTGTTTTGCAGAAAAAAGGTACTCTTACTAAGGAAGAATACGAACATATTAAAGAACACGTAAAAATCACTTATGACATTTTACGCAAAACAAATATGAATTCACAGTTTGCAGAAATAGCTGAAATAGCCGCATCACATCATGAAAAATATGACGGAACAGGATATTTCAGAGGTTTAAAGGGTGAAGAAATACCTTTTGGCGGTAGAATATTAGCTGTAAGTGATGTTTTTGATGCTGTTACTTCAGTTCGTCACTATCGTGACAGAATGCCGATTTTAGAAGCTATAAACATTATTATAGAAGGAAGAAACAAGCATTTTGACAGTAAAATTGCGGATGCATTTTTAAAACTGCCTTGTGATATTATTACGGATGTATTAATTTCCGAATATGATATGCATCAAAAAGAAGAAGACAGAAAATTATTATCTTCAATTAATTTGAGACAATTTGCGGAAATATTATCAAAGAAAACACACTCTTCTAATGAAAAGAAAATTATTGATGTGTTTAATTCGTATTATATACGTAATGCGCAAGACGTAATAGTTTAAGGGTATTTATTATGTATAAAGTATTAATAGTAGAAGATCATGCATTAATAAGATTCGGATTAAAGACGGCTTTCGAGTCAAAAGATTTCATTGAAAAAATTTATGAAACATCAAATGCCGAAGATGCTATTTCTCTTGTACAAAATCATGAAGTAGATGCTGTTATTATGGATTTGGGGCTTCCTGCTATGAACGGAATAGAAGCAACAAAGCTTATAAAAGGTATAAATAAAAAAATAAAAGTAATTATATTAACATCACATAACAGCGAACAGGAAGTGCTGGAATCCGTAAAAGCAGGTGCAAATGCCTATTGCTCAAAGGATATAAACCCTGATAAACTCGCAGACATAGTTTTATCTGTAATTGAAGGTGCTGCTTGGTTTGATCCAAAAATTGCGAATGTTGTTTTAGATTCGGTTTCAAATAATACGGTAATTCCGAATTATATGCTCGACAGTAATTATAATCTTACGGATAGAGAACAGGAGGTACTTGAATATATATGTGAAGGGCTAAATAACGGAGAAATTTCAAAGATACTTGATGTAAGTATAAATACCGTAAAAGTTCATGTCAGCAGTATAATTCAAAAACTCGGAGTGGAAGACAGAACACAGGTAGTAGTAAAAGCACTTAGAAATAAGAATTTTTTATAAAAAGTTTTATACTTATTTTGTCATTGCGAGTGATAGCTTAGCAATTCGGCTGATGACTACTTATAATGTTAATCATATGCATTTGTGATACTTTCTTGTGTCGATAAGAAAGTATCTAAAAAACTTCCGCTCGAAACTCCATTCGTTAATAAATAGTAGTTGCTATACATTGGTCTCGTAAACCTGCTTCTTTCGGAAGCTCAGACAGTACTTGACGTGTTGTCGTATAGCAAAATATTTATTGCTCATTACCTTATGGGCGGTTTTTATTTTTTTTGACAAATACTAACTATATTATTATTTATGTATTTTTATGGGAAATTTAATACTAAATTAAGTTTGTTTGTGTTACCATAAATTTGATTATGGTTAATTTGGACATGTCGAAATATTCAATAGTAACAATGGAAGAAGTGCCATCAACTAACAGCTATGCACTTCAAAATATAGCATTTTTAGATGATAGAACTGTTATTTATACAACCAGACAAACTTCCGGTCGAGGCAGATATAACAGAAAATGGATGTATGATGATTCCGAAAACATCTATATGTCTTTTGTTCTAAAACCTGAAATTATAAACAACTACCCATTCCCTAATTTAACTCAATATCTGTCTGTAGTCGTCTGCAAAATATTAGAAAAAGAGTTTAATATGCTTCCTGCTATCAAATGGCCTAACGATATTCTGGTAAATAAATCAAAAATTTCAGGCATTCTTGCAGAATCATATACGGAAAATAATTCTATAAAAGGTATTGTTCTCGGTCTCGGATTAAATGTAAATTTAAAGAATGAAACCATTGAAAAAATTGACCAAAAAGCAGCTTCCATTTTTAGTTTAACAGGGAAAAATTATGACTGCGATAAGCTGACAAGAAAAATTTGCGATGAATTTTTTGAAAATTATAATGAATTTTCGGAAAAAGGATTTGAATATATAAAAGATGAATATATTTCAAGATGTTTTTTCCTCGGAACAAACATCAAAATAAGCGAAAACGGAGAAAAGAGAGAATATTATGCCAAATCAATAGATGATAAGGGCTTTTTAACCGTTTTAGATAAGTTTAATAATGAAAGTAAAATAGTTACAGGAGATGTTTTATGTTAAATCAAGGTTTGACAACTATGGCAACGGGGATGGGAACTGTATTCAGTTTTCTTATTATACTGTGGTTTGCGGTATCTATGATGGGAAAAATTGTAGGATATTTAAACAAAATATTTCCTGAGGCAATTGAAACAGCAAAAACTACTGTTAAACAAGTTTCGGCTGATGCTGAAGTTGCAATTGCAATTGCGGCAGCAAAAATGAAAAGATAGTTATATATTATTTTATAAATTTAGAGGGAGAAAAAATGGCTAAAAAACTGATTAAAGTGATGGATACATCTTTTAGAGACGGTTTCCAATCAATATATGGAGCTAAGGTTCTTGTTGATGATTTCATTCCTGCACTTCAAGCAGCTGTTCAAGCAGGTATAAAACATTTTGAAACAGCAGGCGGTGCAAGATTTCAAGCTCCGATATTTTTCTGTAATGAAAATGCATTTGAAACAATGGATAAAATCAGAGCTGCTGTAGGTCCTGATATTAAGCTGCAATCTTTAGCAAGAGGTGTTAATGTTGTAGGTTTGAACTCTCAGCCAAGAGATGTTATTGATTTACATGCAAAAATGTTTGCAAAACACGGAGTTAATGTTATCAGAAATTTTGATGCATTAAATGATGTTCATAATTTGATTGATTCTGCCAAAAGTATTAAAAAATACGGTTTGCAGCACGAAGTAACTATCACAATGATGGAACTTCCATATGGCTGTGAAGGTGCACATGATGTTGCATTCTATGAAAAAGTTTTAAGAAATATCTTAGATGCAGGTATTCCGTTTGATTCTTTGGCATTTAAAGATGCATCAGGTACATCAAACCCAAGAAAAGTATATGAAACAGTTAAAATGGCTCGTGAAATTCTTGGTCAAGATGCACATATCAGATTCCATTCTCATGAAACAGCAGGTACAGGTTTAGCTGCATACTTAGCTGCTTTAGACGGCGGTGCTGATGGTATTGACCTCGCTATGAAACCTGTTTCAGGCGGTACAGGGCAGCCGGATATTATTTCTATGTGGCATGCATTAAAAGGTACAGATTATGACTTAGGTCTTGATATAAAGAAAGTTATGGAAACGGAAGAAATCTTCAAAGAATGTATGAAAGATTATCCTATTTCTCCGATTTCTTTAGCTGTTAATCCGATTTTAATTCAAGCTCCGCTTCCGGGAGGTGCAACGGCTACAACTGTTAACCAACTAAAAGATATGGGTATGCTTGATAAATTCCCGAAATTAATTGCAAATATGAAAGAAGTTGTTGCAAGAGGCGGGTTCGCAACATCTGTTACACCTGTTTCTCAATTTTATGCTCAACAATCTTTCTTAAATACAATATCAGAACAACCTTGGGAAAATGCTAACCCGGGGTATGCGAAAATGTTATTGGGTTACTTTGGTAAAACACCTTGTGAACCGGACCCCGAACTTGTTAAATGGGCAAGCGAAAAATTAAATATGCAGCCTACAACAGAACATGTTGTTGATTTAAATGATAAAGATCCTGAAAAGGGTTTAAAATCAGCAGAAGAAAGATTAAAAGCTGCAGGTTTACCTGTAACGGATGAAAATTTATTTATTGCAGCAGCCTGCAAAGACGGAAATGTTGATAAAGGTATAGATTTCTTACTAGGAAAAGGCGTTGTTTCCGTAGATAAAAGTGCTAATAAAGCCAAAGCAGAAGCGGCTGCAACTTCATCTTCAGACGGATGCACAGTTACAGTTAACGGTAAAAAATATACAGTCAAATTCCAAAACGGTAAAGCAGTTGTTAACGGCAAAGAATATGATGTTGAAGTTAAAGACGGAATTGAAGAAACTGCATCGTCTTCTGTTGCTGCAGGCGAAGGAGTTGAGGTTAAAGCTCCAATGCCCGGTGCTGTATTAAGAGTAGAAAAATCAGTCGGTGATACGGTTGAAGAAAATGAAGAAATACTTGTTATTGAAGCTATGAAGATGGAAACACCTATTAAGGCACCTAAAGCAGGTAAAGTTACTTCTATAACAGTATCACAGGGAGATAAAATAGCTACAGGCCAAGTAATGGCTACTGTAGGCTAGGAGGTTGAAAATGCAAATAACAGACGGATTAATTGAATTATGGCATTCAACCGGTATTTATAACTTTATACAAACAGCACACGAACAAGTTGAAGGAACAGGTGTTGAACAATTCCTTTCTCATTTCGGACAGCCGATAATGATTCTTGTCTGCTGTTTCCTCCTCTGGTTAGGGATTAAGAAAAAATTTGAACCGTTATTACTTGTTCCTATAGCATTTGGCGGTTTATTATCAAATATTCCGATGCCTTTAGGCGAAGAAATCGCAGGGCCTAACGGCTTTTTGGGCATTATATTTGCGGCAGGTATTGATAAAGGTTTGTTCCCGTTAATAATTTTTATGGGTGTAGGTGCAATGACGGACTTTGGTCCTTTGATTGCTAACCCGAAAACATTATTACTCGGCGGTGCTGCTCAATTTGGTATTTTTGGTGCTTTACTATTAGCAATTGTACTTGGATTTGATATGCAAGCTGCAGGTTCAATAGGTATTATAGGCGGTGCGGATGGGCCTACATCTATTTACGTAACAACTAAATTAAAACAGGAACTCTTAGGCTCAATAGCAGTTGCAGCATACTCATATATGGCACTTGTTCCCGTTATTCAGCCGCCGATTATGAGATTGTTAACAACTAAAGAAGAACGTAAAATTCAAATGACTCAATTAAGAGAAGTATCAAAGAGAGAAAAAATAGTATTTCCTTTAGTTGTACTTATCCTTTGTTTAATATTTTTACCTTCCGCATGTCCGTTAGTTGGTGCATTAACTTTCGGTAACTTATGCAAGGAATGCGGCGTAACAGACAGATTATCCGATACAATGCAAAATGCTCTAATAAACATTGTTACAATATTCTTAGGTTTAACGGTAGGTTCAAAACTGCAGGCAGACCACTTCTTAACAATAGAAACATTAAAAATATTATTACTGGGTATTATTGCCTTCTCATTAGCAACGGCAGCCGGAGTAATAATGGCAAAGATAATGAACTTATTCTTAAAAGAAAAAATCAATCCTTTAATAGGTTCTGCAGGTGTATCTGCTGTTCCTATGGCTGCAAGAGTATCTAATAAAGTTGGTATGGAGGAAAACCCTCAGAACTTCTTATTAATGCACGCAATGGGACCGAATGTTGCAGGTGTAATAGGAAGCGCTGTTGCTGCAGGTGTACTGCTTTCGATTATTCCTCACTAACAATTAATAAAAAATATTTAATCGGTGGGCATAAACCATATGTTCACCGATTTTTTATGTATATTCATTAACAATATTTGCTTAATTTTCTATATGCTTCTTCTCTGTTTTTGCCCGGATAAGTGAATATAATCGTATCTTTAGGGAAATATTCCATGTTTCTTTCGATGCTGGCTTTTTGGTTAATAGTTCCATTACTATTTAAAACAGGAGGAATGCCCAAACAGCCTAAAGTAGTACCTTGTCCGTTTTTAACGTAGTGTATTACGCAACGTTTGCTATAAATATTATCGTTGATTCCTTTTTCTAAACCATACAGATTTAAACCCGTATTCCAATGTTTTGAAGATTTATATGCATCTCCGACTTTTACATAGCCTGATAAGGTTGCACCGGAGCCATTTCTGTTTGCAGCTTCTATGCTTGAACCCATACCGTTTTTACCCAGTAAAACTTTAGTTGAATATAAGAACTTCTGGTTTTTCATATCAATTATATAGCATTGTTGATTTCCTGAAGGATCAAATATCGCAAGACGACCGTTGCCTTTGTCCTCTAAGTTTTTATAACCTTCAAGGGCAAATTTAAATACGTCATAATTTAATCCTTGCTCTTTTAATCCTAAATTGTTATACAATTGTTCAGGATTATCTAAACTATTTACGGAATTTTCGCTTTTTGTTTTTTCTGCTCGTTTTACATTTATTTGATTATTGATTTCATCAAGTTCTGCTTGTTTTGCTGTAACCGCTTCTTTTGCTTTGCTGAGTTCTTCTGTTTTTACTGTTTCAATATTTGCTTTAGCTGTATTATATTTTTCCATCGCTTCTTTAGTTTCAGGCTTGCAAGTTTTAAGAATTTCTTCTTCTATTGCAGCTTTTTCTGTTTCTAATCCTGATAATATTTCTTTTTCATTCGCTAAATCGGTTTCTAAATCTGATTTTTCATTTTTCAAATCAGTTAACTTTTGTTCATCTTCTCTTAATTTTGTTCTTGCAGTTTCTAATTGAGATTGAACACTTGCTTTTTTTGTTGCTATTTCTGATTTTGTTTTTTCATCATCACTTGATTGAGAATTTAAAGAGCTTAAAGCAGATTCTAATGCTGCAATATTAGAATTATCAGAAGCTATTACTGAATTCTGAGCGGTAATTTCGTTTTCTTTTGAATTAATATCCGATTCTAAAGAATTAATTTTAGTTTCGGAAGCGGCTATTTTTGTATCGTTTTCTGCTTTTTTATCTTTTAATTCTTGCGAAACCTGTTCATCTTCTTCTAATGCTTTATCGTAAGTTTCTTTTGCCTTATCGGCATCTTCTTGAGCTGCTTTTACATTTGCATTTTCGCCGGAATATACTTCATCTACAGCATTTTGAACTGTTTTTAATTCACCTTCTTTTTCGGTTTTCTTAGCTTCTAATTCTTCTAATGATAAATTATCAATATTTGTATTAGATGAATTTAATGTATCAGTACCTGATGTATTTGTAGAATCTGTTGAACCGCTTGGACTCTTTGAGCCGCCTGATTTTGTTGAACCGGTTGAACCGGTTGAATCGGTAGAATCTGTTGAGCCTGCTGAGCTTGATTCGTCTGTTGCTGCAGGTGCTTCCGGAATTTCAGGTGCTGCAGACGGTGTCTGTTCGATATTACCGTATGTGCCGTCTTGAATAGCTTGAGTCGCAGCAAATATATCATTCAGTGAAATATTTGCATTATTTTCGTCTAAACCTTTGATATTATTCAAAAATTCATTAATTTCATTTTCGTCTAATTTGCCGTCATTAGTTTTATCTAATGTCTCAATAACAGATTTATCATTAAATAAATCATTTAAAATATCATTTATACTTGCATTATTTGTGCTGTCAGCATTTACTATTTGTCCGTTAACTATATCCATATTAAGCAAATCAGTGATATTCATAGAAGAAATATCATTATTTGCACCAAGTTCATCTTTTAAATAATTTTGAAATTCTTGAGAGTACATAAAGATACTGGTATCATCCGTACCAATATTATATTTTTTATTAGATATTTTTTCCAAGTTTTCAAGGTAATTTCCAAATCCTTGAATCAGAAAACTAAAACGCATCTCTCTATGTCCTCTTAAATAAATAAAGGCTATTTCTCCATGCAGAATTGACTTTTGAGGACTAATTTATTAAAGATTATTAACAATAAAAAAGACCATCCGATTAGGATGGTCTTTTTTAAATCTTTATATTTACTAGGCAGCTACACCTTTAATCTCTGTTATAAGGTAATTTGCAATCCATTGAAAATCGCTGTTTAATTTTGCAGCTCTTTCGAGATAATCAATTGAAGATTCACCGATTCTTATGAGAACCATTGCGACAATTCCTCTTGTTCTTCCTTTTACAACTTGAAGAGTATCTACCAAAGAAGGAACTGCTTCTTTACCAATACTTACTAATTGATTTTCAATTTCGTTTTTAATATTGTTATCTGCATTTTCCAGTTTATTAATATATTCGTTAATTGGTGTTAATATTGAGTTCATAAATCCTGCCTCTTTTATAGTTTTCCAAATCTTCCTATTATATTATATGGGAAAAAATTAAAAATCCCGTTTTTTTAATATATTCTTTATATCAGGGCTCTATCCCAATAATAATAAGTGTTTTAATTACAATTACTATTGTAATTATTCTTTCTAATCCATAAAAAATAGCCTAAATATATAGGTTTAATATTATACGTTAGTATATTTTTTTTAACTCCGTATACAAGTACACTGAAAATAGCTCAATTTTTTGAGATAAGGAAGTATGTTACAAAGGGAAGACTATTACGGGGTATTAAAATGCTAGTTGAAAGATATATAAACGGATTAAATCAAAGAAGCAGACTTGAGTTTAAAAATGTATCAAAAGATGTAATTCCTTGGCTGGAACAGACTGCGGCAGAAAATAATTGTACTATTGATAAAAGGGAATGGAAAAGTAAATATAACAGCTATGTTATTTATGATTATGAACCGTTTTGTTCTGACGGGTTTGAAATTAATATTACGGTATCTTCGCATGATGTTAATTATTTGTACTTTTTAAAATTTTTATATAATAATAAACTTGATACTATTGAATATTTAAATAATTGTATTGCAAATTAATCTGAAAGGAAGCAATATGGAAGAAAATAACGAAAATAATAATATTACAGAAAATACAGAACAAGCTGCAAATACAACAACAGAAAGAAAAAATATATGCTTTGAAAATCATTGTTGGAAAATGTGTCTTGCAATGGTACTTGCAGCCTTTTTTGGCAGTTTTCTTGCCGTATATTTTGTTGCAGATCAAATAACGGAAAGGCAAGCAAAAAGTCAAAAAGTCTATATTAAAGAAGTAAACCCGTTTTCACACGACAGGTACAGAAAAAAGATTAATGATTATGACAAAATATATGAAAAGAATTTAAGAGAATTTGAACGTGCATTTGAACGTGCAAACAGATTTGAAATGCCGGCAATGCCTGATTTTTTAATGAATACCGTTAAT
Source organism: Candidatus Gastranaerophilales bacterium (assembly GCA_016282705.1). GTDB lineage: Bacteria > Cyanobacteriota > Vampirovibrionia > Gastranaerophilales > Gastranaerophilaceae > Avigastranaerophilus. Next base: position 10,696 of record JAEELO010000114.1, on the reverse strand, counting down.
GTAAAAACAGAATTAGAGGATGATGAATATAAAGTAATTGTTGATTTAAAACCTTTTGAAAATGATGAAAATAAAGTACACTATAATATTTCGGGAAGGAAACTTACAATTTTCGGGAAATCATATGTAAAAGATAAAGGATACGAAGAAAATGTATCTTTCTCTCAAGATTTAATATTACCTGAAAATGCAGACAAGACAAAAATAAAAAAGGAAAAAGACGGAAATAAACTTATAATATCGGTTCCGTTAAAATAATTGATTATTTTATAAAATATAGAACAGACTCACATTAGTGAGTCTGTTTTTATTTTAGCATTTCATTAATTATACTGTTACAGAATACCGCTATTCTTTGTTCAAAAATTTTACCTTTAACACTTGTATAATAATCTCTTTTCCACCAATTAGGAGCATAATCTTCTGTGGGGAAAGGCAATTTTAAAATATAAACATTTTCTAAATTTATATTGTGTACAACATCATGTGTATCAATTACTGCAACAGAAAATGGTCTGCCGCTTCTTATGCGTAAAAGCTGAGCATACAAGGACATTATATCTTCAGAATCTCCCGGCATTTGAACAAACAAAACAGGAGTTGCTGATTTCATGGCTTTTTGGAAATTTTCAATTCTGTTTAAATATTGATTGATTAATTTATCTTTATCATTTTTTTTAAATCGTTTATCATGACTGAATTCAATACAATTAGGAGCTTTAATCCAGTATTTGCCGTTATATTCCAAATCATTAAAAAATTCATTAAAATCAGTTCTTAATGTTTTTGTAACTTCTTTCATCCCAAATACAGCCATATCAAAAGGATATGAAGGTTCTCCCTGTATTTTAAGCGGTTTTACTTTCCATCTTGTTAAAATTGTACGTGGCATACAATTTTGCCCTAACGGAATTATATTAATGTTTCTTTTTTTGCAAAATAAACTCATAGTTTAATAATAATCAAACTATAATAATTTTTCAATTAAATCTTTTTAAAAACGATGCTATATTGTATAATTTTTGTGGGAGATTTTATGAGAACTTATATAAAAGATTATATTTTACTTACAATAGGTGCATTAATATATGCATTTGCAATTGAAGCCTTTTTTGTTCCGAGTCATATTATTGACGGAGGCATAACCGGTGTTTCAATGATTATAAATAAATTAACATCAAAACCTTTAGGTATGTTCATTGTTGCAATAAACTTACCATTTGTAATCTTAGCATTGCAAAAGTTAGGAAAAAGATTTGTTTTTTCAACTTTTTACGCAATTATAATATTTGCAATAGGCGTAACTTGGTTTGGCGGAGTATTTCACGGACAGTGTATAATTCCTGATTTGGAATTATTTTTGGCTTCTATATTTGGCGGTTTGATACTTGGTTCAGGTGTAGGTCTTGTAATAAGAAACGGTGCTTCACTTGATGGCACGGAAATTCTTGCTATATATGCAACTAAAAAAATACCGTTTTCTGTCGGTGAAATAATTATGTTTATAAACTTATTTATATTTACGGTTGCAGGCTTTGTTTATGATTGGCAACACGCATTATATTCAATAGTTACATACTTTGTTGCATATAAAACTATGGATGTTGTTATTGAAGGCTTAAATGAATCTAAATCCGTATTTGTTATAACTGACTATTCCGAAGAAATAGGTAAGGACATAATGGAAAAAATGGACGTAAGTGTTACGTACATTGATGCGGAAGGCGGGTACTCCGGAGCAAAAAAACGTATTGTATATTGCGTAATTTCCCGTTTGCAGGTTCAAAAACTTAAAGAAATAGCAAAAGAAACAGACCCCAGAGCATTTATCGCAATTGAAAATGTATATGAAGTTGAAGGTGTAAGAGTAAAGAAAAGAAAAATATAAATTTTTTCAAACTTTCCTATATTTAATAGTTATTTATTTAACTCTTAAATCAATTCTATTTTGATTTATTAAATTGATTAGAAGCTGTTGTTCTGAAATATTTTCGTTTTTCAATCTTTGGAATTCGGGATTATTATATATGAAAAGGAATTTACCTTTTTTACTTTCACCGAGTCCGTATATCTCTTTTAATTCAGAAGGAATTGTCAGGTCGTGGAGTGAAATTTCTTTGTTTTTGTCACTTGTATATAATTTATTGTCCATACATAACAGTTTTATTATGCTCTTTAGTTCTTGCGGATTATCTTCAATACCATTAGCTTTTATATACTTTAAATAATCAATAAGAAATAATCTTAAATTCTTTTCTGCAGAATGATAAACAAGATTTGAGCTTAATGTATTAATTTTAAATTTTATGGCTTGTTCTATTTGTTGTTTACTTAAAGCTTTTTTTGTTTGTTCTTCTGTTTCTGTTAATAAGGAATATATTGTATTATATGTTTCATCCGACATAGTTCCTTTTTGATAGAAGCTGCTCATACTTTTTTCATAAGCAAGCCAGAATTTTGTTAAATCTCCGTCATTATATTTAATACAATTTTCATATTCTTTTTTAAATTGAGGAAGTTTATTTATAATTGCCTGACTAAAGAAATAATCAAATAAAGCTACTCTTTCATTTTCTATATATTTGTCTTTTTGAGTTAAATTATAAATTGCCCAATCAACATCATTAAATTTCTTTGTAAGACGTTTTATCGGGCCTTCTGTCATTTTTATTCCATAATAATTATAGACAAAATCAGATTCTTTATATGCGCTTGTTTCCAATGGATTTCTCATAGTTTCCGATAATCTGTAGAAATCGGCATATGAGCTGGTTCTTTCAACATCATTTTGAGTTATAAATCTTTTTAATGCATCTTGGTATAAATTAGCATCAAAATTTGCATCTTTAGCATATAAAGTTGCTCTTGTCCAAAAATTTTCATCAATAGGTATTCCGTTATCTTTAAATAATTGTCTGAAATTTACCACGCCCATAGATTTACAAGTATTAGCAAGTTTATCAAAATGGTCAAGTTCATGTGCAAGAATAGCAATAAGCATTTTGTTATCTAACTCAAATAACATTTTAGGACTTATTTTTAAATTACCTGAAGAAAAATCGAAATTTGCAACCATATAGTTATCTTGCATTTTGGCTTTGCTTTGGTCTATTTCGGTTGCAACTACTCTAACAATACCGGCAGGATATCCTTTAAACTCCAATAATTTATTAACTACAATTTGAACAGATGATTCACTTTTAGTTTGATAATTCTTTAATTCATCAAGAAGATGATTATAATCAAGAAATCCTCTGGTTTGAGATTGAACCGGCGGTTGAACCTCTATTGTTGGTACGGCCTGCGGAATTTTAAGATCGTTATTAACATATATTACTTTGGATGTTTTTTCATTGGGAGAGCCTGCTTTATTGTGTCTTTCATTTTCGTGATTTGAAAATTCCAGTTGTTCTTCAAATGTTTTTGCTTTATCCAGCTTCGTATCCACAGGATGTTTTAAATATAAGAATATTAATACACTTACAGTAATAACAAATAAAACTAAAGATATAGGTATCGGTTTATCTTGATTATTTTTCATAATTTTATCCTTTGATATAAAACTAACCTAAATTTTTAATGAAAAAATTTCAAGAGAAATTATAGCATATGTAAGACATATGCTCAAAAGGTTAAGGGTGCGTAATAATTATGCTTTGTAATCAAGTCCGCCTGCAGATTCTACGTTCCTATTCTAACAAAAACTCCAAAAATTGAGTTTAAAAACTTCTCTCCCAAAAATTCTTTATATTAATAAAAAAGAAGTCTTTTAATTTTATAGCTGCTTTTTGTATTAAAATTGAAAATACTATAGCAAAAATTACATTTAAAATAAGAAACTGAGGAATATCATTTATTGAATATGTGTACCATATATTTGTTTTAAATTCATACATATTAAAATTGGGACAAAGATTTGTATAGGTATGTAATATTATATAAAATATATAAGAAAGTCTTAAACCAAATATATTATGCAGCATTATAGGATAAGTATTGTTGGCTAATATATTAATATATTTGCTTTTTCCTATGGATGGACTTAAAATTTGTGAAATTCTTAACCAAAAAGCAGTTCCAAGCATTCCTGTAATATAAGGCATTAGTACAAAAGTAGAAGCGACACTAAGGTTTGCTTCTCCCGGCTCTATCCAAGGCATTATACCGTTATTTGTATATAGAATTACCAATACAGAAATAAATATTATAGAAAAGTATGATAAATTGTCCAAGGAAAATATTTTTTTATTTTTATATTTTCTATATAAAATACCGAATTCAAAAAATGGTATAAATAGACAAGTTTTTATTAAAAGACAGAGAAATCCGGTATTTAATTTATTATTGGAAAGAATCATTCCAAAACATCCAATTAATAATGCACAAATAGCAAAAATATATTCTTTATCTCTGAAATTGTAACGACTTGATATCTTTCTTGCAATTATATTAATTACGTAGGTAATAAAAAGAGGAAAAATAAACCAAGAACATAAATATAGCGAAAATTGTGTACCGTCATACAATGGAGAAATAAGGAGAGTTTTTATATTAACGGTATTTTGAGTGTAAAATCCAAAATTCTGAATTATACAAGTAAGAAATCCGTAAAAGAAGTTCCATAAATATAATGGAACAATAAGTTTCTTAAATTTTTTAATGAGAAATTCTTTAATATTTAATTCATATTTTTCTTTATAAAAATATCCTGATGTAAATAAAAATGGTGATATTGCAAAAGAGTAAAAAGGAAATAATTCGTTAAAAAAAGAAATTGCTCCTCCGCCACCGTGTCCCATAACTATAAAAAATATAGAAAAAGCATATAATATCTTAAATTCATATTCTATATTATCATTTTGTTTATTTTCTTGGTTCATAGTTAACTTTCTTAAGTTATATTAGGTATTTAACTGCATTCATGCCACATTGTTCAATAATATTCCTGCAATATAATTCTCCCGGAGAGAATCTGTCCTGAGAATATATTGCATAATTTTTTTGAAATTCTTTTGGTGTTCCGTCATGAATTGTTATCGTATTACATCCTGCCATTAATCCATTAAGTTGACCGTTATCGTTATTCATAGCCAAAGATGTTGTTGAAGGAATTAATGAATCAGGTTTTAAAATTCTTAAAATGGATAAAAAATTCAAAGATAAATTTATATCTCCATTTTTATATTTCCCAAAAACAGATAACGGATTTGAAACAAATCTTGTAGAACTGACCATTGCCAGATCTAAGCTGTTTATTAATTCTAAATCCTCGTATAAATTATCAAAAGTTTGTTTTGGTAAGCCAACAATATTTCCTGTTCCAACTTTATATCCTATATCTATTAAAGTTTTAATATGATTTAACCGATTTTCTATCGTATCGGAAGGGCGACAAAATTTATGATGATTATAGTTTGAAGTTTCAAATTTTAGGATATATCTTGAAGCTCCGGAATCATATAATAATTTATATTGGTCATATGATAAATTACCTAAACATAGTATAAGTCGTATTTCAGGACAATATTCCATACTCTTTTTACAACAATATGCAATATCTTCAATAAATTCCTGATTATGATATTCACCTGACTGTAGTAAAAATGTTCTTCGTCCAATATTAATAAGGTTGATTAATCGATTTAAAATAACATCTTTATCTAATCGATAAAGAGATTTTTTATCTTTTGCAATATAACAATAATTACACTTTTGCGAACAAATATTAGATAATTCTATAACACTTCTTAATTCTACATTGTTTTTAAATTTACTGTTATTACGAATATTTCTAGCCAGTTGAAACAAATTCTGTTGTTTTTCATCCTTATATTGTAATATTTCAAATATTGCAGTTTTATTTAAAGATTTAACATTTTCTATTATATAATCATCCATAACAAATCTTAATATCCCTTATATATATACTGTTTTTAGTATACAATAATACTTTATGGATGAAAATAACTTTATAGGAAAGTATATGAAAATTTTATATAAAAAAAAGGAAACTTTACCTATTGAAGAACTAAAGAATTATCAATTAAAACAAATAAACAAAATTTTATCAAAAGTAAAAAATACACCATATTATAAGAATAAATTACCTGATAGAGTAGAATCTTTATCTGAATTTTCACAATTATCTTTTTTATCGAAAAATGATTTAAGAGATGCCTTTCCATACCAATTATTATCCTGCCCGAAAGAAAAACTTGTAAGGATAAATGCTTCAAGTGGTACTACAGGTATTCCGACACTTTCTTATTCTACAGAAAAAGATTTAATATTATATACGGAAAATGAAAAACTTCATTATTCACATACAGGTCTTTCATCTAAAGATATTATTCAATGTATGATAGGGTTTAACCTGTTTACTGCAGGCTGGGGATGCTATCATGGCGCAATGGGGTTAGGTGCATCTGTAATACCTTCAGGCCCCGGAAATACACAAAGGCAAATTACTTTATTAAAACAATTAAAAGCAAATTATTGTTTTTCAACTCCGGGATATCTTCAGCATTTGCTTGAAGTGATTTCTGAAAATGAATGGAAAGATATTTCCCTAAAAATAGCTTTAACCGGCGGAGAACCTTTAACAAAAGAATTTCAACAACTGGCAAAAGAAAAATATAATCTTGAGATATATAATTTTTATGGAATGACTGAATTTGCGACACATATTGCAAGTGAATGTCATATGCATTCCGGACTTCATATAAATGAGGATTATTTTTATCCGGAAATTGTCGATCCTGATACTAATAAAATTCTTCCTGTAGGGGAATATGGAGAATTAGTTCTTACTAATTTAAAACGAGAAGCAATGCCGTTAATAAGGTATAGAACTCGTGATATTACAAGGATAATTCCTGAGCAATGTCCTTGCGGACGTACTCATATTAAAATTGAACCTATAACTCACAGAATTGATGATATGATTATAATTAACGGAGTAAATATTTATCCATCACAAATTGAAGAATGCATATATAAGCATCTGAATTCAGCTACTAATTATTTAATACATATAACTACCGATAAAGCGATAAAAAAATTAACTGTTGATATTGAAATACAAGATGAGATTATTAATAATAAATCTAAATTAATTAATTTAGAAAAATCAATAGTAGAATCATTAAAGGCCAGTATAACAATTACTCCAAAAATAAAATTTATTCCTTTGAAAACCATACCTGAAAATAGAGGGAAGTCTAAAAGAATATTATTCGAGTAGTTTGTAGCTATTTTTCGGCTATAAATTTCAAGAGAAATTATGGCATATGTAAGACATATGCTCAAAAGTTAAGGGTGCATAATAATTATGCTTTGTAATCAAGTCCGCCGAAATGAGGTGTGGATCTTTTAATTGATTGTCCAATGCTTTTTTCTAAAGCTTCAACCATTTTTTGATAAACAGACATTTTTGTTTCATTAGCTTTCATTTGAAGTTCAAAAACATCTGCCGATTGAGCAAAAGAAGGACGCAATGGCTGACTGTTACCGAAAGCGACGGTAGACAACATAGCATTAGCTGCACCCATCATGTTAGATGTTGCCATATTTTGTGCTAAGATGGCATTTTGCATTGCTGCTACTGATGTTATCATGTTCCTTCACACTCCTTACTACTAATATTATAACATATTATTTTTATTTTTAAACCCCCTATATATGAAAATTACAAATATTTAATAAAAATTATCGTTAGAATATTATGAAAAAGTATGTTATAAATTTTCATTTTAAATTATAATTTGGAGGAAAGATAAAACAAATTATAAACTCGTATTGTGTGTAATGCTTTTTATATGTTTACTTTTACACGGTATTAATGCTAGAATAAAAAACTATGAATAACAAAAAATATTGCATATATATTTTGATTTTTATAATCATTTTTTTATTAGGTGTTTTTCTTAGATGTAATACTTATTTGTATCAAAGGTCATTATGGTTGGATGAATGTTATTTATTTGAGAATATATACAATAGGGGATTTTTTGATTTTTTTTCAACACTTTTATATAGCCAATCTGCACCGCCACTGTTTTTAATGCTTGAAAAATTAATTGTAAATACATTCGGTTTTCGTGAATTGACATTAAGATTTATACCTTTTTTAGCATCTATAATTTCAATACCTGTTTTTTATTTTTTTTCAAAACAGTTTTTAACAAAATCTATATCCATAATTGCTGCTAGTTTGTTTTTTGCTGTAAATATACATTTTATTTATTATGCACAAGAATTAAAACAATATTCTTCCGATGTTTTGTGCTTTATGATTTTATTTATGATTTTAAATAAAATATCTGTAAAAAATATTCAAAAGAAAGATATAGTAATTTATGTTGTTATTTCAATATTATTTCCTCTATTTTCTTTAACTACATATTTTCTGATATTTGCTTGGATATTAAGAGAACTTATTTTATACAGAAAAGAATTAAAAAATTTGTTGATAATACAAGCTCCAATGATTGTTATGTCCTATTTCTATTTTACAAAAGCTTTACTTCCACAACGTATAGCAATATTAGAATGTTCGGGTCATATATGGGGAAATAGTTATTTATCAAGTGATTTTGTGAATAATTTTATAATTTTAAAACATGTAATAGAATACTATTTTAATCCTTGCTTGCATTGGGTATTATATTTGATGTTAATTTCTATTGGTATATTTTTATTTGCAAAAAATTATAAGCAAAAAGAAAATTTGTTATTATTTTTAATCCTTCCTATTATTATAATTGCATCGTTTTGTCATATATATCCGTTATATGGAAGAAGCATTTTGTTTGCATTGCCAATTATTATTATATTTCTAACAAAAAGCATTGATTTTATATCAATTGATAGAAAAATTATTTCTACAATCATTATAATTTTATTCATTATAGCTTTTAGCGGATATAACTTCTCATATTTTAAGCATTGCTATCATAATAATATTTGGTTTTGCAGATTCGCAGGCGGCTTTTGTCCTGATCCTTCTGGAATGATGAAAGAATTAGTAGAAAAATATAAATCCAGTGATACTGTTATTATAAACGAAGCGTCTACTACAGAGTACAATTATTATAAAAAAATATATAAATTTAATCCTAATAAAGAAATATATACCGATGATACAGTAAGAATATATAAAGATTGCGAAAAAAAGTTATACGATATAACTCAACCAAATAATAGCTATTGGTTTTTTTATTCGGATGACTATTCATCTGATAATATGATAACAAAATGTTTACGTAAGTGGAAAGACCAATATCACATTTTAGAAGAAAAACAATTTTCTTCATCATATTTGCTATATTTGAATATAGATCATTAATGTTATGTAGCCAGATTTTTTATGCAATTTGATTTTTTGTATAAATAGCTGTACAAAAGCTTGCTGTAAAGTTTCACTTGAGATGAGAAAGTGTTTCACCTGAGATGAGAATTTGTTGGAATTTTAATTTAATTTTGTCTGTAAAAAAATTCAAATTAAGTAGATAATTTTATTTATTCAAGTATTTTTTCATCACTTGAAGATAACAAAGCTCCAATTATCATTAAAAATAGTGCTATGAAATAATAAGAAGTTGGCATGTTTCTAAATATAATTAACGATAACGCTGTTCCTATAAAAGGTGCTATTGCGTAATACGCACTTGTTCTTGCTGCCCCTAATAACCTTTGGGCGTAAGTATAAAAGAAAATACTTAATCCGTAAGCTACAAATCCAAGCAATAAAACAGACAAAATCACCCACAGAGTTTGAGGGAATTTTTCACCTATACTTAAACCTATTATTAACGACCCGCCACCTGAAAATATACCTTTTAATAAAACAATTTGCAGAGGGTCTTTATTAGATAACATTTTTGCACAGTTGTTTTCTGTTCCCCAAAATATACAAGCTAATAGTATAAATAATGAACCTATTGAAAACTTTAAACAGCTCAAATCCTCAACCGATAATAAAACACAAGAAAGAGTTACAAAGGAAATTCCAAACCATAATCTTTTGCTGATTTTTTCTTTGAATATGAATAATGCAATTAAAGCCGTTGCGACAATTTCAAAGTTATTTAAAAGTGAAGCATTAGCGGCACTTGTTGATTTTAAACCTATAAGTAAACAAATCGGGGCTAAAATATCGAGTACAACCATAGCAATTATATAAGGTAATTGTTTTTTTGTAAGGCTTTTTTCTTCAGGTGCATGGATTTGTTTTCTTACATAAGAAATTACCCCCATTCCAAGACCTGCTCCGATATATAAAAGCCCTGCCATAATGGTTGGCTCAATATAATTAAGCAATATTTTTGAAAACGGTGCATTTATTGCGTAAAGCACCGCCGCTAAAATTGCAAGAAATATACCCTTTTTCATACAATCCTCTCGATTGCTTTCATTAATTTTTCAAGAGTTTCTTTATCGTCATTTTTAGCAGCATCTACGATACAATGCTCAATGTGGTCTTTAAGAATAATTTGTCCGATTTTATTCAATGCCGATTTTACCGCAGATAATTGAATTAAAACATCAGAGCAGTCTTTATGTTCTTCTATCATATTTTTTACGGCTTGCAGGTGTCCTGTTGCACGAGAGAGTCTGTTTATAACTTCTTTTGTATGAATGTGTTTGTGTTCTTCCATATCCTTAATTCCTTTCAAAATTAAATTATTTGGAGCTT
>JAEELO010000113.1 GCA_016282705.1 Candidatus Gastranaerophilales bacterium | reverse complement strand
GGTGGATGGGGTTGTGGCGACGACTATCCAGTGGATGAGGGAATCATCATGAAAGTCAATGACACACGTGACGGCTTCGAGGTCGTCAGAATGTAGGAGTAGCAGAATGTCAATTGGAATAACAACAGACGGAACCAAGCAGAGAATTCTTGAAACCGAGCCTGAGAAGCTGAACGAGGAGCTAAAAGAAAAGCAGAAGGCTGTCGGTCTAAGCAACATGGTTCCTACGCACAACCAGAACACTCTCCAACAGCTGAAGGATATCGAGAATGAGAAGAACAACATCATCGAGAGAATGCAGATGGAGAAGGAGAAGCGCCTGAAGAGGACCGCCGAGGAGAGGAAGGCGAACCAGAAATCGTTCAAGGAGAAACTTGCAATGTATCTTGCGCAACAGGAGCGCAAGGCTCTCGCCGACTACAACGAAAGACGGCTCGTTTTCACGGGTGGTGGATTCGAAGATTATCTCGAAACGATTCACATGATGCCGTGCCGTGTTCTTGTGAAGGAAATCCGTGAAGAACAGAATGGCGTCATTGCCATTCCACAGTCCCATACCGAGAAATTTCCAAAGAACAAGGTCATCGCAGTCGCAGATGATGTCGATGAAGTAAATGTCGGAGATGTGGTGATTGCAGAGGCTTATGCTGGAATCGAGGTAGTCAGCGACGGGAATGTTTACAGGATTCTGTTTGACAGCGACATACTCTGTGTCTTGGAGGAACAATGACTAGGATTCCAATAGAGGATATGTTCGGCGAACCACACTGGTATGAAATCGTGTGGTGGAGATTGCAGGAGGGTTTCAAGAACTGGGTCTATCCTGCATATGATTTGCGCAATTTCCTATTCAAAAGGTATGACCTTGTGAAATAGCATGGAATCAAGCTCCATGAATACAGCGATGTGAGCGAGCGCATGCTTCAGGCGAACATGGAGCTTATCACGTTCTTCATTGAGAAGGAGAAGCCAGAGGAGCATGTCGTCTGGTACAAGGACGATGAAGGAAACGACTGCGGGCACAAGTACGGTGAAGGCTTGAACATGGACGGCTCCAAGATGACAGTTTTGTTTCCCGAATACGAAGGGAAGTATGTCATGGACATCATCAAGGAGATATACCACTGGTGGAAGGAGGACTATGTCAGGCTTTGCAACGACCAGTCCTATCTGCTGTCGTTCTGGTGCGACTATGTTGCTGGAACAATGAAGAGCATTCCTGCAAAGAAAGAGGGATACAGGGAAATCGTGTTCGACAAGACAGACTGCCCGACGACTCTCGACTTCTTCAATGGGAAGGAAGTCAAATGGGAAATCCTAGACCAGTATCTTGACGGAGACAGGAACAACATCTTCGTCGAGAATTTCGTGTCGAACAAATTGCATTGGCTTGAAAGCGAAATCGAACGGCAGAAGCAGAAGTATCTGCATCTGTGCATAGAGGTCAGAGAATATCTATGGACTTGACTGAATTGACGGAATGCGTGAAGCCAGATGGAAACGAGGTCGTCGGCGAAATGCTATTTCAGACATTGTTCGGTGTTTCGCCGTCACATGAGCTATCGCTTCAGAAGACAGACCGTGGCGTTGCCATTGAAATGCTGAGGCATTGTGGAATATTTACGGCATGGTGGCAGACCAGCGTGGGGACTAATTTCGAGTGCAACCAATTTGAATTGAATGGATTGCAATATAGACTCGTTGTTAAGGTGTATAACTGTCACCAACCATACAGATATCAGGTAAACATGTTGTTCAACAATCTCGTGAAATATCAGAAAAGTGGCGACAATCTTGTCGGGTTGTTTTTCGACGCATTGAAATCGGAGTCTTAATGGAATAATGGACGAATTGAAAAGCGAATGCAATGACCTTGGCATCATTGGCACAATGATGTTCATTGATGTTTTCGGCATTCCACCTGAGATGGTTCCAAATGGAAGAAACTTCAATGATGTCATTAATTTCATGAAGAAAAACGATTTCAGTGAAGAGCGTGGCTCGTTGTCCCATTGGAAGAATTTCGTGAAAGTCCATAATGATATTTATTTTCTTCTGAGAATTCAACAGCATCTCATGAATGCGAAATCGTGTGATTTTATTTATGAATATACATATGAGATGACTGTCAGAATCATTGGAACATCGATGTCATTCAAGGAAAAGGACACGAACCTGCGCAATGCATTGTGCAATGCTTTTGCAAAGGCACAAAATTGGAGCATCGAAAATGGAAATACAGGAAATGGCATTGAGTAAACTGCGCAAGACGAAACTTCTTAAAAGGAAGCACTCGTCCGACCAGCTAGACCGTTGTGTCCACTCCATCATCACATACGGGCAGTATTCTCCACTGGTCGTGTCTGGCAACGAGATTCTCTGTGGGACGCTTGTGTACGACGCATTGAAGCGCTTGAAGATGCGTCGTGCGAAGATAGTTCAGGTCGGCGAACTCTCCGACGAAAAGAAGCGAGAACTCCGTTACCTTGACAACAGGACGTTTGAGATGTCGTTCTGGAAGGATGACGAATTGAAGGTGTTCCTGATGGGGCTTGAGAAGAGCCAGCTTGAGGACTGTGGTTTCAAGGAGGAGGAAGTCGAGCAGATGATAAACGGCTTCAACGAGGAAGGCGAGAAAGCGAAGAAGAACGTTCTGAAGGAAATGAACGAACAGCCAGACACGTGGTACTGTCCTGAATGTGGTTGGACTGGAACAATTGAAGAAGGCAATAAAAATCAGCAAGGAGAAGAACGGCAATGAAAAAGAATGTGAAAATCGCAAAGAAACTTGTGAAATTGGCGAAGTCTCTGGTCGCAGACGAGAATTTCAATTTCGTCACCACAAATGACTGTGGTCCAGACAATACGATTGAAGTGGCGAAATCGGATGTCTTTGCTCATCAGATTACGGAGGATGATGTTTCCAAGATTCAGGAAATGGAATCCCGTGAAGGTCAGTACGATGATTCGTACAAGGTCGCAGGAAACTGGATATGCACGGCGAAGGTCGGTGCAGATGCAGGCGAGTTCTGGATTGTCAAGGAAGCCAAGTTCGGAAAGAACTATGAGACGAAGGTTGCCGACGGCGAGACGTTGAAGAAGAAAGTCTGTGGAGTTGAATTCACGTTCGAGCATCATCTTGCTGCTGGTGGAGCGACGTTCCAGTGCTTCCGTCTTCCGAAGGATGCTCCTGCGCACATGGAGTTCGGTGGACAGAAATTCGTTCCAGGCGACTATGTGTTCATCGAGAACGGCGAGTGCGACATTTGGGCACGTGCCGACAAGTTCATGCAACAGCAGTATCACAAGGTTGCCGACGGCAAGAAGCCACCGAAGAAGGTCTATGACCAGTACGAGGAAATCATCAATTCTGGAAAATAATGAAATAAAATAAAAATAAAAGCCACGTGGATTTTTCCACGTGGCTTTTTTGTTTTCATCTATACGTCCTTGAACGTCTTAATCACGTTTTTGGAAAATTCCAAGAATCCACATTTTGGAGAAGGCATTGATGCTCCGCAGAACATGAACGCCTGTCGTCCACCATTGTCGTCATCCACCCATTTTTCAAGCCTCCATTCGGATGCGTTCATATATGAGGTGAACTTTTCGTTGTACAGGCATGTCGTGGTGGAGAACACGTCGATGATTCTCTTGAATCCGTCGGCGCAAAGTGCGACTATGAACGAATGCGTAGGATAATGTGGT
>JAEELO010000112.1 GCA_016282705.1 Candidatus Gastranaerophilales bacterium | reverse complement strand
ATTTATTATAAATTTGGTAGAAAAAGTTAAACCCAAATTAATATTGACTTTACATGCTCCGTACAAAGTAGTAAATTATGACGGAAATGCGCGCGATATATCCGAAAAAATTTCCAATATAATAGGTTATCCTGTAGAAGAATCTATTGGCTATCCTACTCCTGGAAGTTTTGGGACTTGGGCGGGAATTGAAAGAAATATTCCTACTATAACTCTGGAACTTGATGAAAAAGCGAATCTCGAATCATTAAAAACACCTGTTTTTAAAATATTTGAAATGCTTGAAAACTACTAGGTATAATTCATGGAAGATATAAAAGAGATAGTAAAAGAATGTAATTTAAGACATATAGCGATAATTATGGACGGTAACAGACGTTGGGCTAAAGAAAAGAACTTACCGTCAGCTTTCGGACACAAAAAAGGCGTAGAAGCTCTTAAAACAATATTACGTGCCTGCAACGAGTTCGGTGTTAAATATTTAACAGTCTACGCTTTTTCAACTGAAAATTGGAACAGAAAACCGGAAGAAGTTGAATTTCTAATGGATTTGTTAGGGCAGACTCTGACAAATGAACTTGATGAACTTAATGAGAATAATGTAGTATTGTCCTTTATAGGAAATACTAGCGAACTAAGTACAAAGTTACAAAAAATACTACATAATGCAACAGAAAAAACTAAAAAAAATAATGGCGTACATCTCCAGATTGCATTCAATTACGGAGCTCGTTCGGAAATTGTAAATGCAGTTCAACGCATAGTTAACAACAATATAAAGGAAATTACTGAAGAAGTCGTTTCAAATTATTTATATACTACAAATATTCCTGATCCTGATTTGCTTATAAGAACCGGAGGTGAAATGAGAATATCCAATTTCCTTTTATGGCAAATCGCATACTCTGAAATTATTGTCACAAAAGACTTTTGGCCGGATTTTAATAAAACAGCTTTAGCCGAATGTATAACAGAATATCATAAAAGAAACCGTCGATTTGGCAAATAATTATTATTCCATATTAATATTATATAAATATTTTAAAGAAATTAAAATTTTTATAATATACTTGAACTGTAGTAAATTTGATATGGAGAAAGAGGATGACAAATTCAGTTTTAGAAAAGAATTCAATTCACCCGTCAGCAGTTATACATCCTTCCGCTGAAATCGCAGAAGGTGTGATTATAGGTCCTAACGTTGTAATAGGTGAAAATGTAAAAATCGGCAAAGATACAAGAGTAATCGCCAATGCTTATATTGAATACGCAGAAATTGGTGAAAGATGCACAATATCACCATTTTCAACAATTGGTTCAGAGCCGCAAGATTTAGGATACAAAGGTGAGCCGACAAAAGTGATTATTGGAGATGATACAATAATAAAAGAAAACGTTACAATTCACCGAGGTGCAGCATGCGGAGATTTGACAACAAGAATAGGTAACAAATGCTTGCGAATGGTTGGTTCACATGTTGCACACAACTGTGTTCTTGAAGACCAAGTTATATTGGCAAATTTAGTAACTTTAGGCGGACATGTTCATGTCGGTTTTGGTGCATTCGTAGGTGGTATGAGTGTCTTCCATCAAAATATCAGAATCGGTGATATGGCAATTATCAGCGGTTTTTCAGCTTCTCGTCAAGATATACTGCCATACTCAAAAGGTGAAGGCAGACCACCAGTACCGAGAGGACTAAACGTTATAGCAATGAAACGCAGAGGTATTTCCCAAGAAGTCAGAACAGCTACAAATGAAGCATTCAAACTTTTAATTTCAGAAGAATACAATACATCTCAAGCTATTGAAAAGATTAAAGCTGAAATTCCGATGAATGAATACATTGAAAAAATGATAGATTTTATTCAAACATCAAAAAGAGGTGTACTTTTAAAATCGCATAAAGCTGGTTATCAGTCTTTAGATGATTAGTATTAATCAGTTTAAAAAGTGCTCTCCATATAGGAGGGCACTTTTTGTTGTAAAATTTACAATTATTAATAAAAATAATTAATACTATATTAAGTTTTGTAAAGAGGAAAATTGCTTAATTTATTGGACTGTAGCTGGTATCAACATTATAAAAATGATTAGAAAACAATTTACTTGACTTATTTTTCTTATGTGCAATAATAATATTACACACTTTAAGTGTAGCCGAAACACTAAATAGCAAAACTAATGACCCCAAAAATCATATAAACTCCTAGATAATAAACACTAAAAAGACCATTAGGATGCAGAAAACAAAACCCACTCGAATCACACACCGGGTGGTTTTTTTTATGCAATAATAGTTTTATGTTTTACACTCTGACTGCGATATTAACCAGAATTTTTTCCAATTCTTACATCAATGTTTTTCAAAAGATTCTGACAAAAAACGGAATTTCATCGTCAATCGTAAATTTTTATACCTATTTTGGATTAACTGTTTTAAGTGTATTAATACTACCGTTTTTTAATATCGATTTCTCTTATGAATTATTGCGAAACACCATATTTATGGGGATTTTGGGAGCACTCGGAAATTATTATATTATAAAAGCCTTATCAATTGGTGAGCTTTCATCTCTGGCTCCAATAAACTCCTACAAACCAGTTGTTGCACTCTTAATCGGATTTTTATATTTAAACGAAGTACCTTCGGTAAAAGCCGTTCTTGGCATCATATTAATAATTTTAGGTACTTATTTTATATTTGCTCCGGCCAAAAATTTTAATAAAACTGCTATATTTTATAGAGTTTTAGCTCTGATATTTTCCGCTTCGGAAGCAATTTTTATTAAAAAAATTATACTGCTTTCAGGAGTTGCTCAATCATTTATTTTATGGTCAATTGCCGGATTTATTTTTTCTGTGTTTTTTATAACAGGCAAAAAAATTTCAACTTCGAAATCGTTAATTAAAGATCAACTGCTTTTAGTAACATTGACTGCGATAATGCAATATTCTACAAATTTTGTATTTTCTAAAATTAATGTTGGATATGCTCTCGCACTATTTCAACTTTCAACATTGGTTAGTGTCTATTTAGGTGCAAATATTTTCCATGAAGAAGATTTAAATAGAAAATT
>JAEELO010000111.1 GCA_016282705.1 Candidatus Gastranaerophilales bacterium | reverse complement strand
TTTTAATAGCTGCTTTTGCTGTTCTTTTACCGTTTCTTGTTTGAAGAATCCATAATTTACCTCTTTCAACGGTAAATTCCATATCCTGTACATCGTGATAGCCTTTTTCCAATTGTTTTGCAATATTTACATATTGTTCATATATATCAGGCATATCTGTTTCAAGTTCAGCAATTTGTTTAGGAGTTCTGATACCTGCAACAACGTCTTCTCCTTGTGCATTTACCAGATATTCACCATAGAATTTATTTTCACCTGTAGCAGGGTTTCTTGTAAATGAAACACCTGTTGCACAGTCATTACCCATATTACCGAATACCATAGTTTGTACGTTAACTGCTGTACCGTAATTATGGTCAATTTTATTCATATTTCTGTATGCTACTGCTCTTGGAATATTCCAGCTTCTGAATACAGCTTCAATAGCTTCTTGTAATTGTACATACGGATCTTGCGGAAATTCCTTACCTGTAACTTCTTTAATAGTCTGTTTATAAACAGGAATTAATGATTTCCAGCCTTCTGCAGAAATTTGTGTATCTTCTTTAACACCTTCTCTGGCTTTTACTTTTTCTACTTCTGATTCAAAATATTTTTGTCTGTCCATTTCCCAAGCAACAGAACCAAACATTGTTAAAAATCTTCTGTATGAATCATAGCAGAATCTCGGGTTATTAGTTAATTTAACCATTGCTTCAACGGTTTCATCATTTAAACCTAAGTTTAAAATAGTTTCCATCATACCGGGCATTGAAACTCTTGCACCTGAACGAACAGAAACTAATAACGGATTAGTTGTATCTCCAAATTTCTTTCCTGCTTGTGCTTCAACTTCTTTTAAGTAATATTTTACTTCATCCATTAAGCCTTCAGGCATTTTGTTTCCGTTGTTAATATATTCCATACAGGTTGCAGTTGTAATAGTTAAGCCCGGAGGTACCGGTAAACCTAAATTGGTCATTTCTGCAAGGTTTGCACCCTTACCACCTAACTCGGCACGCATATGTGCATTTCCTTCCTTGAACAACCATACTCTTTTTTCTGTCATTCTTTTCTCCTTAACTTTTAGTTTTTATTAATATATCTATGTTTTTAAATTATCATGAACATAATATAAGTACAAATCTAAAATCTTCCGCCTAAAATATAATATTCACTGCAATACACACCGCTTCCGATTGGAGAGCAATTAGTTTTTAATGCAGAATACGGACGGTCATGCCCGAGCGCTTCAATATGATTTTTAAATATACTTATAAAAAATATATCCTGACCGATTCTGTTTGGTCTTTTCTTTCCGTTTATATCAACAAACATATAAAATCTCGGCTGATTTTCAGATAGGATTTCTCTTTCATTTTGTCTTACGGAAAGCAAAGTTCCGTCTTTACTCTTAAAAAATTTATCAAAATAAAATTGGCTTGACTTTAATACGGGACGCCCGTTCATTTTTCTGTAATTATAGCGTTTTTTATTAAATTTTGATTTTTCGGCCAAATCAAAATACGGTTTTATCCTCTCCGAAAAATTTTCTTCCGATATAATTTTCCCGTTTTCCGTTGAGTCAGGAACTATAATTTTTTCATAAAGATTTACAAGTGAAAAACAATAATTTAAATCCTCATATTTTGATTTCCAAATAGCTATTCTTTGAGCCTGATCAAGGTTATTTACATTAAACGGCAGGATAATTAATATTATCAGAACAATAATCAATAATCCTGCCGTTATATTAAAAATCGTCTTTGGTTTTAATTTCACTTTGCAAGTTCCATTCTTCTTTTTTCTTTCATAAGTTCATCATATATCCAATCTGGAACAAAGTTCTTACCCATAATGATATTACCGTTGTTTGGATTTGGAGCATGAAAATCCGAACCGCCTGTTATTATTAATCCGTATTTCTCTGCCAGTGTAGAAAAATACTCAATAATTGCAGGTGAATGCTTTCTGTGATATGCTTCCAGCCCTCTTAATCCAAAGTTCATCATTTCTTTTGTTAGTTGATCAGCTATATCAACATCAAAAGGATGTGCAAAAACAGGAATTCCTCCTGCATCATATATTACTTCAACCGCATCAAAAGGAGAAACTGTCTTTCTTTGTACATATACCGGAGATTCATCGTTAATGTATTTATTATAAGCTTCTATTACACTCGATGTTCCGCCTGCATTAGTTATTGCTTTTGCAATATGCGGACGACCGATACTACCGCCTTCCGCAACCTGTTTTGTAATACTGTCAAATGTTATTTTAATACCTTCTTTTTTACCAAGCAATGTAATAATTTCTTTTGTTTGTTTTATACGTGCCTGTTGTTGATTTTTTATTAATTTTTGAAAATCACTGTTATTTAAGTCCATAAAATATCCGAGAATATGGACTTCAAAGCCTTTATAAAGAGTATTAATTTCAACTCCCGGTATAATTTCGATTGGTTTGTCTTTTGCATACTCGAGAGCGATATTATGTGACAGCACATTATCGTGATCGGTAATTGCAATTGCACCAAGTCCCACATCTAAAGCGGTGTCGACAATTTTCTCGGGAGAAAATGCCCCATCCGAATAGGATGTGTGGATATGTAAATCGACTTTCACTTCCTTATCCTTTCATAATCATAATTTCCTCACTAATATTTGTTGTATTAATTCTTGTTATTGATTCGGATTTTCCTGTCAAAACATCAACGGCAGCAATTACACCATTGACCTGACCTTCACCCGAATTAGCAACATCCAACCTGTCAGGGATGTTTGTTATCAGTCGATTTACTGATGATTCATATTCCATACCTATTACACCGTTTATATCTCCGCAAAATCCGGCATCCGTAATATAAGCACATCCTTCTTCCAATATTTTTTCATCTGCAGTTTGTACATGTGTATGTGTACCGAATATACAAGAGATGCCCATCTTAGCATAATATTTTGCCATACATATTTTTTCGGCAGTTGCCTCCGCATGAATATCTATTAAAATAACCGGAGTCTCTTGTTTTATTTTTTCTATAGTTTCATTTAATATTTCCCACGGGGAATCTATTAACCCCATAAAGGTTCGTCCTAATACATTTATTACACCTATTTTTGCTTTTTCGGTTTCAAAAATTCTATAACCTGTTCCGTGTGTACCTTTAGGATAATTAATCGGTCTAACCAATTTATCCGCTTCATCTATATATTGAAAAATTTCTTTTTTATCCCAAATATGATTTCCTGAAGTAAATGCATTAACACCATATTCCAATAACTCATTATAATTTTTTTGAGTCAGACCAAAGCCGTGCGAAGCATTTTCAACATTTGCAATTATAAAATCCGGAAGACTGTTTTTCTCTCTTAAAGAGGCGATATAGTCTCTTACGGCAAGCCTTCCTGTCTTACCTACTATATCGCCTAAAAACATTATATTGATTTTATCTGTCATTTTTATTTTTAATTTTTTATTTGAAAGTTATTTCTTATGAAATTTGCCTCTTGAAATTTACTTTATCCCTGCACTATCCTTACTTGGCAATTTCAGTTGTTCTGATTTCACGAACAACTGTAACTCTTATTTGTCCGGGATAATCAAGTTCTTCTTCGATACGTTTTGCAATATCTCTTGCTAATCTTGAAGAAGCCGCATCATCAAATTTATCAGGTTGAACTATTACACGAACTTCTCTTCCTGCTTGAACGGCAAATGATTGTTTTATACCTTCATAGCTCAATGCAATTTCTTCAAGTTTTTGTAATCTCTTAATATAGATTTCTAAAGTATCTCTTCTTGAACCGGGACGACCTGCAGAAATAGCATCAGCTAATTTAACCAGCACTGCTTCTATTGTATTTGCAGTAACGTCATCATGGTGAGCTTCTATAGCATGGATAACATCTTCTCTTTCACCATATTTCCTTGCAAGTTCAACACCTAATTCAATATGTGTACCTTCTTGAACTTGGTCAATTGCTTTTCCTATATCGTGCAACAGACCTGCACGTTTTGCAACTTTTACATTAGCACCGATTTCTGCTGCTATCATACCTGCAATATGACCGACTTCCAAAGAGTGTAAAAGAACATTTTGTCCGTAACTTGTTCTGTAATACAGACGACCTAACGTTTTTATTAACTCTTTATTAAGGTTCATAATGCCCATATCCATTGCAGCATTTTCACCTTCTTGTTTTATTTTTTGTTCTATTTCTTCTCTTGCTTTATTTACCATTTCTTCAATACGAACAGGGTGAATTCTGCCGTCCGAAACCAGTTTTTCCAATGCAAGTTTTGCTATTTCTCTTTTTACCGGATCGAAACAAGAAAGAACAACAGCTTCAGGCGTATCATCTATGATTAAATCAACTCCTGTAAGTGTTTCTAATGTTCTTATGTTTCTTCCTTCACGTCCGATTATTCTTCCTTTCATTTCGTCAGAAGGCAAGCTTACAGACGAAACTGTGGATTCAACAACTTGATCTATTGCACATCTTTGCATTACGGTTGTTAAAATTTCTTTTGCTTTTTCATTAGAAACTTCTCTTATATGATTTTCATTCTCTCTTATAAGAACATTCGCTTCCTGTTGTAAATCAACTTTTAATTGTTCAAAAAGCTGACGTTTTGCTTCTTCGGAAGACATCCCTGAAATTCTTTCCAATTCTGCTGTCTGTTTTTGAATTGCTTCAGCAAGATAGTCTTCTTTATCAAGTACTTCATCCATTTTTTTTCGCAATTCATTTTCTTTATTTGTAATTGCGACTTCTTTATCTTCTAATTGTTCTTCTTTTCTCGTTAATTTAGATTCAAGTCTGGATAATTCTTGTCTTCTTTCTTTTGTTTCTTCCTGAAATTTTTCGATATCTTTTTGAACAGCTTCTTTTGCTGAGAGCATGGCTTCTTTTTTGTAAAGACTGTTCTTTTCTTCTAAATCGCGTTCAAGTGCTTCTTTCTCTTTTCTGCCTCTTTTGGCATCTCGCCATAATAAAAAGAAAGCTAATAACGCAAACGCAAGAAGTATGAGTAATTCGTTATTTATTGTCCTATACCTCGTTCTTCCCAATGCGCGATGTTACCTGCGCATTTATATATTTAAATATTAATTCTGTTCTTTATGAATTTATCATTTTAAAATTATTTACTGTTACCTATTATCGTTATTCTACCATACTTCAGCTATTTTTAACAACTATTTTTTATGTTTTATTTTTTTATATCTTTTTTTTTAAAATTTTTACTTGTAATAAAAAATTTTTTATATTATATTAAATTTTGAACAAGCCTTGGTGGCGGAAGTGGTAGACGCGTTGGACTTAAAATCCAATCAGGCTCACCCCTGGTGCCGGTTCAAGTCCGGCTCAAGGCATTTTTTAGAGAAATACATAAGTATTTCTCTTTTTTTATTTTGTATGCTTCGGAATTTCCTCTACGGAAATACACTAATTCTCTGCTAACTATAAAAATTACCTATTTTACTATTTTGTATAAAAATGATGCCCTTTGATATTTTTTGTGCTAAAATTCAATCTGTAAAAAGATTTGAGCAAACGTTAATGGGAAATAATTTATACAAAAAAATTTTATCGGTATCTGATTATGATGAAACTCACATAATTGTTTACTTATTTGGTATAAAAATGAAGTTTCTCAAACTTGAATTATTAAAAAAAATGAATAAAAATCCGTTTGCATATTATAAGAAAAATCATACGGATATTACAACAATTCCACCTGCAACAGGTCAAATAAGAGATATTCAGCTTGCAAATTTTGCTCTTTTGAAAGAATTTGATTATGTTTGCAAACAAAATAATTTAACCTATTGGCTTGATTTTGGAACATTGTTAGGTGCAATCAGACACAAAGGATTTATTCCTTGGGATGATGATATTGATTTGGGAATGCTTAGAGATGACTATAATAAACTAATTGATGCATTTAATAATACTTCAAGAGATAGTAATATTTATGTTTCTTTTGAGAGCGATAAAAAAAATAATATAATACTTAAAGTAAAACACAAAAAATGTCCGCTTCTTTTCGTGGATATTTTTCCATATGATTTATGTCCTGTTCTCAAGGAAGACAAACAAGTTGAAATAACAAATAAAATGAAGGAAACGGATAGAGATCAATTAGCAGGCATAAATTCTTTTGAAGAATTATCAAAGAAAATTCAAGAATGTAGAGACCGATTATATTGTGTTAATAATCCGGATGAAACAGGAATCGTCTATGGTATAGATTATGCACATTCATATAAAAATTGGTTTTTCTCAAAAGATATGGCATTTCCTCTTTCCGAAATGGAGTTTGAAAACCAAAAGTTTCCTGTTTTTAACCAATACAAAACATATTTAGAGAAAATATTCGGAGATTATATGGCATATCCTCGTAAATTTAAAGCGGGACATTCCATGTATCTTACATTATCAGATGATGATAAAAAAATAATTGACGAATTAAAAAACAAATAAAAAAGGTTGTTTAATTATAAACAACCTTTTTCAATTTCTTATTCTGTCGAATACAGATTACAGTTTATTAGCAACCATTAATGTAGTTTCAGCTAATCTTGTTGAGTAACCGCATTCATTATCATACCAAGAAATAATTTTAACTTGGTTTCCGCCCATTACACGAGTTAATAAAGCATCAACTGTAGATGATTGAGAAGTACCAATGTAGTCAGAAGATACTAACGGTTCTTCTGTGTAGCATAATACATGACCGTCTGCACCAGCTTTTAATGCTGCATTAACTTCTTCAACAGTAACTGTTTTTTCTGTTTCAAATACAACGTCTACTAAAGAAACATCCGGTGTAGGAACTCTCATAGCAAAACCGTCTAATTTTCCTTTTAATTCAGGAATAACTAATGCAACAGCTTTTGCAGCACCTGTTTTTGTAGGACATATGTTTAATGCACCTGCTCTTGCACGACGAGGATCTTTATGACCTGCGTCTAAGATTCTTTGGTCGCCTGTATAAGAGTGAACTGTTGTCATTAAACCTTTAACAATACCGAATTTTTCTTTAATAACTTTAGCTACGGGAGCTAAGCAGTTTGTTGTACAAGAAGCCATAGAAATTATATTGTGTTTAGCAGGATCATACATATTGTCATTTACGCCTAAAACAATAGTAATATCTTCGTTTGTAGCCGGAGCTGAAATAATAACTTTTTTAGCACCTGCTGCAATGTGAGCTTTTGCTTTTTCGCCGTCTGTAAAGAAACCTGTTGATTCAACAACAACTTCAACGCCTAAATCTTTCCAAGGAAGTTGTGCAGGATCTTTTTCTGCGAAAAATTTAATTTTTTTGCCGTTTACGATGATGCCTTCTTCATAAGCAGAAACTTCACCGTCAAATTTACCCATTACTGAGTCATATTTGAATAAACGAGCTGCATCTTCAGGTTTTAAACCCGGATCGTTTATAGCAACATAATTAATTTTATCAAAGATTCCTTCTTTAATAGCTGCTCTTAATGTGTTTCTTCCGATTCTTCCGAATCCGTTAATTGCTACGTTTACCATAGTTTTTTAACTCCTTTTTTACCTACCATGACTATACGTCTCATGTGTTATTTATAAATTAAACAAAACCTATTTTCAAGTATTTCTGTTATTACAAGAATATATATGTATTTAGATAATTTTTTACAAAATTTGTTATCCCTAAATTCTTGTAATAATAATTTTAAATTTTGTAAAAATTAGTCTTTAATAAGTAAAATATTATCCTTTATGCTATTTATAGAAATGAGAAAAGGAGTATAAAATGGGCAAAATATTTAATACACCGCTTGATATGTGGGAAACACATAAATTAATGTCTGATATTAAGAATTCTCATATTCATAAAGCATTAGAATATCAAAAAAAATTCAACAATCCTTATAAATATGCAAATATGGGCTACAAACCACAGCAGCCTTATTATACATTAGGTCAAAAAATTGTAAGAAAATTAACACCCAATAGTCCTCTTGCAAAAAAACCTGCAAGTAAAGTTGTAGCAGGAGGTCCAATTAAATTTTATAAGCCGAAACCAATTCGCAAAGAAACTGTTTTTACCAGAATGGGTGATCGTGTAAAAGAAAAAATTGATGATATAAAAGAAGGATTAGCAGACTTTTTCTTCGGAGAAATGCAATAAAAAAAACGGAGCTTAAAGCTCCGTTTTTTATTATAATTTATTATAATCTTACTCTGCCATTGCTTTTCTGACTTCTTTTTTGTAGATTTCTACATTCGGTTGTAAAACTTCAGGAAGAGCAACATTATCAGCTGTTATATCGCCTTCAATTTGTCTGAGCATATTGCCTGTGTATAAAGTTTCAAAATGTTTGAATTCAATGAATTTAGCCAATGTAGTTAAAGATAAATCTTTTAATTCAACTACTGAAACAGGATGCATGTTTGAATATGCACTAATTACACCTGTTAATACGGCACGTGTAACTTTTTCCTGAGGAGTTACATATACAAACGTGAAGAAAGAATCTTTATTAGCGCTGTCCAAATCTGCTTCAGCATTATAATGTAAGTATCCCGGCCCTACATTTGTATCTGTTGAAATTCTTGCTTTTAAGGATTCGTTCTTTAATTGTTTTTCCCATAAAGTCGTACCCATAAATGCATCACCAAAATATTCAACAAAGTGTTTTTGTTTTCCGCTTAATTTTGATTGAACATTAAATGCTGCCTGTTGAAGTGCTATGTTTGCATTAATATCAGGATTTAAAAATTCTTTTTGAGCATCCAAAGAAGCATTCAACATTGCTTTAACATCATCTTTTTCAACTCCTGCAAATGCCAATGTGAAGATTGTAGCATCATCAAAAATTGAGAATCTTCCGCCGACATCATCATGAACACATCCCGATAATTTTATGTCGCCTAAATTAACCATTCTTCTTAAATTACTTTTTTCGGCAGAAACATCTGTCATAGCGATAAATCTGTCTGAAACGTCTTCTCTTTCCAAAAATTCCTGCATTACTTTTTTAGCATTTTCATAAGCAACTGTTGTTTCAATTGTTCCGCCTGATTTAGAAACAACCAAAAATTGTGTTTTTGATAAATCAAGACTGTTAATGAATCTTCTGAAGCTTTCGGAATCTACTGATGAATAGAAATGGATATTTGCATCTTTTCCTATCATTTTAATTAAAGATTCTGTTGTATGTCTTGAACCGCCAATACCAAGAATAGCTAAATCAGTATATTTATTGTCTTTTGCTTTTGCAGCCATATCATATAAATTATCAATATTTTTCAATTGATTTTCAGGAAGAAATCCAATCCAATTTAGAAATTGACCATTTTTTCCTGCTCTTTCAGAGATAGTTTCTACTGCCTGTTTTGCATTATTTACATATTTTGAAAAATTTGAACTATCTACTTTTAAAGTAACATCTGATAACATTGTTTCAGTCATAGTAATATCCTTTTTATTGTAATGTAACTACAAGGATATTATCATACGAAGAAAACCGAATTGCAATTTTTAGACAAAAAAAAGCGGAATATTAATTCCGCTTTTTTAAAATTAAAATATTAAACTTCTTTTTGTTTGTTAATAACATCTTGAAGTTTGGATATAAGTTCTTCACCTTTTGCTTGCATATCACTAACTATGCCGTCCGCCTTGTTCTGTATTTCAGAAACTGTAGAATGCGCTTTATCGCATATTTCTTTCGATTTATCACTTAGTTGTTCTCTTGTTTCTTCTCCTGATTGAGGAGCTAAAAGAACACCTATTAAACCGCCTACAATACTGCCTATAGCAAAGCCTGCTATAAATTTACCAATTGACATTTTTATCTCCTTTTTTTCAATAAATTAAATCCGCTTTTTAATCCGTTTAAGAAACCGCCGTTTTCTTTTGCTACTACTTTTGAGAATGCCATAACCGAAGCACCTATTGCAGTTGCAACTATTTTTTTAATCATTGCCAAATTTCTGTTAGTTGCACTTGTCACTTCGTTAACAGAATTCAGAACTCCGTTTATTGACTTTAATGCCGGTTCTAATTCCTGTTTTGCAACGATTGTAACTTCTCTTATACTTGCAATTGTCTTAGTTGTTTCTTCAAGAAATTTTACTGCGTATATTGTTAATACTACTAATACTATTATTAAAACGATTATAAAAACCGCAATAACACACTCTAATACCGGGGTCATTATCCTCTCCTAATTAACTTCGTAATCAATGGATTCTTTTTCTTTAGCTTTAGCTATTTGTCTTGCTTTAATTGTTTCACTGATTTTATTATATTGTTTTTCCAATTTGTAACGCATTACATCAATTGAAGTTAAAGCTTGTTTCTTAGCTTCATTAATTTCAGGGGTATACTTTTGAGCCAAATCCGTAATTACGTTTTCAACATCTTTACGTGTTTCTTCTCCTGATTTTGGAGCATAAAGTACAGCAGCTATAACACCGCCTACAACTCCTAACAAAAGACCAACACCAAAACTTACCGAGTTGTCTTCTTTTGACATTTTGTCCTCCATTCGCTTTTATGTATCCGATTGTAACATTTTTTTTTCAAACTTTCAATTGTTCATATTAAATAGAATACCCGCTATTCAAAATTTAGAAACTCTATAATGCTTTTTTATCTGTAAATTATAGAAAATTTCGAGTTATATAAAAAATTATAATAATATATTTTGCACACAACTCATCATTGCTTGTATCGTTTTTTTGTTTGATGTAAATTTAAGTAGTATTAATTATTACTTAACTAGAGGAGTTTTTCTAATGACAGAAAGAAAATTAGTTGGAACAGGCGAAATGTTCAAAAAAGCTCTTGCAGGCGGATATGCTATCGGGGCTTACAATGTAAACAACATGGAAATTTTACAAGGTATTGCAGAAGCAGCTGAAGAAACACAATCACCAATCATTCTTCAAGTTTCGGCAGGTGCAAGAAAATATGCTAACCAAACATATTTAATAAAATTAGTAGAAGCAGCATTAGCAACAACAACTGTTCCTATAGCACTTCACTTAGACCACGGTGCAGATTTTGAAATTTGTAAAGCTTGTAT
>JAEELO010000110.1 GCA_016282705.1 Candidatus Gastranaerophilales bacterium | reverse complement strand
TTAAGAGCACTTGCAAAATCTTCGCTTGTAACAGAAACACCGTTTCCAATACTAAATCCGCCTATATTTCCGTGAACATTTACATCTATATAGATTTTTCCGTCGGGATTTTGTTCACTAAAACTTATTAATGCATTTATAAAATCGTCTTTTAGTTGTTCACAATCTGCATTTTTATTAAATCTTATAAAAGTTCTTTGAGACTGATCCTGTCCTATAGAATCAAGAAAGTCTGTCAAATAATTTGGATCTTTAGCTGTATCAAAATCCCAACTATTATTATAACTATCACCCGTCAAAGAGACAACAAAGGTGTCTTTATCCACTAAAATTTTATTTCCTATTTTTTCGATATAATTTCCATAATTTTCAGAAACAAATTTGATTATTTGATTCATGTCCTCATCTGCAATTATACTTGTATCTTTTATTCCATAATGTTCACAATATGAATTTATATACTCCAATGTTGCCGCAGCCATTTGATATTTAGTATCGTCATTATTACCATAAAGTTTATTGAAATCTTTATTTGTTAATATTTGAAAAAACAATTTACCATTACCCTGATCTATCATTTTATCGATAAGAACCTCATATGTAACATCATCTGTATCATTACTTTCTTCATCTATGTATTTTTTATTTAAAACATGGTCAAAGCACCATTTAAACGCTTTTAGTTCTTCCAGATTTAAATCCAAATGTGTGTAGTTTTCAACATATATATCAATTGCTTTATCTTTTCCTCTTCCTTCATACAAATATTTTAATATCTCAGCAGGAATACTATTGATATTTTCTATAATAGCCGAATCAGGATTAATACTGCTTACATAAGAATAAATTTTATTTACATAATTTTCTCCGGTAATAAGATCAATATATCCGAGCTGTATATCTCTTTCGCATTGCGGATCAAATATTTCAAAAAACAATTCAATCTTATCATCTTTCACTGCTTCCATTAACATACTGACATATTGGTTGGCTTCTATTGCTACATTCCCAAAAGCAGTCTTAATCTGATTTTTAAGATTGTCATCACTTATAACATTTAGAGCTTTATTTACCTGTTCAAGTGTTAATCCGTCGAATGCGGTAGAATCTATTTTTTCGCTTTCAAAACCAAATTTATTAATGAAGCTAGTAAACGAATCAAAAGGAACATTGTTTTCGTTACAACCTTTTATTGCACCTTTAAGGAATTTACTATATGTTTCATTGGAAATTACCTCTTTACACCTTTGCATGAAATTATTTGCTATTTCTTTATCCGGTATATTAGAACAAGCATTACTAAGGTATGAAAATGTATTACATTTACTTAAATAGAAGTTTATTTCTTGATCTGTAAGATTATTAAACACGCTGTAATCCGAATCAAATATATCAAAAAACAGTGTTAATTCTTCTTTGCTAAATTGACTATTATACAGTGCTGACAAATATTTATAATGATCTTTTTCCATTGTTTCTTTTAAATCGGCAATTGTTTTTTCTTTTATTATATATGAAACAAAATCTAATTTGTCTTGTTTTTTTGCTTCTGTTAATAATTTAATATACGAATAAGTATCAATGTTATTATTTATATTATTTATTATCGTTTCTTTAGCATTATTATCGTTAGAAAAATAATCCATCAACAATGAAATTTGACTTAAATTCAACTTTGACAGATTTTGATTTTCTAAGAATTTCTTTTCCGGATCGAAATAAGTAAAAAAGGAAGCAACATCTTCTTTAGTATTTAAATTTTTAAATCCGGTACTGATATTATATTCACAATTATCCTTAATGAAATTGATTATTTTTTGTTTTGTATTTTCATCACCTATATTTTCCAGTAAATTTCCATAAACTTTAATATAATCATTATCGGTACAACTTTTATTGGTCATATATACAACATAATCAATAATTCCGTCATAATTATAAACATTTGTATTTTCTAATAATTTTGAATAATACGGATCGTTTGTTTTGAAGAAGTTTGTTATAGAATCTGTTTGTGTTATTTTCTTTGAATATAAAAACCCATATACTTCAAGAAAAGCATCTAATTTATTTTCATTCATAGATTTCACAAATAAATCAATATATTTATCACCGGAAATATTTTTTCTGCAATTTTCTGTAAGATTTTGTTTTGCATCATCCGGTATGAAATCAACCAATGTCTTGATTTCATCAAAACTCATATTTTTTGCAATATATTCAACTGTTACAAAAGAAGAAAATGTTTTATAACCAGAATCAAATACTTCAAAAAAGACATCTAATTTATCTTCTTCTATCGCTTTTTTTAGTAAAGCAGTATATTTTTCATAAAATTTACCTTCTCCTTGATAAAAAGCTCCGTTATTAACTTTGATTTTAAAATTTTCTTTTAAATTTTCGTCCGGCATAGAATCAAGTATTGTCTTTAATTCATCAATAGTAAATGCTTTTACAAAACGTTCATTATCTATTTTCCCTCTCCAAGAAAGGTTGTAACAATTAGGATCAAATATTTCAAAAAAGGTACCAACATTATCTTGTTCTGCCGACTTTCTGAGCAAAGCCATATATTTATCCGAATTTTCTTCACCTGCTATGGAATTTTCAAAATTTTTCCTTACCTGTTCTCTTGTTTTTTCATCTGTTATAGAGTCTAACAACAATTTCACTCCGGCTACACCTATTTCTTCTGTTATTTTTTGATAATCCTCTTGACTCAATTTGTTCGGATTTTCTTCTAATTGTTTTCTTGTTTCTGCAGGTAACAAAGCCATTGATCCTTCTTCAACCAAATCATCATACTGTCCGTAAGCTTTTGACATATCCATATACTCTGCTTCCGCTTCGGTATCACTGTATCCCAATATGTATAAACTTTGATTCACCAAATTTTCCACTGCTCCTCTGTCTACTCCCAATGTCGCCAATGCCGCATCTATTACTCCTGCATCATAATTACCGCTCTCTAATTCTTCTTT
>JAEELO010000109.1 GCA_016282705.1 Candidatus Gastranaerophilales bacterium | reverse complement strand
TTGCTGCTAGGGAAGGAACGCCTGAAGTTTGCAAAATCTTGTTAGACAATGGTTGCCGATTAGAAGCTAGAGATAGAAATTATTGTACCCCGCTTTTAAATTCTACAATAAATCGTAATCCAGAAGTTTTTAGATTTTTGATTAAATCAAAGGCTGATATTGAGGCAAAAGATTATCTAAAAAACACTATTATTAATCATGCTCTAGGAAATTCAAGTTTTGAACTCTTTAAAGAAATTGCTGATTTAACAAAAACTAAATTTGATGATTCCAATTTTGAAAAATATATGAAACAGGTTAGTTATATTGACTATCTAGTCCAACATTGGAATTCATTAGGCATTCCTTTTTATAAAAAAGAAAGAGAAAAACTTCCATTTATTCTTAATGCTGCGTTAAATCCTGATATTAGAGTTTTAAACTATTTAAAAGAAAAAGGCTGTAATATTTTTGCAGGTAATTTTGAAAAAAATGTTATTGCCTTTGCTTTAACAAATAATCCAAATCCCAATATGGTTAATTACCTCCTGGGAGATAAAATTGATAATAAACTATATGATTTGGTTTTTGAAAATATTTGTAAAAATACTTCTGTTGATGTTTGGAAAAGAATTTTTGATATAGGTTTCCCTTTTGAATATCAGGATGATCAGGGTACAACTCTATTAATGAAAGTTTTAAAGGATAATCCAAAACCAGAACCTGATGTAGTTGCTTTTTTAAGTCATGAAAAAACAGTAAATCTAAAAGATAATTATGGAATGACAGCCTGTCATTTTGCAGCCCAAAAAGATGATGTTATTTATTTGCAAATCCTGCATTCCAGAGGAGCAAAAATTAATGAAAGAGAAAACTATCAAAATACAACTCCATTAATGGTTGCCTGTTGCAAATGTTCAAATCCAGCAATTATTGATTTCCTTGTTAAAAATGGTGCCCAAATAAATGAACGTTGTTTAAATGGCAATGATGCTTTGTTATACGCTTCTATTAATCCAAATCCTAATATTGCTCTTTATCTGATTAAAGAATTAAAGGCAGATATTCATACCAAAGATAGAGAGGGCCGTAACATTTTGATGGAAGCATTAAGAGCACAGTCAAACGATTTGGTTAAGGCTTTTATAGATTTGGGCGTTGATGTAAATGAAAAAGATAATTATGGATATGCCTCAATCGTTTTTGCTGCTCATTATAATTCTTCTATAGAAATACTTGATTTGCTGATTAAGAAGGGAGCAGATATTAATTATAAAAATGATAAAAATGCAAATCTTTTAATGTTAGCTGCAAGAAATAATAGCAATGCAATGATTATAGATTATTTCCTCAGTAAAGGATTTAATGTTAATTATGTTGCATCTGATGGCGAAACACCATTATTAGCTGCTGCTCAAAATAGTAATTTAGATATATTGAAAACACTTGTTCAAAAAGGTGCTAACTTCGAGTCAGTAAATAATTACAAACAAAACGCCTTATTTATTGCCTCTATGTTTAACGATAAACCTTATATAATTAAATATCTCATAGAAAAGGGACTTCCCATTAACTCAGTTGATGTAAATGGCAATACTTCTGTTATTGTCGCAGCTATTAATCCTAACATTAATATAATTAAAACTCTCGTAGATAGTGGTGCTGATTTAAATGTGGTAAACAATTCAGGAAATAATGCGTTGATTACTGCAACTCGTCAAAATAATCCAGAAATGATTAAATATTTGGTAGAAAAAGGTCTTGATATAAATGCAAGAAACGAAGATAATGCAACGGCATTAATGATGTCTGCAGGGAATAATCCAAACCCAGAATTTGTAGAATTGCTTATTGCGGCTGGTTCTGATATAAATGCAGAAGATATAAATGGAGATAATGCTTACACCATCGCTAAAAAATACAACCCCAATCCATCGGTTGCAGAAACAATCAAGAAATACATGACCATGGCTTCTTACAAAGAAACACCATTCAATATTCCTTCAACAGGCGATATTAATTAAAGTGTAATTCTGTTAGTTTGAATGAACTGTAGGATGTAGGTAACCATCTTTGTCGAAAAACCCAAAGATGCCTGTATGCAGCCAACCTTCAGCATCAAAAGACTGGTCATTAAGAGCAGCTCTATAATAACAGGTCATCAGATTATAGCCTTGAACCTGTATTTCACCAGAAACTCCAACTGGGCACAATTGTTTTTTATCCTTATCAAAAATTCTGATTTGGATATTTTTCAATGGTTTTCCTATGGTATTTATAATGTGTTCCTTGGTGTCGTTGTAGTCGCTGATAGATACTGGTGCCATTTCATTAACACCAAAAGAAGAAACAAAATGATTACTGGGTAATAGTTTGCTTAACATAATCATTTGTGCTTCTGACATAGGTGCACCTGCTAAAATTGTTGCTCTTAATGAACTTAGTTTTTCAGAATCAAAATCTTTGCTATTAATTATAGCCCATAAAATAGTAGGAGGAGAGTGGAATATTGTACATTTATTCTCATCTATAACTTTTATTATGTTAGCCGTATTTAAATTTTCAGGAATAATAGTTTCGGCATCAGAAATACCATTTGGAAATAAATTTGCTACTAGGCCGAAAATACGGTGAAATGGATGTATCAAACAAGCTTTATCTTCTTTTGTTATTCGTATCGCTTCTCTAATTGAGCAAGTTGCATTCAATATATTATAGGCAGAGAAGATTATGCCTTTCGGCATAACATTTGTTCCAGATGTAAAAATCATTACACAGGGATCATCTGCTTCAACTTTATTCTCATAACTCCCGATTAATTTTTCATATTCATTTAATCTTTTGGAAAAATCAATTGAGTTTTTAATAGAATAAACATTTTTTATACATGATTCTTGGGAAGTTACTGATTTAATAAAGTTTTCTTCATCTGTTACTAATGGTATTTCACCATAACACAAATGAGTAATATCTCCAATCTTAGAATATTTAATGATTTCTTCTGAAGTTAGGGTGAAATTTAATAGTTGAGCAATTGCACCAAGTTTTTGAATCGCATAAAAAGTAAAAACCCAGTTGGCGCTATTTGTTCCGCAAATCGCTATGTGGGTGCCTTTTTTTACTCCTTGTTTGGCAAGATCATCTGCAATTATTTGAGAATATTTTTCTATATCTTTCCAATTGTATTTTTTCCCAGCATGAGAAATGATAGTTTTGTTGAGTCCATTTT
>JAEELO010000108.1 GCA_016282705.1 Candidatus Gastranaerophilales bacterium | reverse complement strand
CTTATAAAGAAGTAAAATCATATTTTAAATTCCAATACAGAAACTCAGAATAAACACATCTTCAAAAAATAAGCTCAAACGACCGCTCTTTAAAAAGAGTGGTCGTTCGGCATTTTTACCAATAAAATATTATTTCATAAGATAATTATTTATTTTTCAACATCAAAGTTGAAATATGTATCGGGAAATGGTTCATTCTTCAGAGTATAATGCCACCATTCTGAAGTAATTCCTTTAAATCCTGCTTTTATCATAGCATCATGCAATATTTGTCTGTTTTTCTTCTGTTCTTTTGTCAATTTACTATAGTCAGGATGTGAAATTTCACTAAATAAATCAAAAGTTCCGCCCATATCAACAAAAGAACCGTCTTTTTTAATTATAGTTAAATCAATCGTGCTTCCTCTTGTATGTCCTGATTTTCTGGCAATATAATTACCTTTTATTAAATCTGATTTTTTAAGAGCAGGATAAAATGTTTTATCTCCGGGATTATTAGCATCATTAATCCAAGCAACAAAGTTATCTACCGCTTTTTGAGGTCTGTAGGTATCCCAAATCAGAAGTCTGTATCCTTGTTTTCTTAAATCATCAGCAGCAACGGATAGTGCTTTCAATGCTTCTTTTGTCATATATGGCACAGGTGCTTTATAACCGTTTATTCTGCTTCCTGTAAAATTATTTGAAGAATAATAACGTATGTCATATACAGCATCATCTATAACGGTATAAACAGGTGCAAAATCACTTTTATCATATGAAATTTGAGAAGCAATAACTGCTTGTGTAAAGCTAAATAGTATTAATGCAATCAAAAATATTTTTTTCATATATAAACTCCTTGATTATTTTTATAAAAATTTTGTAACTAGAATATACCATACTATAAAAACACTTTGCAAACCGCAGCTATTTTTTATACTATCTTTTATTTCTCGGAGAGTAAATTTTATTTCTTTTATGATAATATTAATCTATGAACAAATTTTTAAATTTTAATAAAATAATTTGTTTTGGTTCGGGAGTTATTTTATTCCTTTCTTTTTTATTAATAATATATACTCTTCAATACAATATATTAATAGACCATGATTTTAATCAGCCATACGGCAGGTCATTTTTTCATCCGGAACATGGACGTTATATTGCAACATATATAAACAATGTTTTAACTGAAAAAATACCATATTGGTTTAATATACATCCTAATATTGTTGTGAAATATCTTGTTAATCCAATTAAAGCGTTTATCATTATATTTTTCTGCTTGATTTTTTCTAATACTTTTTTTATAGCCCAAAAAGATAAAAAAAGTCCTTTCTCTTTTGATTTTGGAAATATTGCTTTTATATTGACATATGTGGTAATTTTCCTTTCCGTATTTAATTGCAGTTTCTTTTTTAATGTTGAATGGTCATATTTTATGACACAACAAAGTACAAAATTTTGGGAATATGCTTTTAGTTTATTTTGGTGGGTTTTAATGTCTAATTGTATTGCTTTCTATATCGTTAACCCTAACCTTCTTTCAGAGAATAAAATTACAAAATTGTGGATATTAACATTACTATTTACCTTTATTACGGGAATAACTATAGAACCTGTTAATGCACCTGTTGCTTTTGTCTTTTTTGTCGGTTTTTTATTATTTTTATTTAATATACGAAAATTCAATAAGACTGTGAAAATAAAAGTATTTTCTTTATTTATAGTCTTTATTCTTTCTTTAATATGTTATTACATTAATCCTAACGATGAGATATTAAAATATTCACCATATACCAGTTATTTCAATTATTTGATTAATGATTTTTTAAATTATTGTTCAGTATATATTCATTCAAACTTTTTTAAGGAAATGTCTTTGTTTACTGTTTTATTATCATTTTTCTTAATTACAATTTATATAAAAACAAAGGATGTCAAATTCATATTTTTTGTATTATTAAATTTATTATCTTTATTTGTATTTTACTTTGCTATATTTCTTTTGGGGAAAACTGACGAAAACGACTATTATATAATTACTTATACTACATGGATATGGATGTTTTTATACAAGTTGATGTCATTATATACTATAATCTTGACCATTGGCTATACTATTGACAGATGTTTAATTATCAACAAAAAAAATACAATTAAATTTATTTTATGTATTTTATCTCTGATTATTTTTTCAAAATGTCTAATAATTGATTATCCATTTAAATTAAATACTTGGATAAAAGACGCAAAAGAACAAAAATTAAGAAGTTACATCGTTGAAAAAGTAGCTATTAAATATCCCGATACTGAAACTATTATTCTTCCTGCCAAATATAAAAATATAGATATGAGAAGTCTTATGTTACATATTCCAACTAAAGATTATGCTGCAGGTTTTAATTTTATTAACTATTTGCAAATATTACATTTTCCGGAATTGCAAAATAAAAAACAAATAATAATTTTAGATAATTATGAATTTGATAAAGATTTATTTACTGATGAAGAATTACAGAAAATGGATTTCCAAAAATTATTAACTCATAAAATTCATAAAAATGAAATTATAAATTATGATTAATGCTATATGCAAGAAAATCCTATAATTATCAATATTTTCTTACATCCAGATTACAATCAAGGATTGGTGTCTCTTTGATTTTTTCAGTCCAATATGTTTCAATTTCACAAATTGAAGTTCCGTCACGTTCTATTTTATGAACATACAAATTATTAACATCCGTTCTGTATGCGGAACATTCCAAAACATCACCCAAGAATGATTCTTTGCAGAATTTTACCTTTAGCATATTCAATGTATGCGTGTTTTTAAACTCTTCGGGTGCGGTTGTTTCTGCCATTATCAAATAACTTTTGTTATTTACGTGATAGTTAAAATCTAAATCGCTTATATTTGTTGCATGTTTTATTGTTGTTACCAATTCTTTTTGTTCATGCAATTTAAACTTTGTATGTTCTCCAAACACCCTTTTTTCGCATACTTCAAAACGATTAACTATAAAATCTGTTGAAACGGGTCTTTTTGTTTCGGAATTTAATATAAACCAGCAGCTGTCGCCTTTTACAAATATTTCTCCATTATGCTTTAATTCAAAATCAACATATACCTTTAATTTAGATATTTCTGATACCCAAACCGTTATTTCTATAGGTTCTGACCAAAAAGGAAGCTCTTTTTCAAATTTAAGATTAAAATCAGAAACAACCCAGTATAAATGCTCACCAACAATATCAAATGCGGCAAGATTTTTTAATGTCATATATCTTGCAACACAATCTTCAAAATACATAATTACGGATATTGGCTTTAATCTGTAATTAATATCCATAGCATCGTTAGTTATATAATATTTTTGCGTATATTTGTTCATAATATTTCAGCCCTTCCGAAATATATTATAAAACAAACAATTTGCATTAAAAAAGAGAGAACTTAAAGGTTCTCTCTTTCTGTATTATGCTG
Organism: Candidatus Gastranaerophilales bacterium; assembly: GCA_016282705.1. Taxonomy (GTDB): domain Bacteria; phylum Cyanobacteriota; class Vampirovibrionia; order Gastranaerophilales; family Gastranaerophilaceae; genus Avigastranaerophilus. Next base: position 4,096 of record JAEELO010000108.1, on the reverse strand, counting down.
CCTTTTTATACTACAGCCAATTTTTTCTTATTTTCTTTTTCCGTTTCAACTTTAGGAGCTTCAATTCTAAGAATTCCGTGTTCTAATTTAGCACTTGTTTTATCAACATCTATTTCCATCGGGAAATAAACGCTTCTTGAAAATTCACCATAATGGAATTCTGATTTTCTGCATCCTTTTACATTTTCCATATGTTCTTCTTCTTTTTTGGCATTAATAGTAATGTGATTTTTATCAATGTCAATATCCAAATCTTCTTTTTTTACTCCCGGAAGCTCTGCTTTTACAATATATTCCTTATCCTTTTCATGGAGTTCTACCGGCATTGCATATTTGGCACTGTTTTCCATATCTTCATTATAAATAAATTCAGGAAATAAACTGTCAAAATTTCTGTTTAAAATAGAACTGATTTCATCATTTACTGATTTTATAAAACCGTCCGGTGCTTTTTTAATTAAGAATTTCATGATGTTCTCCTTTCGTATTTTCAACTATCATTTCTAACATTTTTATTATTGCTCTTTTTTTTAATAAATCCCGATTTTTTAACAAAAAAATAACAATTATAAAAGTTTATTTTAAAATCAGAATAAAAATAAAAAAACGATGGAATAAGAATCCATCGTTTTTTATATCATTTCAAGCTATATTTATACTGTCCAGTTTAGGTTATCGTTAATAACTTGAATTATTGCAGTAAGGTTTGATTGCGCAGTAGTAGTATTATTTACGCTACAAGCAGCCTGAACATCCGCATAACCGCCATTATTAACCAGCCATGTTGCAACTGCCTGACGAGCAATATTAAGACTTGTTGATGTAACATAATATCCGTCATCAATAGAAATTTTTTCTAAATTTTGCATTGTATCTTTGGTTAATCTGATGCCGCCATCTGAGAAATGCGGTTCTTCTCCGCTTGAGCTATAACTGTGATTGTAAAAACCATCTGCAACGGAATTGAAATTAATATCACTCGTTCCGATGAATAAGCAGCCCGTATTATCAACATCAATAACATAATGATTACCAGTATAACTATTATCTCCTTCATAGTGATACGAGAAGTTTTTATAATTGCCTGCATTGTCAACATTAAAGATAATTTTGTAATCACTATGAGTCATTTCAGAATCTGATGATACATTATTAATTGTTAAATCACTATTACCGTTTGCATCATCAATAAAAATTTTACTGTCATAAAGGGTAGCATAATGATTAACAACATAGCTGTCATTACCGGTACCACCGTCTAAAGTTGCAGAGCCATATTGGCTAACAGTAATTGTATCATTTCCTGCACCTGAATTAACAATACCTTCATAAACAGTTATATCATCATCACCGGAACCTGTCGTAATTTGAGTATTGTAGTAATCTGTTCTGATATAACCATTTTCATCATCATATATATCTACACTTCTATAATTAGCACTATTGATATTAATAGTTTGTTTACCCGAACCGGTTGCAGTTATCTTATAAGCACAATAATCAGCATTTGGAGCACTTGTTATTGTGTTATCCCCGTTACCGTTTAACGTTATATCAAAATAAATATTATCATTATTCAGAGAGTCTGCAACAGTAATTGAGTTGTTTCCGCCTGCATCAACAAGGGTTGACATACTACCTTGCAGATTATATTCATCGTTGCCTTCTCCACCTGTGATACTTGAATATTTACTTTGTACCAGAACCGAATTATTACCTGAACCTGTATTTATAATTTGCGGGTTTTCTTCTGTTGATGTTGTCGAATGAGCTAAGATAAAGTCGTTTCCGCCTTTGCCCTCAACATAACCAGTTGCAGATATAGCATCATCTACGTCTGTTCCATTTGTTGCCATAGAATAAGAACCGTCAAGATAATTTATAAAATCAGCCATTTTATATTGACCGTTTTGAGCATAATTCTCATCATATCCGCCAAAGGTTTTAATAATATAGTTTGCAAATCCGCCTGATAAGTAATTTTTAAGTACAAGTCCTGCCGGATATCCGTCACTTGTGTATGATAATACTAAATCTTTGTTGTCGTTATATTGATAACTTGTATTATCTTTTACAAAACCTTTAAATTCTATAACGTCTTTTCCTGCACTTGCAACAATTGTATCGTATCCGTATCCGCCATCGGTAATATAGGTATCATCACCGTCACCGCCATTTATATATAAGTTTGACGGAACATTATTATATCCCATTGCGATATAAATCGTATCATTACCTGCCCCGCCTATAACGGTACTTGAACCTGATGTTCTTATATAATCGTTGCCGTCACCTGCATCAATATAATTATCACCGCCGCGACCAAGCCATAAGTCACTTCCGTAAATCTCATCATTGCCGCCACCGGCTTCAACACGGTTATCGCCTTGTCCTGTATAAATAATATCCCAGCTGTTTGAACCATATATTGTGTCATTACCGTTATCTCCATAAAGCATATTGTAATAAACAACACTTGCTTCACGAGCATCTATAACATGGTTGCCGTTTCCACCGAATACATGAACATCTGACTGGCTTTTTAAGATTATACGGTCATTACCGTCTTCACCATATATTTCGGGTGCTGCATTAGCATTATAGTTTGAATCATAATTTTCGATATAAGAGTATATTGTATCATTGCCGTTACCCGCATATACTTTGTCGCTAAAACCGTTTGAATGGATTATGTCATTTCCGTTACCTGCGTAGATATTATTTCTGAAATAAGTGCTGCCGCCAAGGTAGTGTTTAGATTCAGCTTCATTAAATGTGACGTCATCATCATAACTTCCTAAGCTGTATATTGTATCAGCTCCGTCACCGCCATGGATTTCTTTGACATTAAATACATTTGTTAAAACTGATTTATTAAATTCTTCTTCCGTACCTAAAGTACCGCCGACAAGAAGGTCATTTCCTTCACCGCCGTCAAGATAATCAGTGCCTGAACCTCCGTGGATAGTGTCATTTCCGCCGCCACCTATGATATAATCGTTACCTTTACCGCCGAAAATAACATCATTTCCGTCATTGCTTGTTTCATATATATATTTCCCGTCATTATCGTGTCCGTTTATGTTATCTCCGAAGATAACATCATTACCGCCACCGCCTCTGATTGTTTGGCTGCCGTTTGAACCGATTATGAAGTAATCAACAATTCCTACATTTGTTCCGTCAAGTTCTCCGTAATCGTCATAAGTGTTTCTCGTAGTAGTTACGTCATCGCCAAATTGATTTATGACTGAAAGTTCACCATTTGAATTATCAATTGTTTCAAATATATATGTTTCGTTTATTCTTTCATTATCGCCGTCCATATATGTGTGACGACCGTTACCGTTGTTTATAAATGAACCATATGAACCACTTTCACCGTTAATCAGTTTTATAAAATCATTTATAGTATAAGTTGAACTTGTATAATTTGTTGTTGCAAGTAATTCTCTATAACTGATTGTAATATTATCTTTTTGAGTATCCGATAAATTAGTCCAGCCTTTAAGAATTAAAACTCCTGCACCTTTGCCGTCTATTGCAATATATCCGTCTTGGTCTTGGGATTTAGTGCTGTTGTTTGATACAATATACAAATCACCGTTTTTTTCAAAAGCTGTATAGTGTGTATTTCTTGCTTGCCACAAATATCTTGTTTCAATAAACACATCTATACCATCTTGTTGATAAGTTTTTGATTCACCGATAATGATATTTACATTTTTTGAACCATCAACAACAAGAGTATTTACACCTTCATCAAATTCAACAACAACATTTGAACCGTTATTAGGAACACCTTTTGTATCAATATAGTCGTTGCCTGAATTTGTATAAACATAATACATTGGACTAAGTGAGTCTTTATATGCATCTGTTAATACAAATTTATCATCCCCTCTGCCGCCATACATTACACCTGAACCGATAATAGTATCATTTCCGTCATCGCCGTCAGCGCCATGTCCGGTATAGAAGGTATCATTTCCGCCGCCGCCTTCTACTGCTAAGATTGATGACGTTATACAATTAACTACATATTGATTATTAATGTTTGTGTAAACAAAACTTGTTCCAAATTTATCATCATCAG
>JAEELO010000107.1 GCA_016282705.1 Candidatus Gastranaerophilales bacterium | reverse complement strand
GCTGAAAAAATTCCGTGGGTTAGCTCTGCATACTTATTTGTAAGGCTCGAATTCCATATTCTCGCCTACAACTAAGCAAATTCCCGTTACCGCCGTTTTTTAGCAAATAAAATAATTCTCATTCCCAATACTTTTGAAAACGACGGTCTTGCAATTGAACCGCAGAATTTTTTTGCTGAAAAAATCCGTGGGTTAGCTCTTTATACTCATTGTTAACTTAAATGTTTCGTTTCTTGACTATCGGTTATGTAGCGACTAAAATAATTAAAGTCTTGAAGAAAAGGGATATTATGAAAGAATTTGAAGCAGATTACATTGAAAAAATAATAGATATAATGAGAAACAATGAATTAACGGAAGTTACTTTGGAAGATAAACATTCATCTATGGTTATAAAGAGTAACGAATTTAAACCTGTAATAAAAGAAAAAGAACAGCCTGTAGAAGAAATTTCAAAAGAAGAAATTGTAGAACAACAAGTTGAAGAAACAATAGTTGAAGAAGATAAGAATAAACTGATACCGATTCTTTCTAATATGATAGGTTTGTATTTTTCAAAACCTTCACCGGAAGAAGAACCTTTCGTAAAGGTTGGGGATGAAATAAAAGAAGGTCAAGTTATTTGTATAATCGAAACAATTAAACTTATGAATAAAATAACCTCGGAAGTTTCGGGTAAAATAGCCGAAATATGTATTCAAGACGGCGAACCTGTTGAATACGGTCAGGTTATTATGTATGTAGAACAAAATTAATGAGATTGGGATATGTTTAAGAAAGTATTAATAGCAAATAGAGGCGAAGTCGCCGTTAGAATTATAAGAGCTTGCAGAGAAATCGGTATTCCGACAGTTGCGGTATTTTCTAAAGCTGATGAGGATTCTCTTCATGTAAGCTTAGCGACAGAAGCATACTGTATAGGGCCAAACGAAAGCACGGGAAGTTATTTAAATATTCCTGCAATTATGTCTGCAGCATTGATTTCAGGTGCTGATGCAATTCATCCCGGATATGGGTTTATGTCAGAAAGAGCAGATTTTGCCGAAATTTGTGCTGAACATAATATTAAATTTATAGGGCCGTCTCCCGAATCTATGAAACTAATGGGGGATAAAGCAACTGCGAGAAAAACAATGATGGCAACCGGAGTACCTATTACTCCGGGAACAGGAATTATAACAGATATTGAAGAAGCAAAAAAAGCCGCAAAAGAATTCGGATATCCTGTTATTGTTAAAGCGACGGCTGGTGGCGGCGGTAAAGGTATGCGTGTTGTAAACAGTGAAAAAGAACTTGAACAAAATATAACACTATGCCGTCAGGAAGCTGAAAAATTCTTTGGAAATCCTGATGTTTATATGGAAAAATATCTTGTTAACCCGAGACACATTGAAGTTCAAGTAATAGCGGATAAATTCGGAGATGTAATTCATTTGGGAGAAAGAGATTGTTCTATCCAAAGAAGACATCAAAAGCTTGTTGAAGAAGCACCTTCGCCTGCCGTAACCGAAGAAGTAAGAAAAAAACTTGGAGAAGCTGCGGTTCGTGCTGCAAAAGCGGCAAACTATGAAGGTGTTGGCACAATAGAATTTCTGCTTGATAAAGACAAAAATTTCTATTTTATGGAAATGAATACACGTTTACAGGTAGAACACGGTATCTCCGAAATGATATCAAATATAGATATAGTAAGAGAGCAAATTAATATTGCGGCAGGTAATCATTTATCCTATAAGCAAGAAGATATAAAACTGCATGGTCATGCTATTGAATGCCGTATTAATGCGGAAGACCCCGAACATAATTTCTTGCCTGCTCCCGGTGAAATTAACGGATATATTACCCCCGGAGGTTTTGGTGTAAGAGTTGATTCTCACGTATATTCAGGGTATAAAATTCCTCCGTATTATGATTCTTTAATAAGCAAATTAATGTGTTGGGCTCCTACAAGAGAAGAAGCACGAAGAAGAATGTACAGAGCATTAAAAGAATATGTTATAACAGGAGTAAAAACAACTCTGCCTTTTTATCAGGACTTAATTGAAAATGAAGTATTTATAAGCGGTAATTTTGATACGGGATTTATGAATACATATAAACAAAAACAAGAAGAAAAAGAAGGTTAACACCTTCTTTTTTTATGCTTTAATATCAAGAATTTTTCCGCCTGATTGAGCTTCGGTTTTAGAAATAAAATCTTTAATTTGATTTGGCTCCATTTGTAATTCAAATATATTTGGTAATTCGCTAAACCCGCAGCCTTTTATATAAAAATCACGAACATCATGCAATGGTGCAATTATCATTAATCTTTGTTTATTATTATCCAGCACCTTTTTCCCAAGAGTTGCAAGCATTGTTTTACCGCAATACTTCTGTTCGCTGTCATGTTTTGTTTCTATATATTCAACCTGAATATCTTTGTCTGTTTCACGGGTTTCACATAATGCTACCATTTTCCCGTTTTGATTTTCCATTACATAAAAATGAAAAGGTGATTGTTCTTCCCGAAAGTTTTCTTTTTCATATTTATCTTGCATGTCAGTGGCAATACTCAAATAATAATACCAATCTCCACCTTCATATAAAATATCTTCTATATCGGAAGAACATTTGCAATCATATTCATAAACAGTTGCGGGAATAGTTTTATTTTTTTCCGTATCTATAATACTGCATTGTGCCAGAGGAATTTTTTTACCGAAAGAAATTGCAGAAACTCGCATATTTAACCTCTTACATCTATAATAGGAGCATTGGTTTTTTCTTCGGCAAGTTCGGTAAGTCTTTTTGTTTTGTTTATATTCATTACTAAAGCGGCACTGTCTTTTACTTCTCTGAATCCGCATTTATCTTTGTAAAACGGAACAGCTGATTCTACAGGAATAGGTATATATATTCTTTTTAGTTTTTCACGTCTTGCTACTTCTCCGAGTGATGCCATCATTGTTTGTCCGATATATTTATATTTACCTTCATTCTCAGATTCAATATATTCTAATCTCAAGTCGGGGAACCATTTTCTTACTTCACTTAGACCTACAATTTCTCCTCCGTCTTTTTGTAAAACATAAAAACCGTAATCTTTTCTGTAGTTTTTATCTGCTTCCAATAAATCATGAGTATCTTCCATTTTCTTTGTAATAGTTTTTCTGAATTGCCATTTTCCGTTCAAATTATTTATTTCATCAATATCTTCCATATCCTTGCAATCAACTTCATAAAAAGTAGCAGGAATAAAACGATTTTGTTTCAAATCTTTAATTTTACATTGCGTAATAGGTATTTTTTGTCCGAAAGATATTGAATTTATAGTCATTTTTCATTCCTTGCCGTTATTATAAAATTTACCATAATAAATCTATAAAAGGTGATTGTGTTTTTTCTTCCAATTGATGCTGCAATTTTTCAACAGTTTGTTCATCCATAATAAAGGATTGCCTATTTTTTCCTCTTTTAAATCCGCAGGATTCATAAAAAGGTACAGCTTCTGCCAACGGGACATCAACTTCTATAGTATCTTTAACCATATGTTTTAGTGCAGTACCCAGTCCCGCTACCATATTTTTCCCGACATATTTGTAGTTTTTAGTACGTTCTGATTCTATTAAATCAATATTTAATCCGCTTATTAATTTTCTTACTTGCATTAATCCGACTATATCACCTGCACCTTTAACCAAAGCATAAAATGATACATTCGGTCTGAAAGATGATTGTGTAATCTTTTTATGTTTATCATACATATTATATGTAATTGCTTTTTTATATTCCCAATCGCCTTTTGTTAAGGCAACATCTACAATGTCGGATATATCAGTACAATCCAACTCAACCAAAGTAGCAGGAATAAATGATTTTGTAGTGTTATCTTTTATACAACATTGTGAAACAGGAATTTTTTTACAGAATGATACCGGAGTTATGTTCATTTTATTCTTTTCCTTTGTTTTTAGTAAAAACCGTAAATAAAATAATTGCTATATTCTATATAAAACTGTATGTTATAATAATTTCTGGGTAAAAAGGCCTTTTTGTATTATTTTAAAATTAATTCGGAGTTTATTAATGAAAAAATCAGTTATTTTTATTTTATTTTTTATTTTATTAGCAACAAAAAGTGTATTCGCAAGCATTAATCCGGATAATAATATTACGGGAAGATGGGCGGAAAAGATTTCAGAACGTGTAGTTATGGATATTTATTCCGATAAACAGGAAAATGAGTATCAAATATTTATTACTTGGAGAGAAGATAATCTGGCGCAAAAAGATGTGTATCGTTTTAAAGCAAAATCAGATAAAAACGGGGTTTTGAAATACAATAACGGTATTCATATATACAGATTTTACGATAATAATAATATTGAAGATAAAACAGATTATGTTAACGGTTCAGGCATAATTAAAATCAATAATAACAAAATTATATGGATTGATAATAAGGACAAGACCGAAACAGAATTTATCAGAGCGAATAAAGATTTATTAAAAGATACAACTGTTAAAAACAAACTGTTTTCCATAACTTTACCTGAAGAGTTAAAAGGGTTTTATGAAGCGAAAACAGAAAAAGATAAAATTTCTGTCTTTCACAAAGAATCTAAACAGGCAGGATTTGGCGGATTTGCATTTGGAATAAAAGCATATAAGAATCCGGCAGATCATGCAGTGCTTCCGGGGAGCAGAAAACTGGGCGAACTGGCCGATAAAAGGGGTTATTTGTATGATATTGTTTTAAAAAATCCGACTGATGTCCAATATGATTACACAAAAAGTTCCAATGCACCTGAATCATATAAATTACTTTATGATATTGGAGATATAATTGATATTCAAGGAATTAAAGGCTCTACATACTTTAAAAATCAGGGTATGAAAGGAGAAGATTTATACAAAGAAATTATAAATAAGCATATAACTGCAATAAAAGAAAAATGGGATTCTGAGAAATTAGAAAAAGAAGATATGAGTTATATGTACAATGTTTTGGCATCTGATAAAACAAAGAATTTATTAAATAAAATCGGATACAAATATTTTGATGTTAATGCTGACGGAATAGAAGAACTTTTGATTGGTGAAATAGCCAAGGGCAGTTGGAAAGGTGTAATTTATGATATTTACACAATGGTAAACAGAGAGCCCAAACATGTAATTTCAGGCGGAAGCAGAAACAGATACTATGTTTGTGATTATAGTTTTATTTGTAATGAATATTCTTCAGGCGCAATGGAAAGCGGAGTAAGAGTATATAATTTGGTTGAAAATTCAACAGAACTTTTTCCTCAGGTTAATTTTAAATATGACGGCTATACAAATCCTAAAAAACCTTGGTTTCTGTCATATTCTACAAATACGGAAGAATGGGAAAATGTATCCGAACAGACATTCAAAGAACGTAAAAAAGTTTTTGAAAGATATGAAAGATTTGATTTTATACCGTTAAAGAAATTTGCAGAGAATAAAAATATGAAAATTCAGACGCTTGAGGACAAATACAATCCGAATAAAGATTATTTTGATTACTCTGTTGTTTTAACCGAATTTCCTAAAAATTACTATTACACAACCGTAAAAATCAATAAATCAAAAGAACGTATTTTGATAATTACCGACAAAGTAAATGCTGATAAAACTTCTAATTACGGTTTATTCTATTATTTCGCAAACAACGGTTTCGTATATCCATTGGGATATTTGGAAAGCACAAAACCATTATCACAATCTAAAAATTATCTTTATTTAACAAATAAAAATAGTGATATTAAGTATTACATATCCGATAAAAAGCTTGCAATTATTAAATCAGAAACAAAGAAAATAAATGAAACAGTTCATAACATTAAATTCGAAACAATTGAAAGTGCGGAAAAATTTGCAAGTGATTTTGGTGAAGCTGCAGGGGATGATGTCGTAAAAACAGTTGCAGACGGATTTTATTTTGAATATCATAAACCGCAATATAAAAAGAAATACATAAGAAGCCTGATGGATGAATGTATAAAAGACGGAGTGAAAACACAGGTTCAAATGTATTGCTGCGTGGTTAAAAAATTACACCCGTAAAAAAGACAAAAAAATAGCTGAGGATGGATTCGATTTTCTACAGGCAGTGTGTCAAATGTAGAACTCCAAACTCAACTTATCTCTTGACCTCACGGACTGTGCCGAGCAAAAACGATTGATTATCGTTTTTGCGAGAGGGAGCCGTACGCTCGTTGAAGATTGCGCGAAGAATGAGCGCAAGATGAAACGGTTTTGTTAAAAACCGCACACGGCGAATTACCCGTAAAAAAGACAAAAAAATAGCTGAGGATGGATTCGAACCGTCGACCTCACGGGTATGAGCCGTGCGCTCTCACCAACTGAGCTACTCAGCCATATTCAAAAAAGCTATCTATATTATTATATGCTCAAAAAAAAAATACAAGACTATTTTTTGTGTTCTGAATAATATAGCTTTTATGCGTAATGAAATATATTTTAAATTGACTTATACATAAGTATAAATAATTGGAAATAAAGTAATTACAATTAAAGCTAATATTTCATTACATAATCGACAGGTTTGTAGTTCTTCAGGTATTCAAAAATTTCGTCAACCGTAGCTGCTACATAATAAAGCTGCTTCATATCTTCCTTTGCAAATTTGTTTTCATAGACTTTATCAAACATTTTAAGCATATAGGAGTAAAAATTATCAAAGTTTAAAAAGATAATCGGCTTATTATGATAATTTAACTGTTTTGCAACAAGAATTTCAAAGACTTCTTCAAAAGTACCAAACCCGCCCGGTGCTGCAATAAAAGCATCTGAGAGTTTTTCCATAGTTGCTTTGCGTTCACGCATATCTTTTGTAACAACCATTTTTGCAAGCTCGGGGTGTTCTAACCCAAATTCCATAATTCTTTCAGGTATTACTCCCGTAACCTCTGCACCGTTTTTTAAGGCATTATTGGCAATAACTCCCATCATACCAACTGTTGTACCGCCATATACCATATTATATCCGTTTTTAGCAAGTTTTATTCCTAATTCTTCGCCTAATGTATAAAATTTTTCGGGCAAATAGTTACTGGATGAACAATATACACAAATTCTTTTCTTATTCATTAATACCTCTGTAATTCAATTCTATAAATATTATAGAATAAAAGTTTTGTTTATATTAGAATGTTACAAGATAAATTAAAACGGGTGAAAATTATGACGGAAACTACAAAAAAAGATT
>JAEELO010000016.1 GCA_016282705.1 Candidatus Gastranaerophilales bacterium | reverse complement strand
GCGCCGCATAGTTAAAGGCAATGGCCAGTACAACAAGATCGACGTGGTGGCCGCCCTCGAAGATGCCATGCACCTGTACGACCTCGACGAAGGCCGGATAGAGCAATGATTTTTTTAGATAATAAGCACATAAGAACAAAAAACCGAAAGCATTATGCCAATACACAAGCCCTACCTTATGGCGGCACGCGCCAGCCTGGAAGCCCGCGAAGCCATCGAGCAGCTCACCCGCGAGCCCGACATGCCACCGCCACCCGTGATTCTCGCACCGCCCGAGCCCGTGGCCTACGAGATCCTCGAGCCACGCATCGTTTACCAGCCGCCCACCCCATCGCGCCACCACTGCCGCGAGCAGCCCCGCGACGCAGACAAGCGCAAGCGGTCCCGCCGCCGTCAGCAGCGCCAATCCCGCCGCCGCCACCGCAAGTAAACCCACGCCGGCAAAGCGCCGGCTGATTGATTATTAACCCTAAAAACAAAAAGAAAATGAAGAAACTGATTGCATTTGTCGAGGTCTGCGCCTATGTTATGGCCGCCCTCGGAGGTTGTGGCTATGCCGTGTATGGCGGCAGTTGGCCTATCGCAGTAGCCATCATCATCATGGCAGTTATGGCATGGCCCACCTTTAAGGGGGCTTACAAACAGTTAGCCGAGTGATACGCCTATGACCGACTACATCCGAGCCCGATATTACAAGCGAGCGCTGCTGGTGGCGCTCGCCTTGCTGGTGGCCGCCTGCGCGTGGATAGCATTCCACGCCGTGCCACCGCAGCCACCTGAGCCCAGCGTGGTGATAGAGCACGACACGCTGTGGCGCGACACCACCATCTACCAGCCCACACCAACCGACAGCACACCCACGGGGCAGGTGGTTTATATTCGCATACCATATCCTGTGCCCGTTAGCGGTGGGGCGTGCCAGGGGACAGGTACATGGCAGGATTCTGCCACGTACCAGTCCCCAGGCACCCCAGGCACCCCAGGCACCCCAGGCACCCCAGGCAGCCGCGACAGCATCGACGTGCCGATACCCATCATCCAGAAGCGCTACGACGACAGTCTATACACCGCATGGGTGAGCGGCTACCAGCCCCAGCTCGACAGCCTGCTGCTGCACCGCCCCGAGGTGGTTACCACCATCACCCGCACCGTGGTCAAGCATCCCCCACGATGGAGCATCGGTCCATCGGTGGGTGCCGGCATCAGCATCGACTCCCACCGCCACCCCGGCATCTACCTGGGCTTCAGCGCCCAGTACCGCCTGTGGCCTAAGTAACACACACACACCGAAAGAGCCCCGCCACCGTGCGGGGCTTTACCATAAACCGCCACCATAACAGTAAACCCTAACCCATGTTTGCGCCTAATTATAGATAGAAAAAATAGCGCAAACAATGACAAAGCACTGGATTATACGATTCCGATCGCTGCGGGCAGGCACCGTCTACACCGTGAGCATCTTCGACGAGGACTACACCGGCCTGCAGCCCGTGGAACTGCGCCCCGCCGCACAGCCATTTACGACCGATGAGGACGACAGCGACGACATGTTTACGCCCATCCGCACACAGACCGGCTACCTGAGCATAGTGGACGATGGCTACGACCTGGCCGGCAACCCCTTCGATTGGAAGGAGTTTCTACCAGCCACCGACACCAGCCGTCCCGTGGTGCTGAGCCACATGGAGAACGGCGCAGAGGTAGTAGACTGGATGGGATTCTTACAGGCGCAGAACTTCAGCGGCACGCTCTACGGCGGCACGCAGGAGCGACAGTTCCCCATCCACTGCGCCCTGAGCGCCACCCAGGGGCAGGATGTCGACACCACCCACCAGCAGATAGAAAACTTTGCCTATCTCATCAAGGCCGCCATCGACAGCGTGCCGGCAGAGGGTAGGCCCACCCACATCGTGGTGCAAGGTGGCGCCAAGGCGCAGGAGTGCCTGCTGAAGCGACTGGACTGGCAACTGCTCACCGCTACCGACGACGACGGGCAGGCCACAGCGCGCTACGACCTCTACCAGGTTCTTAGCGACCTCTGTGCCTTTTGGGGATGGACCGCCCGCACCTACCGCCACCACCTGGTGCTGAGCTGCGCCGACGATCCCGACGCCACCACATGGCTCAGCATGACCACCGAGCAGCTGGCCACCATGGCCGCAGGCACCGCCGCAGGCACCACCGACGGCGAGTGGATACAAACGGCGCTCACGGGCGACATATTTGCCAGCGCACAGAACGACGACACCCGCCTGCGCGGCTACTCAAAGGTAGTGGTGACTGCCGATGGCGGCGATGATGGCGGCAATCTGATAAATTACGCCACCGACCGCATGGTGCAGGAGATGGAGGATGCCGGCTGGAATCAGCAATATATTACCGACGACGACAAGATCGTGTATTACACCAACCCTCTGCAGTCGTTCAGCTACGCCACCCAGCAGCTGGCCGCCACCCAGGACGCAGCCTCTTTCAATATGGCACAGGTGGCAGTAGATCTCCTGTTCCAGCGCGAGGGCAGCCCCTTTGCCGTTATCCGCATCACCAATGCCTACAGCGCCCAGCAGCCTGCCGCCGTACAGATGAGCACCGTCTACGAGCATGGCTTTTCGCGCGTGGCCCTCACCTTCAGCGCCACCACCTACAAGTTGGCGCACAAGTACGAGAGCCAGGACGCCATCATGAAGAAACTCAATCAGGGCATTGGCAACAAGACCATGGTGTGCGCCCTGGGTATAGGTCGCACCCGCGAAACCAGCACGTGGTGGAACG
>JAEELO010000106.1 GCA_016282705.1 Candidatus Gastranaerophilales bacterium | reverse complement strand
TAACACTTCTTTAGTTCAGGATAGTGTTGAAATAACAGGCGGCGCAATAAATGAAGACAATAAATTAACAATAGGTTCAGGTGCTTCTTTTGATGCTGCTCTTACTAATGCAGGAACGGTAGATAACAAAGGTACAATGACAGTTAATGGAGGTTCCAATACAAATACACTTACATCTTCTGATAATTCAGGAACAATTGAATTTACCGCAAACTTTGACAACTCGGGAGCAATTGAACAATCTGCTGTTACTGTTTCATCCGGCACATTAACAAACATCGGAACAAATGGTTCAATAACTACAACAGGTGTAATTACAAATGCAGGTACAATAATATCAAATGCAAGCAAATTATCAGCAACAGGCGGTATCGCAAATGCTGCTACATTGAACCTGACCGGAGGAACAAATGCAAATAAAATAACAGGAGCAGGTACAACAAACTTCTCCGGAACAAGTATAAATAACAGCGAAATAACCCAAAAAGATATCACAAATACAGGTAATTTAACAAATAATGCTTTAATAACAACAACCGCTGAAATTACAAATTCGGGTACATTAACATCCAATGCCGATAAATTATCAGCAACAGGCGGTATTGTTAATACAAATACACTAAATCTGACCGGCGGTACAACTCAAAGTGCAATTTCAGGTGCAAACGGAACAACTCATATTAAAGGTGACGTTACTATCGCACACGCAATTACCAATAATATTGTAAGTTTAGATACTTATACTGTTGGTGAGGATGAATATGCCGGTGTTGCTAATATGGGTATTACATCATTAGCCGGACTTACAACCAATGGCGGTAATTTAAATCTTCAGCAATTAACGGGTACGGAAGATTATTCATTAGGTGCCGTTACATTAAATCAAAATGCATTTATGGCTATTGATGTTAACCTTTCTTCTGAAGGAGAAACAACTAAATCTGCCGATAATATAAGTGCAACAAGCGTTACGGGTGATGCAAAAATATTAATTAAAGATATTAATTTAACTACTGATTCACCTGATTACATACCTTCTTATGCAAAAGTTGCAGATAACAAATTAAAAAATAATGTTAATATTTCAGGTACAAAAATTACACAACAAGGCTATCTTGATAACTTTATAATTACATATGTAACCAATGATGATGATTCTAAACTAACTACAGCGGGCGGATATTTGAAATTTGAATATTCTGACCTTGTAAATGCAGTTAAATCATTAACAAAGACAAAAGCTTATGTTATGTCAAAAGATGAAAATGTTACTGAAAATTTAACTCCGTTGAACGGTGAATCATTATCTATAAGCGGTAATAACCATAAGATAACAGGTCAGGGTTCAACCGTAGGTATATCACCTGTAAAAGCAGGGCAAACATTAAGTATATTTGATGTAACAGAGATGTCAGGTTTTGATACCGCAATTGTAAATACTGCCGGTACAGTAAATCTTGAAAATGTTGTTATGACAGACAATACAACAGATATTGATAACAACAGTACATTGAATTTATTTGGTACGGATAAATTTGATACAGTAATAGGTACAGGCACTACAACAGTCGGCGACGGAACAAAAACAGGCGATGTTACAATTAATGAAAAACTTGAACAAGAAACAGTTACTTTAACAACATCAGATGACAAATTAACAAATAAAGGCTCTTCAACAATAGAGAATTTGGTTAATAACGGTACTGTTGATAACAAAAAGACTTTAAATATAACAAATTCTATAGATAATGCCAACGGAACGGTTAAGAATACAGTAGCAAACGCAGAATTAAATTTAACAGGCAACAATATGACCGTTGCAGGCAAATTGAATAATATTGCAGATGCAACAATAAATATAGACGGAACAGGTACAACAACATTATCCGCAGCAACAACAAATAACGGTAATTTAAACATTAAATCAGATACCGATATTACGGGCAAAGTAACAGGAGATGGTTCAACCGTAAATACGGCGGATAACTTAAATATTAAAGCAGATGTTGAACAGGAAACATTTACAAATACTTCCGGCAGTGTAGATATTGATGATTCAAAAGGCTCAATAACTACAACGGGTGCAATAACTAATGACGGTACATTAACCTCTAATGCAAGTAATTTATCAGCTGCAGGCGGTATTAAGAATTCAGATACACTGAACCTGACAGGCGGTACAAATACAAATACTGTAAAAGGTAACGGCACAACAAACTTCTCGGGCGAAAGTACAAATGAAGGTCCGATAAGTCAAAAGGATGTTACAAATTCAGGTAATTTAACAAATAATGCAAAAATTACTGTTTCAAATAATCTTGATAACTCAGGAACATTAGATAACACCGCCTTAATATATGCTGCAAATTCTATAGTAAACTCAGGCGATTTAACCTCAAATGCCGATAACTTAAAAGCAGATAATGAAGTTAAAAACAGTAATACATTAAACCTGACAGGCGGCACAAATACAAATACAATAACAGGAAACGGTACAACAAATACATCAGGTACGGTTGTTAATAACGGTTCTGTTACTCAAGCCGAAGTTAATAATACTGGTGATTTGACAAATAATTCCGATATTATTGCAAAAGTTAATAATAACGGCAAATTAACAAACGAAGGTAATATTAACGGTGATGTTAATACATCAGGTACGTTGACAAATAAATCCAATATCACAGGTAATGTAACCAACAGCGGACAAGCTGATAACAATGGTACAATCACAGGTAAAACAAATAACAAAGAAAATGCTCTATTTAATAATAACGGAACAATCACAGATGAAGTCAAGAATTCCGGTAATTTCATAAATAACGGCAAAATATCAGGTGATGTTACAAATACTAAAACTGGTAAATTTGATAATAATTCAAAAATTAGTACAAAACTTACAAACAGCGGTATTTTTGATAATATTGACGGTACCGTATCAGGTGATGTTGATAACAAGAAAAAAGGTACGATTGTTTCTAAGATAAAAGGTTTAACAGGTAAATCAATAAACAATGACGGTACTATCCAATATGTAGATTCAGGTTCAACCATAAGAGATATTAAAGGTTCAGGCAGAGTAGAATTACATTCTCTTGATGGCGGAACGGTAAAACTTAACAATAAACTTGATAATAATACTTTGGCTCTTTATAACGGCACATTAGTATTTGATAAAGTTAAAGACGTTTCAGGTTTTGAAGCTAATGGAGGTACTATTGATGCTCTTGACGGTAAAAATTCCACATATAATTTAGGTAAAGTAACCATAAACGGCAAAACAAACCTTAGACTTGATTTTGATTTGGGAAGTGAAGAATCAGATAAATTTATTTCTTCATATATAAAGAACAATGGCGGTTCATTTAACGTAAGCGCAGTTCAAGTCAGCGGTATGACAACAAAAGACCATATTAGAATTCACCTTGGTGATACTACAACCCTTGGCAAAAACAATGTTACTTCCGATTCATTTGATTTACCAACAGTATTAACACCTATAAGATATATTAAAGGTAGTGTGTCAGACGGGTATTTAACATATGAACCGGCAGGCAGCGGATATAGAAACTTTAACCCTTCAATTATGGCATCAAGTGTAACTGCCATAGTAACAGGTTTCCAAAATCAAATGCAGTCTATGCACGACGGATTCTATCATATGGACAGATACATGAAGTATTCAAAAGAAGATAGAATAGTTGCGGAAAATTCTCATAAATATGCTGCGTTAGAAGCCGTTGTTGATTTCGATCAAAATATTGCACCTGAAGTTTCGCAAGCTATGTGGACAAAGCCATATACAACATTTGAAAGAGTAAATCTAAAAGGCGGTGTTAAAGTAGATAATATTGCATATGGTATGACCTATGGCGGTGATACTAATATGTTCTATATGAGAAACGGATTTAAAGGTGTTGTATCAGGTTTTGTAGGATATAACGGAAACCATATGACATATGACGGAATATCAATGCAGCAGAACGGAGGCTTCCTGGGTGCAACATTGAGTGCATATAAAGGTAATTTCTTTACCGGTTTCACAGTTTCTACAGGTGCATCAACAGGTGATGCCGATACGATGTTCGGTAAAGATGAAATTACTTTATTGACCGCAGGTATAGCTAATAAAACAGGTTATAACTTTGAATTTAAAGAAGGCAAAATAATCGTACAACCTTCAGTATTTACAGGCTACAGCTGGGTTAATACACTTGATTATACAAATGCGGCAGGTGTAAGAATAAACCAAGATGCAATAAATGCACTGCAAATTGCACCGGGTATTAAAGTTATAGGAAATACAAAAAACGGTTGGCAGCCATATGCAAGTGCAGATGTCGTTTGGAACATATTTATGGGCAGAGGTCAAGTTAAAGCTAATGATATCATATTACCTAAGCTTGCTGAAAAAACATATGTTCAATATGGTGTAGGTCTTCAAAAATCTTGGAAAGACAGATTTACGGCATTCTTTGAAACTATGCTCAGAAACGGCGGAAGAAACGGTGTTCTGCTTCAAGGCGGCTTCAGATGGACTGTCGGCAAAGATTATTCAAATGTTCCTTCTAAGAAAAAATATATTCAACCAAAACAAAATAATATAAACAGCAACATACAATCTCAAACGCCTAAAACAAAGGTAACAAGAGCAAACAACAGAATAAGCCTTTTAACTGATTTCGGTGCCGAATATAAGTATACACTTGTTATGAAAGAAAAAGCCGTATAAATCAGTTTTCTGCTTTAGAATATTCTTTTAATCCGAAAAATATTAAGATTGCGGATATTATTACTATTGTGAATATTAATAATTCATTTTCTGTGCCTAATTTGAGATTATAAAATGTCGGGAAAGCACCTATGATTAATGCAAGAGTTGTAAGTCCGAAAACATAGCCTTCTCTTTTCGGCAGCATATTTGAAATAGCCGTTAAGGTTACAGGCATTGTAAAATTAAAGAAAAACATTCCCGAAATAAATAATAACGGAGAATTTATTCCGAATGCAATCAATGGCGAAGATATTAATAATGCTATAACGGTAACTTTTAACCAGCCTAATTTATCAGCAATAATACCGCCAAAGAACTTACCGCTTGCAACCGCAAATGTTAATAATCCTGCCAGAATAATATTGCCTTTCCATGAAAGAATTATACTTAAACCTATAAAAGAACGAATTGCAATTGCCAATATCAGAAAAATAGTTATTAATATAAATTTATTATATATAATAGGTTTCTTTATTTTGGAATCGACATTTTGACATTCATATGTATTCAAACATATTAAAATTGTCATTATAGCAAGTAATCCCGCAAAAATATAAGGAGATAACAAATTATCTTTTGCAATTAACAAACCTGCAAATAACCCTATTGCTCCGGGTGCAACATACATGCCGGGAATTGCAGAATTACCTTTCCCCAATTTTAAACATATAATCCCTCCACCTACATGGAAAAATGAATTCCCAAAACTTGCCAAAAGAACAGAGATTATAGGAACAGATATAAAAATAACCGACATTGCAGTTAATATACATCCTATTATCGCACATAATCTCGGTTTTTCTATTTTATCAAATATATTTCCGATAAAACTCTGCGTACCAAATGCAATAAGGTTATAAAAAACAATAATTATAAATGCTAAATCGTAAGAAAGTCCGTTTAACATAATAGTAGAATATAATGCTATCACACAAGTAGCATCTATAAGAGCATGTGTAATTCCGTATATCACGACGTTATTAATTGTTGTTTTCATTCCTTCTGCCTTTTACGAAGAAGATTGATGCCACTATCAGAACAAATAAAATAATCGAATATAAAACTTTGTTTTGTTGAATATCCGCATATGCAGGATCAACTATATCTGCATATGCAGGTTGAACAATATCGGCATATGCAGGCTGGATAAAACCGTATCTATATCTTTTTCTTTTTATTTTTGGTTTATGATGCTTATTATATTTAACCGGTGCCACATAATAATGCTCTACATTATTGTTTTTATTTTCAACTTTTTGATTTGGGACAAAATCAGGGCAAGAAACTATCTGTCCTCCGCTCATACACACAGGTTCTTTTACAATATCGGCTTTTACGGCTAAGATATTTATTGAAAACATAACAAAGAAAAATACTAAAAATCTTTTCATAATAAAACCGTCCAAATCATATTCCAAGGTAACCATAATCCTATTAAGAATGATGTTGCATTCATTATAAAAGATAGTCTGTAAAATGGCAATTTCTCTTTAATTAATATTGATAAAATAAATCCTTCTATTATAACAACGGCAAGTTCCAGTATTAATATCTGATAAAAATCAAAGGAATATATGTTTATTAAAAAATTTAAAAGAGGATTTGTAAGAATATTCACCAAAATAATAAGTAAAAATAATTTTTTTATCCTAAATCCAAGTAAAAAAATAACCGCAAGTTCTATAATAATTGTTAAAATTAAAGGAACCAGATATGTCATATATAATCCTATTTGATTTAAAATAAATTATAGTATAATTTTATATAATATTACAAATTGGATAATTCAATATGCCAAAGGCCGCAATATATATTAGAAGTTTATTTTTTCTTATTATTATTTTATTATATATATTTACGTATTATACATTGAGTTTTAACATACTAACCGGTCATGATTTTATATTCGGTTACGGAAGAACTTTTATTTATCCTGAACACGGACGTTATATTGCTACTTTTATAAACTGTGTTTTTTCTGAATATTTACCGTATTTACTCAATATTCATCCAAATGATTTTATACCAATGGTTGTTTCTCCGATAAAAGCTTTTCTGGTAATATTATTTGCATTATTATTTTCTAATTCGCTTTTTTTACTAAACAGAAAAGAAAATGAAATATTTAAATTTGAATTTAGTAATTTTGCATATTTAATTCTGTTCATTTTCTCTTTTTTTGTAATATTCAATAATAATTATTTTTTTAGTTATACTAATTCTTTTTTCGCGACATTAGACAGTACCGCTTTTTGGGAGTATCCATTTAGCTTATTTTATTTTGTTATTTTATTTAATTTATTAATATACTATATAGTAAATCAAAAGGTACCTTGTCTAAAAAATTATATATTAATTTTGTTTTTTACATTTTTAACAGGGTTAAGTCTTGAAATAATAAATGCACCTTTATTAATTCCAATAACTTTATTATATATATTATTATTAATAAACTATAAAAAATTTGATAAAATTACAAATTTAAAATTTTTATCAGTATATTTCATTTATATATTAGCAATTATACTATATTATTGTAACTCTAATGATTCTTCACCAATATATGGGGATGGCGGATTTATAAATTATTTGCATTCTGAATTTCATAATTTTTTACTTGAATATAAATTAAATATTATAAAAGAGATGCAATGGCTTATTTTTCCGGCTATATTCTTTTCTATAAGCAGTTTGTTTTTTATAAAAAATAAAAACTTGTGTTTTTATTCAATTTTTATTTTAATTACAATATTTTCATTCCTTTTGTGTTATTTATCTGTTTTTGTATTAGGTTATTCCATTTTCTGTATTGGTACAGATACTTGCTATTGGTGTTCATATCAAAAATGGTTATATATGTTAAAAATAATATTGTTGTTTCTTTTATTAAACAGTATCTATGTTTTTATTGTTTCAGTTCTATATAAAAATAACAAATGGCAAGATATAGCAAAAGTCATATTATGTACGATATTTTTAATTATATTTTTTAACTCAGTAATAGGTAATTATTATGAAAATGTTACTGAATGGATAGCGGAAAGAAAAGATGCAAGAAGAACATCATATATGATAGAAAAAATTGCTATTAACCAAAATCCAAAAGAAGAAAATATAATAGTACCTATAAAATATGACAATTTATTAGAAGCCGATAATTTATATTTTTTATCAAATATTAAATATTTACATTATCCGGAATTATCAAATAAAAAGAATATGGTTTATGATGAAAATTATGTTATCGATCAAAATTTATTTTCTGAACAAGAACTAAAAAATCCCAAATTTCAAAGTTTATTAAAGCATCGAATTCATAAAAATGAATATGATTGGTTGCTGCATAAAGCACTATCCAATTAAATTAGTCATCCGGCAAATAAAAATAATTAATCGTTGATAATATTAATTAACCCTTTTATATCGTTTGAGAAATCTTTGAATTCAAAGATTTATGCAAGTCTGGGCATTTTTTGTTTATTCAACAATATTTACCCCGCTTATCATAATAATTATAGTATAATTATATTTGAGAAGACAAACAGGATAAAGATATGCAAAAGCAAGCAATATTTATAAGAAGTTTTTTCTTTTTAATATTATTATTGTCTTTTTTGCTTGTACTGTATTGTTTTCACTATAATAATATAGTCGGTCATGATTTAATATACGGATACGGAAGAACCTTTTTTAATCCGGAACACGGACGTTACATTGCGACTTTTATAAACAGTACTTTTACCGAACATTTACCTTATATTTTTAATATTCATCCTAATAATTTTCAAACCATTGTAATTGTACCTATAAAAGCAATCGTTATTATTTTATTTTGTTTGGTATTTGCCAATTCGTTTTTCATTTTTTCTAAAAAAGAAAATGAAATTTTAAAATTTGATTTTGAGAATATTGCATTTTTAGTTGTATATATATTATCTTTTTTAGTTATGTTTAATCAAACATATTTCTTCTACGGAATTCATTCATTTTTTGCGGCCACTCAGAATACTATATTTTGGGAATATTCTTGCAGCTTATTTTATTACATAATTTTATTTAATTTAATTGGATATCATATAGTTAACAAAAAGTTTCCAAACAAAAAAAATTACATATTGATATTGTTATTTACTTTTTTAGCAGGGTTAAGCATTGAAATTGTAAATGCACCTATATTTTTTACTTTAACGGTTTTATATATAACATTTTTGATTAATTATAAACAATTTAATAAACAAACTAACTTAAAAATATTATTAGTATACGGTATATATATTCTTTCTTTATTAATATATTACGCTCATCCTAATGATAGCAGTATTAACTATGGAAATATGTTGCATTTTAATGAATATTTTTATGCTGAAATATTGAATTTTGCGAAATCATATTTAAAAGATTTTATTATTCCTTCTCTATTACTGTTAATTCCTATATTTATTCTAATTATCACTATAGCGGTGAATAAAAATATTAGTTCAAAAAAATCAATTATATTATTTATATTAACATGTGTATTTTCAATTATATTTTTATATTTATCTACTTTTATATTTGGATATTATAATTTTGAATCGCGCAATTTTTGGATAATAGAACATAAATGGATTTGTATGTATAGAGTAATGTTCCTTTATCTTTTAATTTTAATTGCAGGTTTTTATACAGATAAATTATTTATATACGATGAGAAAAAAAATATTATAAACAAGACAATATTGGGTATAGTTGTATTATGTATATTTTTTAAACCTTTAATTATAGATTATTATGATGAAATATCAGATTGGCGTACATATCAAAAGAACGACAGAACATATGCATATATAATAGAGAAGTATGCATTAATACAAGATTCTGACTATATAACAATACCAATCAAAAACATACCTGATATGTTAGTATTAGACTCCATATATTCTGAATGGAGACTATTTAATTTAAAATATTTGCATTATCCTGAATTAAATAGTAAAAAGGCAATTATTTATGATGAAAATGCAAAAATTGATGAAACAATATTTGATGAAAACGAATTAAAAGAATTAAATTTTAATAAATTATTAAAACATAGAATACATAAAAATGAAATGGGTTACTTACTTGGATGGGGAAATTAACCGTTGATGATATTAATTAACTCTTCTATATCGCTTGCAAGATTTCTATCAGTTGCAATATCAGTTTTAACCTTTTGATGTGAATACATAATCGTTGTATGTTTTCTGTTAAAAGCATCACCCACTGCAGGGAAGCTTTCTCCGGTCATTTCTTTTGCAAGGTATATTGATATTTGTCTGGCATATGCTGTTTTAGCTATTCTGTTTGTGCTTTTTATATCATCTGCCGATACATTATAATAACTTCCTACGATATCAATTATTCCGTCAATTGTTATAGTCTTTTTATTTTCTTTATATCCTATAATCTTTTTTACGGAGTCAACAGTAATTTGTATATCATTTATTGATGCATATGCACTTATCGTATTAAACGCACCTTCTAATTCTCTTATATTTTTGTTATAGACAGTTGCAAGAAATTCAATAACATTAGCCGGAATTTTAATATTTCTGTCCGCAGCTAATTTTGTTAAAATTGCCATTCTTGTTTCTAAATCAGGCACTTGGATATCAGCCAGCAGTCCCATTTTAAAACGAGTTTTTAAGCGTTCGGGGGAATTTTCAAATTTATCCGGAGATCTGTCAGAAGTGAATACAATTTGTTTTCCTGCATTATGAAGGCTGTCAAAAGTATTATACAATTCTTCTTCTGTTCTCGGCTTACCTTCAATAAGCTGAATATCATCAATTAATAATACATCAGCATTTCTGTATTTATTTCTGAAATCATTCATTTTTTTATTTTTATCGTTAGCTTTATCCATTCCTTTTGCAAGAGAGTTAACTAAATCATTTATAAATTCTTCCGCTTTAAAATATTTAACCTTTAGTTTAGGCTTATTAAATAAAATATCATGCCCAATTGCCTGCAATAAATGTGTTTTCCCAAGTCCCGAACCTCCGTATATGAATAAAGGATTATATTGCTTACCGGGGTCTTTCGCAACCGCAACCGATACGGCATATGCAAATTTATTACCGGAACCTACAACAAAATTATCAAACTTGTATTTTAAATTCAGATTACAGGAAGATTGCATCTGTTTTAATCCGTCATATTTTGAAGGCAATATTCTGTTTTCAAGATTTTTTATAAATTCTTTTTCTTCTTCTTTTTTGGCTTTTTTCTTTTCTTTTTCAATTTGTTTATGCAGATTTTCATCATATACAATATTAAAAAATATTTCTCTTCCGCATACTTCGGAGATAGCTTTTGAAATATCTTTATTGCTTTTTTGCAGAATTTGTACGGCAAGATTTTGCCCTGTTAATGCACAAAAACAATTATCCTCCAATGAATGAGGAACTAGTGGTAATACCCATGTTTCATATGTTGTTGCAACCATCTTGTCCTTTAATATATTAAGGACATTATCCCAAATTTCTCTAATGTCTTCCATTTACCTTCCCTGTTTGCTAAAAAGCAAATTTATAAAATATATTATAGAGCATGACTGCTCTATAATATATTATTTATTAAAATTAATTAACTTTTGTTGTTAATCTTAAATGAAGTTCTCTTAATTGGTCTTCCGTAGCCATTGCCGGAGCATCCGTCATTAAGCATTTAGCATTTGAATTTTTAGGAAATGCTATTACATCTCTTATGGAATTTGTTTTGGCAAGAAGAGCAACAACTCTGTCTAAGCCTAAAGCTAAACCCGCATGAGGAGGTGTTCCGTACTTAAATGCATTAATCATAAATCCGAATTTTTCTTGAGTTTCTTCATCAGATAAACCTAATGCTTTGAATACTCTTTTTTGGATTTCGCCGTCGTGAATTCTTACGCTGCCGCCGCCTAATTCATTACCGTTATATACAATATCGTATGCTATTGAACGGCAATGAGCAGGGTCTGTTTCCATTTTATCAATGTCTTCAAGATTTGGCATTGTAAACGGATGGTGAACCGAAACGTATCTGTTATCTTCTTCAGAGAATTCAAACATCGGGAAGTCAACTACCCAAAGGAGGGCATGTGCATCAGGGTCTATTAAACCTAATTTTTCACCGAAGTATAGTCTGAATCTTCCCATAACATCATATGTAACTTTTGGTTTATCCGCAACGAAGAATACGACATCACCTGCTTGAGCATTTGCTCTTTGCTTAATTTGTTCTGCTTGTTCTTCTGTTAAAAACTTAAGAACAGGTGATTTCGCCGTTCCGTCTTCCATATACATAATGTTTGCAAGAGCTTTTGCACCGAAGGAAATAGCAAGTTTAGTTAAATCATCAATTTCTTTTCTTGAGTAGTTTGCAATTCCCGGAATTTTGATTGCTCTTACAATTCCGCCTGCTTTTAAAGTATCTTTAATAATTTCAAAGTTAGATTCCATTAATATATCGCCGATATCGAACAATTCTAAGCCGAAACGAACGTCCGGTCTGTCGCTTCCGTATTTATCCATAGCTTCTTGATATGTCATAACGGGAAGTTTATCGGGTGTTTCATAACCAACAAGTCTGAATACTTCTTTTAATAAGCCTTCAACCATTTTCATAATGTCTTCTTGTGTTACAAAAGACATTTCCATATCCACCTGAGTAAATTCGGGCTGTCTGTCAGCTCTTAAATCTTCATCACGGAAGCATTTTGCGATTTGGTAATATCTTTCAATTCCGCCAACCATTAATAATTGTTTGAATATTTGAGGTGATTGCGGAAGCGCATAGAATTTACCGGGTTGAACACGACTTGGTACAAGGTAATCTCTTGCACCTTCAGGTGTTGTTTTAATTAATATCGGTGTTTCAACTTCCAAGAAGTTTTGACTGTTTAAATAATTACGCATTGTTTTAACAATTTCGTGTCTGAGTTTTAAACAGTTTAAAACTTTTTCCTGTCTTAAATCCAAATAACGATATTTTAATCTTATATCTTCACTAACATCATCAGCATTTAACGGGAACGGAAGAACTGCTGATGTTGAAAGAATTTCTATAGCTTTAGGATATACTTCAATATCACCTGTAGGGAGTTTTTCGTTATATGTTTCAAGAGGTCTTTCTGAAACTATACCTGTAGCTTTTATAACGAATTCATCTCTTAATTTTTGGAATACTCCGTATACTTCGGGATTTTTCTGAGGGTCAGAAACCAATTGAAATAATCCTGATTTATCTCTTACTTCAACAAAGATAATTCCGCCTAAGTCTCTTACTGCAGAAACCCATCCTGCAATTGTTATTTCTTTTCCGAGTTCTTGTTTTGTAACCTCTCCGCAGCCATGCGTTTTCATTGATGTTGTTGTTAACATATTATATTTCCTGTCATCTCACTATCTTATAAATATAATTTAACTCAAAGAAAGTTTATTTACAAACAGGAAAATTAAAAGGAATACTTAAATAGTATTCCTTAACCGTTTCTTTTTATAAATCTCCATTTCGGAACATTTGAATGATAGAATTTAACAAATAATTTATCACCCGTTTTTAAATTAATATTTTTTCCTTTTTTTAAATATTTTAATGCGGTATTATTAACAACATTACTTCCTGCGGATTCAAATCTTGTTTGACCTTCATTCGGATTAATAAAACCTTTAGAAGCTTGATATATTGTTGTTGCCCCCGGAATGACATGGTTTATTGCCTGTTTACCTACCAATTCTCCTGATTTTTTCAAATCATTTTGCCAGTTTTCTTCAAAGTGAGTTTTTATATCATTTTGTGATATTACTTTAATACTTGTAGTTTTACCTTCTAAATATGCATCTTTTATAGGTGTAACTTCAATTTCACCGTTTGATAATTTTTTCTCCTTTGAAACAGGTTTAACTATAATGTAAGAACTTCTGCTGATAGCTTTAGCCGAAACTATTTCTTTTATTTCCAAATTAATAACGGCATCTTCTTCAAAAATAGTTCCCGAATCGAATATAACATCTTTTAATACTTTTGCTTTAAAATTTAAAGACTCCGTATGTTCATTAACAGGAGTTAAACATTCCATCTGCACTTCTTTTGCCCAAACAGTAGACGAAATAAACAATAATACCAATAAAACAAATATCTTTTTCATAAAAAAATTCTATCATAATTTCTTATTTTTGACATTGATTTATTATTTTATATTGTTAACTTATTTGAAAAACAGCGAAATAAGTATATTATAGATAATATGATACAAAGGGTAATAGTACTTATTTTCATATTTTTTCTGATGATATTTACACCGATAAGCCGTCAACGTGATATCTATAGTGCTTTTATGCCCGTAGCATACGCTGCTGATTCGCTAAAAATAAACAGTATAAATTTTGATAATTCGGATTCAATTATTTTCTTAGGAACCTCTGGAAGCGATGATTTAGCTGAGGTCAATATAAAAAAACAAGTTTTAACAGACCCTGACAGAATATTTTTTGATATTGAAAATGCAGTTACAACATTCCCTAATAAATCTTATGAATTAAAAAACAGTAAGTTAAAACAGGTTAAAATTGCACAAAATTCAACTGCTCCTGATGTTGTTCGTATTGTAATAATGAGTGCTGCGGATTATGACTCCTCGCAAATAAAAGTACTGAAAATAAAGAATAATATAATTATTAAACTCAATAATGAAAAGCCTATACAGCAATATTTAACCCAGATATATAAAGAGACAAAAGAAAGTGCCATAGAATATTTTGAAAAAGCCGTTGCTATTTCACAAGAAAAACCTGCAGAATCAGACGAAATATTTAATAAAGTTCAGCAGGCATTTAAGGATGATTCTCAAGAGCTTGTAAGACCGAATATAGAGCAGAAGCAGGCAAGATTAAAATCAAGATTTTTCTTGGATAAAGTTTCTCCCAGAAGCGGAAATGTATTAATAAGCGGTATTGGTGTAGTCAATATAGAAAAACCTTTTACTCTAACAGAGCCTTCAAGAGTAGTTTTTGATTTACCGAATACTATTGTTCTTCAAGAGTTAAGGGATAAAGAATTTCGTCTTTCGGAAACAGAATCCGTTAAAATAGGGCAATTCGAACCGTCAAAAGCAAGAATAGTAATAAAAACAAATAATCCTGATGCTTATAGACCGATATATTCAACCAATCTGCAAACGGTTTTGATTGCAAACAGCAATAATATTACAGGGGTAAGTATCAGTCCAATCAGAGCTCAACTGACATATTTTAAAGAACAAAACATTAATGAAAGAACTGATGTAATTAATATAACATTTTCAAACCCTATAGTATATTCCATAAAAAGAACAACAGATAAGATGAATATTATATTCTACAATCTTTCTAATTTTGATATAGATACATTTAACAGCTTAGCTGCTAAAAATAAAAACGGATATGTTGCAAAACAGCTGGGTGCAAGCGTATATGCCATAACATTTCCGATAGGTGTAAATGTTTTAGTGGATGGTTATGAAGCATTAAATGCTTCTCAATTAAGGTTCGTATTTACTAAAAAACAGGATGTTCAAACTGTTATTGAACCATCAAGACAGCCAAAAACATATCCCGAAATAAAACTCGATGTTCAACAACCAAAGAAGGCAGAGCCTGCAAAGAAGCAAGAAATAAAGAAGGAAAGTCCGTTTGCAAATTTAATGGACAGACAAAAGAAAAAGAATAAAAATAAAAATGCACTGCCTCCTGAAATAGAAAAAATAAAAGGAAAAGTTATTGTAATTGACCCCGGACACGGAGGTAATGATACCGGAGCTTTAAGAAACGGAATACTAGAAAAGGATTTAACGCTTCAAATAGCATTAAAAGTAAGAGATATTTTAAGAGAACGCGGTCTGCAATACATTATAATGACAAGAACTTCAGATACAACATTAACTTTGGATGATAGAGTTCAAACTTCAAATAACAGCCATGCGGATATTTTTGTAAGTATACACATTAATGCAAGTGTTAAATCTGAAATTAAAGGTATAGAAACTCACTATTATACCGAAAACGGATATGAAGTTGCAAAGGTGCTTCACAAGGAATTAATGGAAAATATTGATGCTATGGACAGAGGCTTGTTTAAATCTAAATTTTATGTTATAAACCACACAGAAGCACCCGCTGTTTTGCTGGAATTAGGTTTTATTTCGAATGAAAGTGAAAGAAACGCATTAACTTCCGAAAAAAGGCAGGATGATTCTGCAAGGGCAATAGCAGACGGAATTATTAAGTATTTATCGGAGCATTAAAATGAATAACAGTCCTATAGGTATATTTGACTCAGGAGTCGGCGGATTAAGCGTTTTTTCGGAACTTATTAAACTTTTGCCCGATGAAAACTATATTTATTTTGGAGATACTTTAAATTCTCCTTATGGAACAAAATCAAAAGAACAATTAATAGAATTCACAAAAAACATTTTTGATTTTTTTCAATCCAAAGAAGTTAAAGCGGTTGTAATGGCTTGTAATACAACATCTGCTTTAACTTATGATGTGTTTAAAGAAGAATACGGCTTTAAAATATACCCTATAGTACAAAATGTTTCGGCTTATATTGCGGATGAAGGGTATAACAGAATAGGTGTTTTTGCAACCAATGCAACAATTAATGCACATGCCTATAAAAATGAAATTCAAAAATATAATAAAAATATTCAGGTGTTTGAAACGGCGTGTCCTGAGTGGGTGCCTATTGTTGAAAAATCATTGATGTATGAGCTTTCAAGCATTGGTAATATTAAACTTTATATTGATAAAATGATGGAAAATAATCCCGAAAAAATAATTCTTGGCTGTACCCATTATCCTTATTTAATGAGCATTCTTTCCAAATTTGCACCTAAAGAAATGTTTATTAATCCGGCTGTATATTTTTCGGAATGTATTTGTAATGATTTGGATAAGTCTGATTTATTAAATAACAAAAGAAAATATGAGCCTAAATTTTATGTAAGTTCAAATCCTGAACAATTTAAAACTGCATCAAAACTCTTTTATAATGTAGAAAAAGCCGAAGAAATTTCACTTGTAAAAGCCGAAGTGTAACTTGAAAGATTATATAAAAATCTTTATAATTAATTCTATGAAACTGAAATATATATTTAAAATAACAAGAGAAACTTGGTTAAGAGATATTATACAGTTCTTTTTTATTTTTCTTTTAACCGTAATTTTTATACTGGAACTCTTTATCGGAATATTAATTTTTTGTGTTCCTCACGGCTGCGGCACGGAAATGCGACCTGCGGTTAAGAAAGCTTTTTCGAGTGCAAATCAAGCATTAAAGTACAATAAAGAACGTGAAGGAAATAATAATTACGATAATCTTGATGATTTTGCAAGAATTTTTGCTAAATCAATGCCTGTTATAGATGTAAAATATCTTGATGTTACCTTAAAACGCAGACAAAATTTTAATGACAAGACATTAATTGACACAAAAATATATACAAAAGACAATAATTATTCTCCTAAAGAAATAAAAGATTATAATTTAAAAGATTATGAAAATAAACCAATTATTACAACAGCAGACGGTATGCTTTATATATTTACAAAATTTGAAAAAGGCTGCAATAAAGTCGATATTGAAGAAGTTGAAAATTCAAGCTGTCTGATTGATGTTGATGTAAACGGTATTAAAAAGCATAACAGAAAGAAATTTGACCCCAAAAAACCTGATGCAACAGACAGATATACTTTTATTGTTGACGGAAATAATGATAAAATAGTTTCACCTAAAATATATGAAACAATAATGTACGATAAAAAAAATTGAGGATTAAGTTATGGATGAAAACATAAACGAAAATGATATAGAAAGTAAAATTGAAGAAGAAAACCTTGGAGAATTTGTTGAAAATAATGCTGACGGTATTCAGACCGATAGTGAAATTTCTTCTTTCAGAATGAAAGTAATAGCATCTCTTTTAGGTGCAGTTGTACTTGTCGGCTTTGGCGGAGCATTAATAGTTCCTTCTTTACTGAATGTTACCTCGAAACCTGCCATATATTTATATCCTCAAGTAACTCAAAAAGTCGAAATAAAACTGGATAAAACAATTAAATATAGAAATGTAATACCAAAATACAAAAAGAAAAAGGGATGGCTTGTTGAAGCCGAACCTACAGGTATAATAAGTGATTTACAACCTCAATATACGGTTTGTAAAAAGCTTCCTTATAAGAAAAAAGGCTTTGAATATGCACTTGAAGCCTGCAAAATTAATAAATATCCTTATATTTACTGGGACGGCATTCAGTTCTCCAAAAAACTTCCCGATAAAAAGACAGGCTTTATAGTAAACAGAGATAATATCGTTACTTTCTTAACTTCTAAAGCTGACGAATTGAATTTTAATACAAGCGAAAAGAAAGAATTTGTAAAATACTGGTCATCACGCATGTTAGATACAAAATGGAAATATTTTAGAGTTTATTTCCTTCAAAATCAGGAAGTAGATAATTATTTGCCTATAAAAGTAACTCCCGAACCTTTAAGCTCAAACAGAGTGCAAATAATAATAAGAAAAGGTCATAAAAACGAAAAAATAGAAGAACAAAAACTCATTCCTATTCACCGTGAAGGATTTACACTTGTAGAATGGGGCGGTATATTAAAAAGGTAAACAATGTTCAAATATTTATTTAAAATAACGGAAACAAATCCGATAAAATCGATAGTGCAAATTACTTTAATAATTGTACTATTTATTGCTCTCGCTTCATTAATATTGATTTTTGCAATACCTATAAACAAAGAATATTCTCATTCCCACTATTGCGGAAATCCAAGAACAGATTATAAGAGGGCAATAAATTGGGCAAATATGGTGCTGGAACGAGAAAATGCATTAAATGGAAAAATAGATTATATTTCCGAACAAGAACTTGCAAAAATATTTATTGACGGAATGAAAGCAGAAAAAGTTTATAACGTTAATATAGAATATTTAAAACCTAAAAAACAGGGATTACCAAAGGAATATGCAGGAATGCCGGCTTGGGAAACGCCCGATTATAAATTATTTGTTATAAGAAAATTTGAAAAAGGCTGCAATACTGTTAATAATGACGATGTTGAGCAGTCAAGCTGCATAATTGAAGTTGATGTAAATGCAAGTCATTCTCCAAATCTACCGCAAAAAGACAGATTTAAATTAATCGTTGACGGAAACAGAAACCACGTTTTACCTGCAAAAGAAGATTGGGAAAAATTTCTAAAAAAGAATTAATGCAACAATGTATAATCAGCAAACTTCGTTTTGAGATGGTATGCTTCCAAAACAAGTTAAAATGACAGCTTTACATTAACCCGCGTTTTTAAAATCTCTTCCGCCTACAATTCTCAGTCTGCGTTCGGTGCCTTCGCCTACACTTTCGCTTGATAAATTATGCTGTTCTACAAGTTCATGCTGAAGCTTTCTTATCTGCTGGTTTTGAGGATGTAATTCAACATTATCGGCACCTTCAAGAATTTTTTGAATAGCAGCTTTTGCTTCATCCAATGCTCTTTCTGCATCATCATAATATCCTTGAAGCGTTTCGCTGTCAGTAATATGAAGTGCTTCTTTTACAACCTTTTGAACCTGCGACATAGAATTGGAACGTACATAATAAATAGGCAGTTTATAATCGTTTGCAATACTCAATATCTTTGTACCGCCTTTTGCAAATGCTTTATGAACGATTACAATATCTGCTTCTTCAATATTTCTTGTTATTTCTGCCTGTAAATTTAATCTTTCAAGTACTTTATCCAAAACGGTTCTGCTGACCGCATAAATATATATCTTTTTGAAGTCTTTAACCTGCTTTACATACTCTTGTCTTGAGAAGCTGAACTTTAATTTCTGGCTTGCAAGTTCTTCTTCTTCTTTTATTTTTGCTTCCTGAACAACTTCTTCGACGTTCTCTTTTGTATCATTATATACTTCGTCGACTTTTCTTATTTCGGGACGGATAGGCCAGCCTCTTAAAATATAATCAACAGCTTCTGCCGTATTTTTATATACAGCAAGCGTATTTCTGTCTATAATTTCAATTACTATATCAAATGTCGGCTGCTTTTCTCTTTCAAGAACGGTTTTCTGCGAACCTCTTCTTTTTGCTTCATCATCACCTAATGTAACAGAGCTTACACCGCCTACCAAATCCGATAAAGTCGGGTTTTTAATCAAATTATCAAGAGTATTACCGTGTGCCGTGGCAATTAACATAACACCACGTTCAGCAATTGTTCTAGCAGCTTGCGCTTCTTCTTCCGTACCGATTTCGTCAACTACTATAACTTCGGGTGTGTGGTTTTCAACAGCTTCAATCATAATATCTTTTTGATAAATAGGCTGTGTAACCTGCATTCTTCTTGCTCTGCCTATTGCAGGGTGTGGAGTATCACCGTCGCCTGCTATTTCATTTGAAGTATCTACAACAACAACTCTTTTTCCTAAATCGTCCGCAACGAGTCTTGAAATTTCTCTTAATTTGGTTGTTTTACCAACCCCGGGACGTCCTAAAAATAATATACTTTTATTCTGCAATACTATATCTTTTATACAAGCGATGGTTCCCGTTACAACACGACCTATTCTGCAAGTTAAACCGACAACTTTTCCCTGTCTGTTCCTTATTGCACTTATTCTGTGCAAAGTGCCGGGAATACCTGACCTGTTGTCGTTTGTAAATGGCTGAATCTTTGATGTTATATATTCGATATCCTCATCTTCTATATAACTTTCGCCTAAAAATACCGTCTTTCCGTCCGAATAACGAATTTCCCCAACTCTTCCCAAATCAAGAACCAATTCAATGGCATCATCTAAATTGTACGGCTTTAGTGCTTCTACAATCTTCGGCGGTAAAATTTCAATTAACCTTCTTAGGTCATTGTGAAATTGTATCTTATCCATTATGTCCCTTTCGCAAATGTACGCGCTCAGGTGATTTGCTTGTACCCGAAAATAAGGACTTAACGGTCTTGCCCTATATTCGGGGCTACCTATTTCTACTTATATTATAACACTTTTCATGACCGTTTTCAAAAATTAATACTATATTTGTAGTAAATGTAACATATTATTAAATAAACCATTGGTAAAAACGAATAAAAGAATGATTATTGTTGAATTTTAATCATTTTTTGTAATTGTTAAGAAATATTAAGAAAACGGATTTTATACGTGTTGAGGATTATCTTCTTTTTTGTAGATGCCCATATCCTCAAGAGCCTTCAAAAAGCTTTGAGCAGTAGCTTTTTGAACATCGGGAGGAACAACTCTTAATAATTCAACTGTTCTTGAAATTACAGGGTCTTTATCATACCAGCGGTTGCAAACTTTTGGTCTGACCATTTCGTAGAACTTATCAATAGCTTCTTTAGAAACTTTCTTTTCAATTTCTTGCAGGAAAATTTCCGCTTGAGATTTCAATTCATTCTGATAATTTTGAAGAAGATTGATTACTTCAAGCAAAACAGGATCATGATCATACCATCTTTTATAATTGTGATTCACTTAAATTTCCTTTATTTTGGTTGATAACAGCAGGTTCTTCCTCGTTGTATCTTTGAATATCTGCTCCTATCATTCTAAACTTATTTTCTAAAAGTTCGTAACCTCTATCTATATGATATATGTTATCAATAGTACTTTCACCTTCTGCCATAAGAGCTGCAATAACAAGTGATGCACCGGCTCTTAAATCTGATGCTTGAAGATTTGCACTTGTTAAATTTTTAACACCTTTTACAAGTGCGTGATTTCTTTCCTGATGGATATCAGCTCCCATTTTTCTTAATTCGGGAACTTGCATAAATCTGTTTTCGTATAAACTTTCGGTAATTATACTTACGCCGTCAGCAACAGTTGCAAGCGCCATTGCAAGGGATTGTAAATCCGTAGGAAATCCGGGGTACGGCTGTGTGATAATATTTATTGCTTCAAGTCTTCTTCTGCAGCTTACTTCTATTGAAGTAGGGTCTATTAATTTTATATCAGCACCCATTTTTGTGAGTTTAGAAGTATAGAAAGTTAAATGGTTCGGGAAAATATTTCTGATAATTCCTTTGCCGTGAGTAGCAATAAATGCTGCCATATACGTTCCGGCTTCAATTCTGTCGGGAATTGTAGTATATTCAATCGGTTTTAAATCTTCCTGTTTAACTCCGTTAATTACAATTTCGGAGGTGCCTGCGCCTACAACATCAGCACCCATTGCGTTTAAGAAGTTAGCCAAATCTATAATTTCAGGCTCTTGAGCCGCATTTTGAATTCTTGTTGAACCTTCAGCAAGTACTGATGCCAGCATTATGTTTTCTGTAGCACCAACCGAGGGGATATCCAAATATATATCCGTTCCGACTAATTTTTTAGCTTTGGCATGGACATATCCGTTTTCTATTTTTACGGTAGTTCCGAGTGCTTCCAAGCCTTTAATGTGAAAATCGACTTTTCTTTCACCTATTGCACATCCTCCGGGGAGTGCAACTATTGCTTCTTTACATCTGCCAACCAATGCACCCAAAACAACAAAGGATGCTCTCATTCTGCTTACTAATTCATATCCTGCACGGATATTTGTTATTTCTGTTGCATCAACTACAATTGACTTTTCCAATCTGTCATACTGGGTTTTTGCGCCTAATTGTTCTAAAACATTCAGCATTATACCTACATCGGTTAATTCAGGGACATTATATATTTTAGTGGCACCTTTTGCTAAAAGGGCAGCAGCCATTAACTTCAGTACTGCGTTCTTTGCACCTGAAATTGATACTTCTCCCTTTAACTGTTTCCCGCCGATTATCCTAATCTTTTCTGCCAATGTTTCTCCTCATGAAGTCAATTTATAATTCTGTCTATTACTATAATAATATAACTTATGCATTTAAGGGTAAATAGATTAACTATTGTAAACACAATATTATTATATCATTCAAATATACTATATTCTTACTTCCTGTTTAAGTATAAAATAAAATAGTAAAAGTAGGATAACAGTAATGAAATCGAATGAAGAACTTTTAATTATTGCAAAAGAAGCATCAAATAATTCATACAGTCCGTACTCACAATTTCCGGTCGGAGCATGTGCATTGTATGAAAGCGGGAATACATATTCAGGCTGTAATGTTGAAAATTCCAGCTACGGATTAACCTTATGTGCTGAAAGAAATGCTATGTCTAATGCAGTTGCAAACGGTGAAAAATCCAAATTAATTAAGATTGCAATATTTTCACCGAAATCATCATTATGCTTCCCATGTGGTGCTTGCAGACAGTGGATTCAAGAATTTTCACAAGGTTATAATACCGAAATTATATTGGAAGATAATAACGGCAATATTCAAATTTTTAATATTAATGATTTATTACCACACTCTTTTACATTAATGTGATATAATAAAACAAAGATAAAGAGGTTGGTTTAATGGCTGATTATACCATTAATTATGAAGAGATAACTGAATACTTGAAATTATATAAACAAGCAGAAGACGAAAAAGAGAAAAAACATTTGCAAAATGTTATTGCTCTTGCAGCCATGCCTCTAGTAAAAAGAATAGCAAGAGGATTGGCAAGAAGAAATACCGACCCTGTTGAAGATATTATTCAAGTCGGAAGTGTCGGACTTGTTAAAGCAATACAATTATATAATCCGAAAGTAAGCGAAAATTTTAAAACCTATGCAACGTATCTTATAACCGGAGAAATAAGACATTATCTCCGTGATAAAGTCTCAATGATTAAAGCTCCGAGAGAAATTTATGAACTTGCATACCGTGTAAATAAATTAATGCAAAAATTAAAAGATGATCAGGGTAATGAGCCATCTGAAGATGTTTTGGCAGAAGAATTAGGAACCTCTGTCGGTAAAATTAAAGAAGTAATTGATGTTGAAAGAAGAAAACAGACAATTTCTCTGGATCAGGTTATTTCTACCGGAAATGATGAATCGTTATCTTTGTTTGATAAGATTGCAGATGATAATCATTATAATTTAGAATCTTTCCAAGAAGATAAAATTTTAATTAATGATGCAATCAAAAAACTTGATGTAAAATTGCAGGAAGTCATTGTTTTGAACTATTTTGAGGATATGAGCCAGACTCAAATCGCTCAAAAGCTTGGTATATCACAAATGCAAGTTTCAAGACGACTTAAAAAAGCTTTGGGAACACTTTTAATTATTTTATCCGAAAAAGAAAAAGTATAGGGAATTGGGGTTATCATGATTGATGAAGTTTTTTTGATATGTCTTTTTGTTCTTGTAACAGGGGCATGCATAGGCAGTTTTTTAAATGTTGTTGCTCTTCGAGCTATCTCTAAAGAATCGATAATATTTCCTTCATCAAAATGTCCCGAATGCAATGAGCCGATAAAATGGTATGATAACATTCCCGTACTTTCATACTTATTCACTTTTAAAGGAAAATGCAGAAATTGCGGATGTAAGGTAAGCCTTCAATATCCGATAGTTGAAGCATTAACCGCTATTCTCTTTCTCGCGGTATTTCTTGCATTTGGAGTAACAATAAAAACATTATTGGTATTGATATTATTGTGTATATCCATAGTAATTACCATAACTGATTTAAAAGAACATTCAACTTATGATATTCATTTATGGATTTTAATTATTATGTCTATAATTTCTTCACTCTATTTTAACGGTTTACAAAAATATACCGTTCCTTTAATCGGATTATTAACAGGTGTTGTTTTAATGGAAATTATTGCAAGAGCAGGATATTATCTGATTAAAAAAGATGATACCGAAGAAAATGAAGAAAATGACAACAATGTTCCTTTTGCAGAAAAATTAACATATCCGATTGCCGCACTTATTGCTGTAGGTTTAATTTTTGTCGGATATGTAATGTACGGAACAAATGTTCAAACATGGCTTATTTGCATTCTGTTTTTAGCATCATTAATTTTCTGTATGACAGATGTAAAAAAAGCGGATGTAATGCCTGTTTTTGCAGTATTAATAGGAATAACCGCAATATTTACCGGAATTTGTTCATTTTTGAACAACTATGCAAACCCGTATGTTAATCTTGCAGTGTTTACGGTATTAGGCTGCGGAATAATTAAATTAATTACAAAATTGGGGAATAGTATTATAGAAAAAATCCCTGTTAACGGAGATGTTGAAAATAAAGAAATCAAACAAGATGAAGAAATAAAAGAATATGTGGAAGAAAATAAACGTGCATTCGGTGAAGGTGATACATATTTAGCTGCAGCTTCCGGTGCTTTATTAGGTGCTGTCGGCTTTCTTATTTCAATATTTATTTCTATTGTGCTTCAAGCTTTATGTATTTTACCGCAATATATTAAGAGTTTATTCAGTTTAAAAAAATACAGATTATTATTTGTATACGGATTAATCATTATTATAACCGCATTATTACTTATTCTTCCCAAATTATTTGTTATGGATGAATTTGAAACATATACACTTGCAGCTTGTGCGGTATTGCTTGTTCTGTATATGATTTCAGTACTCAAGAAAACAACAAACGAACAAACATTTAACGCTATTCCTTTTGGTCCGGCTATTTTAATTTCAACATTTTTAACTTTCTTTTTCGGAAAGTATCTTGTTGAATTTATATATAGGTTATATTCAAGTATTGGTGCTTAGAATAAACAAAAATGAACTATTTATTTTTTTATTCGTTTTAGTAAATGTAAGAGGAAAAAACAACAATGGAAAACGAAAACAAATGCAATAAATATGAAGGACTGTTCGTATTCAGAAACGAAGAAGAACTGAATGAACATCTGAAAGAATGTCCTGAATGCAGAGAAGAACACGAAAAACAGCAAAAGGTTTCTGCACTTATTAAAGAAGTTGCACCTGTTTACTTGAATAAAAAACATCAGGAAAAATCACTTCTTATAAAGAAATTTGCTTGCTGCTTTATTCTTTTTGCAGCTATATCTTCTGTTGCAGGATATAAAATGTATGAAGATTATAATTATCAGGCAAGTTTGTCAGATGATTCATATATACAAATGATGGGATTACCGACAGACGAATACGGCTTTTTCGAAATATAATCCGGAAGGTAAAACTAATTGAAATCGATTATCAATCAATATAAAAACAACATTCGTAAAATAATTACGAATATGACAGGTTCAGCTAATGAAGATATAGAGCAGGAAGTATACATAAGAACCTGGAAAAACATAGACAAATATAAGGAAACCGGCAAATTTAAAAGCTGGATTAGTACAATTACGGCTAATTTATGCCGTGATTATATGAAGTCTGCATACTTTAGAAATTCACAAAATTCCGTCACAGAGGAAGATGAACTCATACAAATTAAAGACGAAAAAGAAAACATAGAAAATGAATTAATAAAAAAACAACGTCAAAAACAAATTATGAATGCAATAGATGCATTAAAGCCTAAATTCAGAGAAGTAATCATAATGTATGAAATGCAAGACATGTCATACGAAGAAATATCAGAAAAATTAAAATGTCCTGTTGGAACAATTAGGTCAAGATTATTTAACGCACGCAAAGAATTAAGTGTTACTTTAAAAGATTTACTATAAGGAGATTATAAAATGAACAAAAAAATATTACTTTCATCACTGGTAATATTAGCGGCATTAGTAAGCTACAATTTAAGTTATGCTGCAGGTAGTGATTCAACAGCAAATAAAGCTGTAAAAAAAGATTGTATAGAAAAGAACGTTAAACCTGATTTTAAGAAAATGCCTCCGCCTCCTGAATGCATGGGACCGCCGCCTTTTGATGCAAAATTTCAAAAAGGACATCCCGGAATGCATCCATACTTCCACCCCAGCAAAGAAGAAATGGCTGCCAAAAAGGCTGAAATTGATAAACGTTTACAAATAACGGATGAACAAAAGAAAGAATTAGAAAAAAACAAAGAAATTGATCGTGCAAAAATTAAACCGATAATGGAAAAAATGGAACAAAAGAAAAAAGAATTGCATGATGTATATAAAGATGACTCTTTGTCACAAAATAAAAAAGATAAAAAAGCAGAAAAAATCAGAAAAGAAATAGGTAAATTAAAAATTCAGGCTGATAATCAAAGAAAAGAAAATATGAAGCATTTTGAATCCGTTTTAACTGAAGAACAAAAAGTTGAATTTGAAAAAATAAAACAAGAACAAAAAGTTGAAATGGAAAAGAAAAAAGCTGAGTTTGAACAAAAAAGAAAAGAATATATGGAAGCACATCCTGAATTTCAAAATAAAAAAGGAATTGGTTTTAAACCTCCAATACATACAATGCCTGTTCCGGATGTAAAAAAATAAAATTTAAAAGAGGAGTTAAATAACTCCTCTTTTCGTAAAAAATTTTTTAAAATTGCGTTATAAAATTATATAAACGGGAATAGTATATGTACAGCGGTTGTATGCTGTGTATATATGTTGTTCATAGAAAGTATGAAAGGGGCGATGAGCCCCTTTTATAGTGCTTATTTTTATGCCCATTCACATCGCAATATGCATAAATCCTCATTGGTTTGTGCATTTTTTAAATTATGCAATGTAACTTTATCTTCTATAAACTGCATTTGAGATATTAATTTTTCGCCGTATTTAATTTCTTTCTTGAAAACAATATCTATTACTTTTAATTTATGTTGATTTTTAAAATCCAAACTCAACGGTTCTAATGCCCAAACAATATAATTACCGTTATTTGCATGCTGATTAACATCTATATCGTTGTATCTTACTTCAAATTCTTTTTCCAAATCCACATTTGTTATAGCCGGAATTTTAGCAAAGGATAAATCTGTTTCATTTTTCTGAAACTTCGGCATATAAGGGTTTTGAATAACATTTTCAACTGTTGCAATTTCTTTCGTTGTCATATTAACCAAAGACCATATGCTTGAGGCTTTTCCGATACTCTTTTCTCCG
This sequence comes from Candidatus Gastranaerophilales bacterium, assembly GCA_016282705.1. Lineage (GTDB taxonomy): Bacteria > Cyanobacteriota > Vampirovibrionia > Gastranaerophilales > Gastranaerophilaceae > Avigastranaerophilus. Next base: position 14,995 of record JAEELO010000106.1, on the reverse strand, counting down.
ACAAAAATTTCAAAATTACGATAAGCAAACATACGGTTATAACCTCTTGGCTGCGTTGTCATTTTGATGTCATATATGCCGACAGGATATTCCGAAAACTCAATTCTGTACTTTAAAAGCACCCACATTAGATTACGTTCTCTGACAAAAGAATATCCAAAACCAAGACGCTCCGCACTTTCACTTGCAATATCCTGAAAAAAGTTTAATAAGGAATATGGTTTTAAACTTGTATCATAATCCATTTCCGAATATTTTATATGTATATTTTCTTCTAAAACTAGATTTTGCATAATTAAATTATACCGCTTGATTTATCCATTTCAAGAAAATTATATTATTTAAAACCAACCCCGCAATTCTCCCGCAAAATCCGCAAAAAAAAATGGGACTATGTCCCAAACAATTCGGAATGTAAAAGAAAAAATTCTTTTTTATCCATCGTGATAGTAAGGTAAGTGTATATATGTTAGAAAAAATTAAATTAAGTAATTAGTTTTTGGGGTTTAATAAAATTCAGTATGCGCATACTATAGTCTTTTTCCCCCATCCTGACCATAAAATCTGTAGTCGGTGCCTTTTTTGTCTCTCTTAATATTTCTCTGTCTATTTGTGTTTGATGTTCTCTCGAGTTGATTTATCTCTCACATGTATATAAAGTAATTTTTATATATAAAATTGCTATATTGTACATAAAAAATATATATCTATGTAATATTTCTTAACATTAATTACATGAAAGATTAAAGAATTCTATTATCTTTAGGACTAGACAAGGGAAAAAACAAATATATACATACGGTTAATATACGATGAAAATTCAAGCTTGTATTATAAACCTATACATATTCCACTCTCACTCGTAAACTGTTTGACCGAATTATTCGGTCTTTTTTTTGCGGATTTTGCGTAAGGCGGAGTCGAACCTGAACTTGTTTCAGGTGAGCGAGCCTGAAGAAGCAACAACCCGAACGAATGCAAGAAAACGAAGTTTTCTGAAATGAGATTGCCAGGGTTGTGCAGAAAGCAAAATCCAAGACAGCGGATTTTGCGTAAGGCGGAGTCGAACCTGAATTTTATTTCAGGTGAGCGAGCCTGAAGAAGCAACAACCCGAACGAATGCAAGAAAACGAAGTTTTCTGAAATGAGATTGCTAGGGTTGTGCAGAAAGCAAAATCCAAGACAGCGGATTTTGCGTAGCGATACTCCGTAAGCAAAAAGAAATTTCAAGAAAGACGGAATATAAATGGTTTCAGGCAATGCCTGACCTACTAAATGCCTGACAAATAAGAACCGGCAATTATATTTAATATAAAACCATTTACTTATTTTTATTATCTTTCTATATCTACTGGAATTAATCTCTTTCTGTTATATAATTAAAATAACAGATTAGGGAAAAGGGTATAAACATGAGTTCCAATGGTGTTTTAGTTCAAGCACAAATGCTTATAGATGAAGAACAGTACGAAAAAGCATATGAAATTCTCACAAAAGCATATGATGATTTAAAAGAGAATGATGAGTATCTTGAAAAAATTGCATTACTTGCCAAAACAATGGAAAAAAACGAGGATGCAGCAAAATATTGGGAAGAATTAGCAGTTGTTAACCCTAATTCAGCGATTGCATACTCCGAATTACTTGATGTTTATATGAATGCTAACAAATATAAATACTATATTACACGCGGTAAATATAAAATTTTAAATGAAAAAGTCAGTCAAGCAGTAGACGATTACAAAAAGGCTATTAATTCAACTACAGATGAAGCTGAAATTATAAATGCAAGATTTTTACTTGCAAAAGTATATGAGCATCTGGATAAAACGCAAAATGCCATAGATGAATACTACAGCATTATTGAACATATAGATGATATGGCAATTTATTATAAGCTCGGTGATTTATACTGCCAAATGGGAGACAGATACTCTGCCATCAATGTATTGGAACGAGGAGTAAAAGCATTCCCTAATGTTGATGAACTAAGTGAATATTTATCCGCACTTTATTTAAAAGAAGGCGAATATGATAAAGCTCTGGAAAAAGCAAAAAATAACTTCAGCAGAGCAAAAGCATACTTAATGAAAGGTGATAATGAAGAAGCATACAAACTTTTAGAGGCTGTTGAAGATAAAGCAAATGCAAATTATCCCGCATTAATGGCAGAATATTATTTCAACAAAAAAGAATGGGATAAATGCCTTGATTTTATTAATAAATTTAATGAAATGTCGCCTCAAAATCCGTTAACATACCAAATGAAAGCCTTAGTTTGTGATGCGAATAATGATTTATACGGATATCACTACAATATGGGCAAATGCTATTCTTATAAACAGGAATATGATTTGGCATTGGCAGAATATCTGAATGCACACAGACATGATGCAAACAGAAGTGAAGCAATAAAAGAAATCATTAAAATTAATGAAACAACAGGTGATAAAACAAGTTTAATGGAATTTTATGAAAAACTCCACAGACAAGAACCTGATAATCCTATGGCATTAAATGGCTTAGGCGATGTATATGCAGATATGTATGAATTTAGAAATGCTCTTGATTATTATAAACAACTTGAAAAAGCAGATTCCTCATACTATGAAGTATACAGAAAACTGGGTCTGTGCTATGAAAAGCTAAAAGATTTTGCATCTGCAAAAGAAGCATATGAAAAATATATAACCAAAGCTCCTTTATCGCCGGATACTGAAAAATTAAAAGAAAAGATTGCGAAATTTACAGGTGCCGCTTCTGTATCCGCAGATAAAGAAGAAGAAGGTTTTATTGATAAACTTATGAAAATATTCGGGAAATAAATTATAAATTATATTTATTTTTTAAGATTTCAATAAGTTTTTGAGTATTTTCCAACAATTCTTCATAGGTACCGTTATTTTGGATAACATAATCCCAATCAGTTCTGTTATCTAGTGCTGTTTCGGTATTATCATTTTTTGAAGCCAATGTACCGCGCTTTGCTCGTGCTTCTTCTGTTGCTTCCACTCTTATTGCGAATGCTCCGTATGATTTAAAGAGTTCAAGCTCATGCGGAACTCTGATATCCGTAACAATTGTATTTCCATCATATGCAATAATCGAATTCAACCAATAATCAGGACTTTGAGCCCTGCCCCAATCACCCAAATCTATCAAGTCTTGCCTGTATGTGGGTTTATTTCGTTCAATTTCTTCCAAACTTAAGCCTGTTTTTTCGGAATAACGCATTTTTATTGCATCAGCAATCCCTATCCTTTTAAAAGAAGGAAATTTTTCCAACAAAATCTTTGCAACAGTATCCTTTCCGGAAAACTGTTTTCCTGAAAATACAATTATTATCTTATTCTTCATTTTTAATACTTAAACTGATTCTTCTGTCATCCGGATTAAATTTAAGAATTGTTGTTTGAATTTTATCTCCGGCTTTCAGAATAACATTTTTCTGATTTTGATATTCAATTAATTCATTATTCGGAAGCAGAGCTTCAACACCGGGGAATACTTCAACAAATGCACCGAAATGCTTAATTCTTGTAATTGTACCTTCAATTTTATCACCGTCATTAATTTTATCTTTAGCTTCTGCCCAAGGGTCTTTTTCAAGATTTTTTAAACTCAGGCTTATTCTTTGCTTGTCATGGTCAACTACAATTACTTCAACATTAATAACATCACCGACTTTTAATATATCAGACGGATGATCTACCCATCTCCAAGAAATTTGAGACAATGGCAATAATGCATCAATACCGCCGATATCAACAAATGCACCGAAATCAGTAATTCTAACAACTTCACCTTTTACAATTTGACCGATTTCTATTGTTTCAAATAAATCTTTTTTATTATCTTCTTTATCATCAGAGAAGGCTTTTCTGTTAGATAAAATGAAGTTACCCTGTTGAATATCCATTGTAAGTATCTTTAATTCGAGTTTTTCACCTACAATATTTTCAGTTGATTTTAATTTTAACTGGCTTGAAGGAACGAAGCCTCTAACACCTTTAACTTCAACCAATACTCCGCCTTTAACAGCTGATACAATAACACCTTCAACCGTAGCATCTTCAGCTTTCAATTGTTCAAGTTCTCTCCAGCTGTATGCCATTGCAACTTTCTTATATGACAGCATAAATCTGCCGTCTTCATCTTCTTCTCTTATAATTAAAAATTCATATTCCTGATTCTTTTTTAATGTTTCTTCAACAGAAACACTTCTGTCAACAACTGCTTCTTTAATAGGGACATATGCTGCAGTTTTTGCGCCGATATCTACAATAACGCCGGAAGAATCATATGAACAAACTATACCTTTAACCAAATCACCTTTCTGAAAACTATAGTCATAATTCTTTAATAATGCTTCAAACTCAGCATCAGTATACTTTTGTTCTGTTGTCATATTTTCTTCCTCGTTAATCTGCAGACAATATAAATATATGCCCAAATTATACAATTATTTCTCTATTTTGTAAACTCAAAGAGATTTTAATTGCTAAATTTCTTAATATTAGTGACGTTTCAAGATTTATAAAAGAAAAATCCCCTTATAAAGGGGATTTACATGTTTTTTATTATTTTAACAAACATAGTTTTCATATAATGCAATTGTACTATTGTTATTTCGTAATTTATTTAATGCTCGTGCTTCAGTTTGTCTAATACATTCTTTTGTAACACCGTATATTTTACCGATTTCTTCCAAGGTTTGTCTTTCACCGCCATTTAACCCGAATCTTAATGCTATAACTTTTTGTTCTCTGTCCTTTAATCCGTTTAAAAGCTGAACGATATCTCTTTTCAAATTTTCCTGCTCAATCACGTTCGTTACCGAACTCTTTTTATCTTCTATTATGTCAATTAATCTGACCTCGGAACCGTTATGCATCTCAAAATCACCCTCTAAAGAAAGAGTTTTTTTATAAGCATTTATATAATTATTGATTTTACCCGAATCAATATTCATCTTTTTCGCAACTTCTTCCGGTTTTACTTCGGAATTTCCTTCTTTTTCCATTTCAGATTTCATTTTTGAATATCTGGAAAGAGTTTCCTGTATGTAAACAGGTATTTTAACACTGTGTGATTGCTCAGATATAGCCTTAAACATCGCCTGCTTTATCCACCAGCTGGCATATGTTGCAAATCTATAGCCAAACTTCCAATTAAATTTATCTACAGCTACCATTAAACCGATGTTTCCCTCTTGAATTAAATCAATCATAGGAAGTTTACTTGCATGTATCACTTTTTTAGCAATCATAATAACTAATTTTAAGTTTGCTTTTATTAAAGCCTGTTTAGCGAATTCATTGCCTTCCTTTGCTTGTCGTGCAAGTTCTTGTTCTCGCTCTATACTTAAGGTTTCGTATTTGGAAATTTCTTTGATGTATTTTGCTATGTCAGCTTCGGAAAATAATCCGACCGCTGATAATGTGTCACTTTCGACAGAAGATACAACATTCGATACCATATTAATGCTCCTGATTTATTCTTACACACACTTTCCGCATATATTTGCAGAACACAATAAGCCTCTATATGGGCTTTTTACCATTACTAATGCCGCCAGTAAATTGAATTTACTGAATTAAAATCCTACGTATATAATTTGTATATATTTAATATATCATTTTGTAATTTAAATTTCAATCCTTTTATGAAGAATTGTTAACCAAATAATCAAAAACACTATTTTTACTTAATATGTTGTTACATTAAAAAGCATTCAAATATGATTTTATATACTTCTTTCTCTGATATTAGTATAAAATAGAAGTATGTAATTGGTAAAATTAAATGCTTTTAAACGGAATATCAAGCAAAGAACGATTTAATATACTTTTATCAAGCTATAATAAGCTGATTTCATCAGGAATTCAACCTGATGAAATACTTGTAATATTATTAAATCCGTATAAAAAAGCTAATTTTATAAACGATTTAAAGAAAAAATACCCTCAGAATAATATAGAAAATAATAAAATATATACATTCTGGGGACTTTGTTATAATGCATTTTGGGACAATAAAGAATTCATTTCAAACCTCATCGGAGGTGAAGACAATAATATCCCTAATTTATGCGGACTGGAAGTTTCTCAATATATATTCAAGCAAAGTATCAAGTCCTCTGATTTTTCGGATTACATTTCAAAAATTAATCTGCTTCATCAGTTATTCCGCAGATATTCGTTAATAGTTCAGAATGATTTAAGTTATTCCGAAGTAAAAGAGCGTTCCGAATTATTAAATGAAGTTTTTTATAAAGATGCACAAAAAGCAATTGATGACTACAAAAAGAAAACAATTAAATTCAACAGTTATGATTATCTCCGCCAGCTGGCAGTTTTGCCGCATATATATAAAAATACCGATTATTTCAAGAATATAAAATATTTGATTATAGATGATGCGGATGAATATTCATATGCCTTTTGGAATTTTATAAATGCCATTATGCCGCAAATAAAAGATTATTATATTGCTTATGATGAAGAAGGATCAACCAGATGCGGTTATTTATGTGCTTATAAAGGCGGAATAAAAGAATTTAAAAAGCAGTATTCTCCGAAAGAATCAATAATAGAAAATAATACAAAATTAATAAAACCCGCCTTGAGTTTTTACAATAAAATTAGGAACGGACAAAAAATCAATATCGAATTCAAATATCATATTCATAATAAAAGACTGGATATGATTGAAAGTACAATTAAACATATAACCGAATTATACAAACAAGACGTTAAACCTGACGAAATATCCGTTATAACTCCGATTGTCGATGAAGTATTAATAAGAACTTTTGAAAATTCAAAATACAAAATTAATTTTCAGGTGATATCAGGGAATTCAAAACTTAACAGTTCAAATATTGTAAAGCATTTACTAATTATTTTAAAAATAATAAACAATCTTCCGGTTTTGGATTTTGAATTAAAAAGTTTATTTACCGAGTTTTTGCAAATTCCTTATAAAAAATGTATTGATGCCATTAAAAAATATTCCTCGGAGAAAAAATTAATTAATATTGAATTTTATAACGAAGAATACGATTATATTTATAAAAAATTATTGTCTGTTATTCAAACAGAAAATAAATATAAAAATAAATTATCCGAACAAATTAAAATAATCTATACAAATCTGTTAAAGAATAATGACAATAGTACAGACAATGAAAAATATGAGTTTCTTTTAAAGGAAGCGGAAAATTTTGAAAAAGCATTTGAAACAGAAGTCGAAAATCTGGCAGAACAGTTTATAACACAAATAGAAAACAGTGTTATAAGCGAAAATCCGATAGATTCTTTCTCTTTAAAGAAAAATGCGGTTATAATTTCAACTCCGCAAAAGATAATAGATTATTCAATTAATACCAAATACCAAATATGGCTGGATATTTCAAATAATGAATGGATGAAACAGGATTCAGGCACACTATATAATGCCTGGGTATTAAGCAGAGATTGGTCAAAAAAAGAATATACTCTTCAGGATAATATTGAATTAACAAGAGATAAAACAGCAAGAATAATAAGAAAATTAATGCTGCTCGCAGATAATGTTATTTTATTTTCAAGCATATACGATAATACCGGAAATGAAAACTTCGGAGGAATATCTGATTTTATAGATTCAAAAGAGGAAAAACAGCAATCATTTAATATTATTCCAAGAGATGATCAAAAGCCTGTTCTGGATTATAAAAAAGACAAAATGGGTATAATGGCGGTACCGGGTGCAGGTAAAACAACTATCTTGCTTGCACTTATAATTAAAATGATTAAACAGGGTATTAACCCCGAAAATATATTTGTCCTTACTTATATGGAAGCTGCCGCAAAAAACTTTAAAGAAAGAATACAAAATGCAATTCCTGATAATTATGCACTTCCTAATATATCCACAATCCATGGACTTGCCCTGCGTATTATAAAAGAGAACGGTAATTATACGAAAGCCGGTTTGGATGATAGATTTGAAATCTGTGACGATACGGCAAAAGAAAGAATTATAAAAGAACTTTTCTTTAAATTTAAAATAGATGATGAAAAATATGATAATTACTTAAGATGTATTTCCATTGTTAAATTATCCGGTAACGCCGAGGGATTACATTCAAAATACAAAGAAATTCAAGATTTTTATAATTTTTATAATGAATACAATTTGATATTAAAATCTCAAAATCTTATAGATTATGATGATATGCTTTATTTTGCGGTAAAAATTCTCACCGAAAATCCTGAAATATTGGAATACTATCAAGATATATGCAAATACATCATAGAAGACGAAGCACAGGACTCTACTGATATACAGCAAAAGTTAATAACATTACTTAACGGGAAATACAATAACCTTGTACGCTGCGGAGATATTAATCAGGCAATCACATCTACTTTTACAAACAGTAACTTGGATAGTTTCAAAAATTATATTAAAAGTAATAAAAAAGTAGAAATGGTATCCTCACAACGTTGCGCAGAACCCATTTACTCTCTAGCAAATAATTTAATAAAAACAACAACTGAAAATAATGATTATCCAAATGCTTTTTATAATATTGCAATAAAGGGAACTAACAAAAATCCTCAAAATAAAAATCTTCCGCAATACACATTTTTTGACAATGAGAAAGAGGAAAAACAATACATCTTACAAAAAACAAAAGAAATTAAACACAATAATCCTTCCGCATCAATTGCTATACTTTTAAGACTAAATTCTCAGGTTAATGAATATAATGAATATTTTAATTCAAACGGAATAAAAACCTCTGTCAGAAGTGATTGTTTATCTCAAAAACCAATTTACGGAAAAGTTTTAAATATATTAAAAATAGTCCAAAGTCCTTTAAATAACGGGTATATTCTTGATTTAGCAAAAGAGTATAATATAGATAATGAGAATCTGGCGAAAATAAAAGAACTGAAAACTCCGTTTATATATCAAAATGCAGATGATATAAATAATGAAAAAATATTGCAATTATACTGGGATGTGGATTATTGGCTGAATAACTCCTCTGTTAGTGCAGATATATTGGCATTAAATATCGGATTGTATTATGCGCAAAACAGTACAGATAAATCTAATGCTTATATGATTTCCACAATTATTGCAAGATTAATTGAAGATAATGATAACCTTGATAACATAATAAAGAAATTGGAATATTCAGCTCAAAGACCGATGAGTGCATATAAATTTTTTGAAGATATTGAACAAAATGAAGAAATAACACCTATAAACATAATGACAATGCATAAATCAAAAGGTGATGAATTTGATTATGTATTTATTCCTGAACTTAATGAAGATAATTATTCAACAACCTCTAAAAATGTAAAGCTTAAAGGCGGAAGTCATTTTGTGCAAACAATTAAAAATTCGGTTGAAAATTGCGGTATAAAACAGCAGGAAGAATTAAAAACCGAGCAAGTTGAAGAAACTCTAAGACTATTATATGTTGGTATAACAAGAGCAAAACAAGAACTTTTTATGACCAATGCCGTTAATTATAAAAAAAGAAAAAATACAAAACCTCTGGAACTGTTAAAAGGATTATGTTAAAGCATACTGTCAGGTAATGCCTGACAAATTAATTTATACATCAAACAATTACCTTCTTCTTTAATATTTCTTCATAAAAAAGTATTTACTAACAATTATTTCTTTTGCCGGATGTTAAAATGAGAAACAAAAGGAAAATATTTTGATTTCTATAAACTCTTATCCGTTAGTAAAAAATCATAATATATATAATAAAATCGGTGCTAAAACAGTAAATACATTTGGCAGCACCGATGTTTCCGACTATATTGCAAAAGGTGATAAAGCATTAAATGAAAATCGGTTTGATGAAGCATTAAAATCATATAGAACAGCAAATCAACAAGACCCGACAAATAATAAAATATACAGAAAACTTGCAAAAACATATTTTCATATGAAAGATTATGCTTCCTCCCAAATGCACTACAAAACATATTTAGAGAATGCTCCCGATGATGCCGAAGGCTGGATAGAATACGGTGAAGCTCAAAGGAAAGCCGGTTATTATCAAAAAGCAATAGAAAGTTTTGAACAAGCTAAAAAAATTGACCCATCTAATGACCTTGCACAAAGAAGCATACTGGAAACCAGAAATAATATAGTAGCAATGTATTCACCGGAACGTGCGAAAAAAGAAAAGAATGAGTATGCCGCTAAAAATTTAATGCAAGCTCTTCAAATGACAATTAATTATATGTCGCCTGAATATATGAAAGATTTAGAAAATGTTCAGGTACAGTTTGGTGAAACAGCTTCTATGGGCGGCACACCAAACATAGCCCAATATGAAAATTATAAGAAAACAATAACGGTTTCTGATTCATATATTTATGCGGCACCGCAGGTTATTGCAGCTTACTTAACCCATGAATCAGTTCACGCAAAAGATGCAGATGCATACACTTCAGTACACGAAGAGCAAGATGCATATGAAATTGCTACCGATTTTTGGATAAACCACGCAAACGGCATAGGTGATCCTGAAATGGATTATGCTGCAGGTCTTTATAAACAATCTCCTCAAACATTAAGAAACAGAGTTGAAGAAATATACAAATTGCGTGATCCGTCTATAGCAATGACATCACCAAACCATCCTCCGGATAAACTTTTCCATTGGGGAACAAAAAAGAATAAAGCTGCAAGTCAATCCATAAAAGAATATAATGTAATTGCTTAAATTACGGGAGGAATTCCCCTGTTATAATATTTACATTTAAGGGACGATATAACCTGATGTTTAATACATCTCCGTCGTGTGCAATAAATTCACGTCCTTTAATAACTGCTTTTCCTTTAGCGTGATATTCCCCTATTCCCATTATTTTCACTATACTTCCGTCTTTATTTACTGCAGAAAGTTCAATTATCATTTCGCCGTTTCTTACAAAAGTCTTGGATTTTGTTGTATCAAGAACTTTTCCTATAAGATTAGTATCCTTGGGAATTAAAATATATTTTTGATTATTGATAATATTTTCTGAAAATTTAGCTTTAAAAGGCTGTCCCGGAGCTGTATCATTCGAGCTTATTTGACCGACTATCATAACAGGCAAAAACGTACCGGCAGGAAATGTAGCAATTTTATTATCTATTGCGACATTTTCTATTACAATACCGTCACCTATTTTGGGACTGGTTTCTTCTTTTATTTTTTCTTCTTCATATTCATCAACTTTTTCTTTTAATTTATTAATAAATACAGCCATTTGAGCTCTTGTTATATAAGCATCATAATCAAGATACTTTTCTCTTGGCGGCTCTTTTGCTATAACACCTATAATTTCAGCTTTACCGGCAGTAGGTTTAAACCAATCGGGAATATCATCAAAATCCAAATAAGCATTTTGTAATGCTTTTATTGCATCTTTTTTTGTTATTCCTTCCGTTCTTAAAAGGTTAACAAGGAACGTTATAATTTCGCGTCTTGTTACATAATCATTAGGATAGAAGTTTCCGTCCGATGCAGGCTTTAAGATATCAAGGTTAACTGCTCTTATAATATATTTCCAAGCCCAATGCGTATTACTTACATCTTCAAATGTATACATAGTTTCAATAGGTATTTTGTCCATACCTATAGTTCGCATTATAAGCGTAGCATATTCAGCTCTTGTAACATACTGCTTTGGTCGAAATGTATTATCCTCATATCCGTTAAATAAGCCAACATCCGTAAGATAATCAATTTCATTATATGCCCAAAAATCATTTGGTATATCAACAAATTCTTTTGCATAAGCATAAGAATTCAAAAAGGCAAATATTGTACAAATTAAAATTATTTTCTTTAGATGGTCTTTATTCATAATATAATTTTAGCAGATTTTTTTATTTAGGTGAAATTAAAGTATATTTTAATTTTTGTAAAATTTATATAATAAAAGCGCATTTTCATGGTTTTAGGAGTTTAATAAAAGACATAAAGAAGAATATAAGGTAAAGGAGAAAATATGAATATATCACCTATTTCAATGGTAAACCATATACCATCTTTTTCTGCTCAAAAACAGATTGTACATAGAAACAGTGATGAAGATTTTTGGATTGAAACAATTGAAGAACCAAAAGATGAAATAGAAATCCATAGAAACAGTGATGAAGATTGGTATCCTGTAAAAGTTGATAAAAAACCTGTTAATAAGACAACAAAGAGTCCGTCAGAACCGAGAAGCACAGTACACTACGAAAAAGGACCAAACGAGCAATTAGGTGTTTGGACAAGAAACGGCGGAAGTTATGCATTCTTCACTCCTGCAAAAGATATAGCAGCAAAAGAAGCAAAAAAAGCAACAGCAGAAGTTGAAACAGCTAAAAAACCTTCAATAGATATGCAAACATATTTAAGATGGGGTATGTAATTAATAATTATAAAAGTAAAAAAAAATAACTCCGATTAATCGGGGTTATTTTTTTTATCTTCTTTTTTATCTTCTGAAACTTTTTCTACTTTTTTAGATTTAATTTTTTCTTCCATATCTTCATCGTCAAGAAGAATATTTTTTCGTTTATTTTGATTTTGTATAACGGAAACTACGTTTAAAAGAGCAAGCGAATTAAGAGAAGCCCTAAGCTCCATGCTCCTGTCTACAAAAGGCTCTTGTTGTTGAGCATTTTGTTCGCCATCTTGCATAAAGTATTCCATACCTTGGCTTGCTCTGTCATCTGCGGTTTTTGCGGCAGTACCTGAAATATCTCCGCTTTTGAAGTTGATACCTCCGCCAATTCCGAGCGCGCCGGCTGACCTATTGTCAACCATTACTTACTCCTTTGTCTTATTTTTGGGATTTTCGTTTTATACCTCGCATACGAAAATCTTTTACCCTAGCTAAATTATTTAAATAATTATAAATCATTTTATAATTTTTAACAACTTAGCATTAGTACAAAACATGAACTAAAAAATTTTTGCGTACTTTTATTATTTTTTTCAATATTTTTTTACATAAAAAAGAAACCTCCAAATTGGAGGCTTCATTTCTTATACATTTTCTTTAACAGGTTCCGTTTCTTCCAGCTTCTGCATCTTTAAAGCAAGTAATCTTCTATTGCTCTGATATCCGTATAAGAAGTATATTACTAATCCGATAACTATCCACAGAGGGAATAACATAGCGGAAGTTTTAACTTCTCTAAGTGCAACAAACATTAAACCTGAGCAGAATATAATACCTATAATCGGGAACCAAGGACAGCAAGGAACTTTAAACGGTCTTGGTCTATCGGGTTCCGTTTTTCTTAAAATTAAAATACCTGTACATACAATAACAAATGAAGTAAATGTACCAAAGATTGCAAGCTCAGCTGCAACCTGCATATTAATGAATAAAGAACCTAACAGAATTAATATTGTTGATAATACCGTAATTACCCACGGAGTATTAAACTTAGGATGAACTTTTTTCATAATCGAAGGTAAAAATCCGTCACGAGCCATAGCAAATAAAATTCTGGTTGTTCCGTATTGAAGAACCAAAAGAACAGAAGTTAATCCGGCTAATGCTCCTATGGATATTGCTCCTGCAAACCAATCTTGACCTACAAAACTCATAGCGTGAGCTATCGGCGCTTTTAAATCAATTGAGCCCATTGGCATCATGCCTGTTAATACAATAGTAACAAGGGCATATATTATAGAACATATAACAAGTGAACCGATTAAGCCTATCGGCAGATTTTTCTGAGGATCTTTTGTCTCTTCTGCTGCCGTTGAAATAGCATCAAAACCTATATATGCATAAAATATTGCAAATGCACCCATTAAAATACCTTTTATTCCAAATGGAGCAAACGGTGTCCAGTTTTCAGGACGAACATAAAATGCACCGACTAAAATAAATATTGCGATAACTGTAACTTTAACAAATACCATTATTCTTGCAAAATTTGCCGATTCCTGAATACCTTTTATTAATATTAATGCAATAATCGTAATTATAGCCATAGCGGGTAAATTAATACATATAGGAATTCCCAGAATATGCGGTACTGTCCCGCCCGCATCAACTACGGATTGGTAATCATTTATAAGCCATTCGGGAGGATATCTCAACCATTCGGGTAAGAACGGAAAGCCTTGGAATAATTTAATTAAATAACCTGTCCAACTTGAAGCAACAGCAATAGTTCCTATTGCATATTCAAGCATTAAAACCCAGCCCATCATCCAAGCAGGAAGCTCACCCATTGTAGCGAATGTATATATATATGCACTGCCTGAAACAGGTATCATAGAAGCAAATTCGGTATAACATAATGCGGGGAAAATACAAGCTATAGTAACCAAAGCTATTGAAATAACAAGTCCCGGGCCTGCACCTACACGTTCCGTTGTACCAATGACCGCAGAACCTATCATTACGAATATACCTGCACCTATAATAGCACTTATACCGAGAATAATAAGGTCAAATGCTCCTAATGTCTTTTTTAAGCCGCCTTTTGCCGATTGTTCCAAAAATTCGTCCGGATTTTTCTTTCTTATAAGATTAGACACAAACGTACTTAAAAAATTCTGTTTGGAGTTTTGCATTGATTCATTCCTTTTCTATACTTACACATTGGCTGTTTGCTTTTTTAATAACGGGAAACCCATTTTTTCACGCTGCTCAACATAAAGTTTAGCAACCATTGCAGCCATTCTTCTCACTCTGTTTATATAATTTATTCTTTCATCTCTGCTTATAACACCTCTTGCGTCAAGCAGGTTGAATGTATGAGAACATTTTAAAACGTAGTCATATGCGGGGAGCACAATATTTGCTTCAACACAAGATTCAACCTCCGCTTGGAACAAGTCAAACATTTTAAATAATCTTTCAGCGCTTGAATATTCAAAATTATATTTGGATTGTTCTATTTCATTTTGGAGATAAATTTCACCGTATTTTAATTCTTTATTCCACATAACATCAAAAACGGAGTC
>JAEELO010000015.1 GCA_016282705.1 Candidatus Gastranaerophilales bacterium | reverse complement strand
TGCAGAGTTTGATTATAATACAAGAAAATTTGCAAAACAGATCGAAAAGGCTTCTAAAATTGCTAAATTTGCTGCAATTCTCGGTGAAGATGAAATAAATAATAATTATGTTACCGTTAAGAATTTAAATAGTTCTGTTCAAGAAAAAATGACTAAAGAACAGTTAATAAAATAAAAAATAATATTAATATAATGAAGCTCAATCAAGAGCTTCATTTTTTATTTGTAAATAAAAATTTACAAAAATTCATAAATACGCAACAAAAATTTATTAGAGATATTAAAAGAATATATTTTATAGGAAAGGAGTATTCTCAATGAGAATAAATAAGATAATACAAGAAGGTTCATTATTAAACAGAGTAAAAAATGTTAAAAATAAAGTTGTATCAAGTCCTATTGTACAAGAAAAGAAAATAGGTCAAATTGCTAAAAAAGTTGCGTTATGGGGAACAGCATTAGTTGCTACCGCTAACATTGCTTTAACTACTTTACCTAAAAAGGCATCTGCAGAAGATTTTGCTGTTCCTAGAAGCGTTGTTGCGGATACAGCTAGAGTAGACCAAACTACACCTTATGCAACATTCGCAGAGGCTGAAATGCCTGATGAAATTTGGGGTGTAGGTGCTGTAAGACCGGAAATGTATGATGATATAACATTGCGATCATTACCTATAACAGAATTTTATTTTTCAAATCCGGGGCATGACATTGAACTTCATCCCGATGCAGATTTACCCAGAAATAATAAAGGTTCTGTATTTGTAAATGTTACATATACTACATCTCATAATAAAGATGAAGGTGCAACTCTTAATGAAATCGTTAATAAAGTGTATTCAGATGCTTTATCCACATATAGCGGTGAAGCCAGAACTGCAATATATAATAAATGTATTGATGAAATAATACAAGCTAATCCGGATTTATCAAAATATGTTGCAAATCAGCTTGGACATACTGATAAAAGTTATGACAGAATTGCAAATTTAAAATTAGATCCCAATACAATGTTAACAATTCCCACAACAGTAATATATAGAGCGCAAGGTACAGAACCAAGCGGTGCAAAATATACTTTTAATCAAACAAATTATACTCCAAAATCATCAGTTGCAAATGTTATAAAAGGCGGTAGAAACTTACAACAAGGTGATTATGCATCATTCTCAGATATGATATATGGTGAATACGGTAATGTTTCTGATGAAGCATATAGAGATATCGTTTATGCCGTTGTAAACCATCCGTCAAATGCAAGTGAATTTGAAATAGTTTTAAATCAAGCAAATATCAATGAAGTTTTAAAACAAGGAAATATAACAGATATAAACAGAACTTTGGACGCAAATACCAACAAAACAATGGCAGGTGTTTATTTACCTGATGTTACTTCTTTCAGAACAACAGAAGTTGGTACATTAATTGGTAATGGCGGTTCTAAAACTTCTATTATTTATCAGATATCTCCTGCAAAGACAAAAAATCGTCAAAATGACAGAGCTGTTGTTATTACTAAACAAGATCATGAAATAATGAGAAGAGGAGAAGTATTCCAACTTCAACATGCACTTCAATATTATTCTTCTCCTGATGGTAACGGAAGATTTGGTGATGTATACAACGGTAAATTTGTATTAAATGATAAAGTTAATTATTTAAATGCGTTTGTACCTAACATTATGGAGCAAATAGTATATGCAAATTTAGATATATTTACTGCTCCTTATGAAGACGAAAAAGGTTATCACGAATTTGGTATTTTTGATGTAAGAAGCGGATATGATACCAGAGGTAAATCAACAGATGATATTATCAGAAATTCAAAGATTAATATTAAAAGAATGATGGCATTCGATTTACAAAGATTTGAGGGGTATGAATTAAATTTACCTCAATTTAATTATACTATTCATACTTTTGGAGAAGAACCAACTCCTTATATTACACCGGTGCCAACACAAACACCAACACAAACGCCGACGCAAACACCAACTCAAACGCCGACGCAAACACCAACATGTCCGCCGGTTCCTACGGATGTTCCTACAGTAGAACCTACACCGGTAATACCGACAGCGACTCCGACGTGTCCGCCGGCTCCTACGGATGTTCCTACGACAGAACCTACACCGGTAATACCGACTGCGACTCCGACGTGTCCGCCGGCTCCTACGGATGTTCCTACGACAGAACCTACACCGGTAATACCGACAGATAAGCCAACTCAAAAACCGACACAAAAACCAACTCAAAAACCAACTCAAAAACCAACACAAACACCAGCTGTAGATATAACACCTATACCGGTTCCTACAAAAGAACCAAAACCAACGGAAACATGTGCTCCGCCACCCACAGAACGTCCGACAAAAGAGCCTGAACCGGTTATCATAACTCCAAAACCAACGGAAAAAACAACTCCAAAACCAACGGAAAAACCAACGGAAAAACCAACTCAAAAACCAACTCAAAAACCGACTGAAAAACCGTGTGAAACTTCGAAACCTGATACTCCGGCTCAAGAGGCAGATCCTCAAATTCCTGCAAAAAAACAGGAGACTAAAAAAGAAGAGTCTAAGCCGGAACCTGAGCCAAAACAGGAACCCAAACCTGAGCCAAAACAGGAACCAAAAACGGAGCCTGAAACCCAGTCTTGTCCGGATACTTCGTCGGATGATGAATATAAAAAAGAAGAAGCTCCTTCTTTTTAATATATAAATTATAAAAAGCGGATTTTAAAATCCGCTTTTTTGTTTATTAAATAATTATTTTTTCTATAATCGCCAAATCTTCAATTGTTGCTCCTGCTTCTGAAAATTCTTCCGATTTTATTCCGAATAATGATATTAAATTCTTTGTTTCATCAGAAATGGAACCCTGTTTTATATCTGAAATTATTTTATTTATAATTTCATCCCTTTTCAGCACGTTTTTAGCGTGACTGTTATTTTTACCCAATATCCTTTTCTTTGACTTTCCCATTCTTATAAATCCATTTTTTTTATTTTATATAGAATAGTTTTTTCTTTCAAGATTTATTATTAAAAAATGTAAAAATTTAAATTAAATAATGTTTAATTATCGCAAATTTTATATTTATGATTCTTTATGTTTGTATAATAGAGACAAAAGAGGGAGCAATTTTCATGAAAATAAGTAAGGTAGACTCTGCTTTGCAATGTTCATTTGCTAAGAGACGTAATAATGCAAAGCAAAATAATATACATTCTAATACTGTAAAACATTCAGATAATCAACTTTTAATAAAACCTGTGGCTATAGGTACTGCGTTTATAGCTGCATTATCTCCGGCTGCGAGTGTTCCTGCAACAGCAGAATCTGTTAATAATCGTGCTGCTGTGGTTGATCAAGTATTATATCCTGACTTTGCGTATGCTATTGATTATTTAGACGCACTTAAAGGTCTTTCTGATAAAATAGTTCCGACTGATACTACAGTCATGACCATGCCTGTAACTGAGTTTTATTTCACTAATGACAGAGGTGAAGTTCAATTACATCCAAATGAAGGTATTAGAGCTAATGAACAAGGTACAATAATTGTGACAATTACTCAAAATCCTTCAGACTCAATTGATGAAGGTGCTTCATTGGGTGAAATTGTAAATAAAGTGTATTCTGATGCATTAGCTCAATATGAAGGCGAAGCAAGAACAGCTATTTTTAACAAAATGATAGACGAAACAATACAGGCTAATCCTTCACTTGCAAGATATATTCATGATGAATTAGGCGAAGATGCAACAAGTTATGCAAAAATTGCCGCATTAAACTTGTATTCGGGCAATACAAGCAGTGATGATACATTGGATACAAGATTATTAACAATGCCTACAACTATTGTATATCAAGTTCAGGATATTGAACCTGAAGATACAGAATTTACATACAGTACAATTAAATATACTCCAAAATCAAGAACCGCAAGTGTTATAAAAGATGCAGAAAAATTAGAGCCGGGTTCTTATTCTTCATTTGGAGATATGCTTCGTGGTGAATACGGGAATGTTACAGATGAAGGTTTCAGAGATATTCTGTATGCTATAGTAAATCATCCTGATAATGCCGATCAATTTGAATATTTATTAGACAAAATGAATTTTAATGAGTTAATTGAAACTGCAAATATTCATGATTTAAACAGAACATTATATGAACATACAGACAGAACATTATTAGATTTAACTTTACCTGATGTTTCTACATTGCGTGTAGGCGCAGGTGATGCTAGAATTAGAACGGTTGGCAATAATAGAGGTATTGTATACCAAATATCACCTGCCGGTCTTAAAAAGAAACATAATGACAGAGAAATCACACTAAAAGATAGAGAAAGTCGTTATTTACGTTCCGGTGATGTTTATGAATTGAGACATGTTCTTCAATATTATTCTTCTCCGGACGGAAACGGAAGATTTGCATATTCTTTTAACGGTAATTTTACACTTAATCAAGATGTTCAATATGTAGACGAATTTTCAACTAACATATTAGAACAAGTTGTATATGCTAATGCTCCATTGTTCTCTGCGCCATATGAAGACAGTAACGGTTATTATCCATTTGGTGTTTTTGATGTAGATCCTTATTATGATACAACCGACAAATCATTTGATGATATTTTAAGACATTCTACAATTAATCTTGACAGAATGTGGAAATATAGTTTTGTTGATGCTTCAGGTGCATTATTGTTTGATGCCGGTACTGAATTACATTTACCACAATTTAATTATAGAATAAATTTATGTAAGAAAACAC
>JAEELO010000105.1 GCA_016282705.1 Candidatus Gastranaerophilales bacterium | reverse complement strand
TGTTAATAAAGATATTTCCGAATTGTATAAAATAGATATAGATAAATATTATATAGCAGGTGTACCTGAAATATCAAGTTATATTCATAAGAAGAGACTTAAGTTAAAAAATCAACAAGAATACATAAATGCAGGTATAATGTTAATAAATGCTAAAAAGTGGGAAGAAGACAATATTGAAAAAAAATTGTTTGATTATTTAAAAAATCCTACTTTTAAATTAGTACATAATGATCAAGATGTTTTAAATTTGGTATTAAAATCAAAGATTAAATATTTACATCCTAAATATAATTTTCAAGAAATAATTGATTATTCTATTCCCTCTCCATACGATAAAAAAGAATATAAAGAAGCTAAAAAAAATCCTGTAATAATACATTTTGCAACTGCAAAAAAACCGTGGATGGCAAATTGCAATGTGGAATATACAAATCTATACAGAGAATACTACAAAAAGTCACCTTGGAGAAACAAATATTATAAATTTTTGCCATATATCTTTATTAACAACATTAATGAAACATTTAAAAAAAATACTTCTTTGGGAAATGAATATTCATATTGGCAAAATTATTTAAATTTTAAAGAACTATATGATAATTTTAACACCACTAGTGTTGATTTAGGTACAATTCGTACCACTATATCAGAAATTTCCATAGATAACAGGTTATATGACAACAGAATAAAAAGCATTAATAAAAAAATTATAGAGCTTGATGCTGATATCAAAGCAATAAATAAAAAAATAGATAAAATTTTTGAGCAATTTTCAGATTCTAATTTATAGAAATAATCCTCAATTCTTTATTAGCTATAAATGTATTCTATCTGCGAATAATTCATTGTGATTTGGATATAATTCGGTATAGTGTTGCTTTATTTGATCTAAATCTTCTTGGGTATATTCACTGATTTTTTCATATATTAATGCTTTTACATTATTATCTAAATCAAATGTTTTTATCAATTTATAATGTTGACCGATATATGAATCAGAGTTTATTACACTTTCATTTAAATATATAATTACTTCTTGACCCTTTTTCAGATGCGTTTCTGTCGGATTTGTAGCAATTATATAATCTGCTTTTAAAAAATTATTAGAGAAACCATGCCATAAATCCACATCAGATGAACTCATTAAATTTGGGCTAGCTATTTTTACTATTGGCATTTTTGCACTACATAATATACTAAAATTCAATCCCCACCCACTAGCAGTTGTATAAAAATTTTTATTTGGCTTACTATTTATATAATTAACTATTTCTTTTATTGTTGGGATATCATTGCGTATTAAAGGATTATATTTTGCTGAAAAAATTTTAGCATCTATTACATATTGTGGTTTTTGAATATATGAATAATGAAAATTCAGAACATAAAACAATACACATATTATTTGTATAATATTTATAATTTTTTTTAATGTAGGATGAATACCTGAAATTTTTATAATAAAAACGGATAAAACAATTATAGATATAGGAATACTCAGAATCAATCTATGATGAGGTCCCATTACTTCATATAAAGAAAATATGAAAAGCTCTGAAATTATTAAAACTAGTATATATATTTGTTTTACAAAAAGATTATAAATAGATATACTACATAAACCTACAAATAAAGCTATGAAAATATACAAATAACTATAACTCAATGATAATTCATTAATTTTATATAGTAGTGAACTATTATATGCACTATACATCTCCATATAATTTGTCGTAAATACTCTGCTAATAAAATTAGGGAATAATATCAATAATATTAATAAACTAAAAATACCCATTGTTAATATATTAAAGAATATATTTATTAAAACTTGTTTATTTTTAACTTTTATATATTCAACTATAGCCTTTAGGAAAAATGCTATAACATAGCCAATTATAAAGAAAATGGTATATCTTCTTGATATCCAAGAAAGAAGGAAAAGAAGCCCTATTGCACTACTTTGCGAAAAAGAATATTTTTTTATATCAAAATTTAAAAAAATATATATCAAAATAGAAAAAGGTAATAAATATGCAATATCTATATATCCGTAATATAAAGCATAATAATTTGCAGGAAACATAACTGATAAAATAAATAACAGAACAAACAAATTTCCATATTTACCGTCAGTATTATCCTGCATTTTTAAAATGGTTAATACTTGTACAATTAAAGCAGGAATCAAAAACATTATTTGATTAATTAAAATATATTTTATATATGAATATCCAAACAATTTTAAAGGTAAAGATATTACATGAGGTAAGAAAATGTTAAATTCTTCATTGTTAATAGAATATATAAGATTCCGAATAATATCGAAAAAACTATTTGAAAAAACATCTTTCATAGTGTTTATGGAATAATCCCAATATGCAGCAATATCCCAAAAATATATAAATTGATCTTGTTTTTTCCAATATACGGTAAGCACCAGAGATAATATAATCGTAATTATAATTCCCAGTTTATGCCATAAAGATAAACTTTTATATACTTTTTTTACAAAGTCTATAGTATTTCCCTGTAAAAATGCATATAAACAAATCCCGTAAAATAAAACTATAAAAAATAAACTGCTTAAATAATGTGTCATAATATGTAATTAAGCCTTATATAAACTTTCCTTTTGGGGATTTTTTCATACCAAAGTAACTAAAAAGAGATTTTAAAAATAGGAGGAGGTGGGATTCGAACCCACGGTACGCTCGCACGTACGACGGTTTTCAAGACCGCTCCGATCAACCGCTCCGGCACTCCTCCGTTACGTATCATTATATTAATAAAAAAGATTTTAATTGTAAAGTACCTATTTATACATTAGGATTTTTTATGGCTTATCTCCCATAACTTATGCTGCGACTCTTCTACTATTTCTACCCAGTTATTATATGCTTTTTTAATTTCTTCTCTTGTTACCGTAAATGGCTTCAATTCCATTGTTTTGCCGAATTTTTTCTTTTGTTCTTCAATCCATTTAGTTCTGGATTCTCTGCTAACCAGATTTTTCAACTCTTTTATATATTGTTTTCTGGCTTCTCCAAGTTGAGGAACTTGCTCTATTACTTTGTTCTCGCAAACATCTTCTAATGCGAATGTCACAAGTACATAATTTTCATCAGATGAAACGGATTTTCTAAATTCATCAGAATACATATCTATTCCTGTTAAACTTTTTATTATTTTATCCGTATCTCTGTCTTTATAAGTACACTTTGTTGCAAGCATTAAAACATCTTCCGTTTTATATCTTGCTCTAAAATTTATATTATTTGTATTAACACAAGAAATTTTCATAATATATACCCATACTATGAAAATCCCCTGAATATTTTTTTTGCTTATTAAATAATATTTTCTTTTATTGCTTTTACAGCAGCTTGAACCCTGTCATCTACACACAGCTTTTGCAATATACTACATACATGCGCCTTTGCAGTATGAACACTGACTATTAATTCTTTTGCAATTTCGGTATTACTTTTACCGTTTACAAGATGTTTCAATACCTCAAGTTCTCTTTCCGTTAACTGCGCTCTTGCATCTTGAACATTGTTTGATTGAACTAATGATACATTTTCCGGTCTGGGAAAGAAATTTAATGCAGCGGAGGAAACTCCTGAATCTACCCAGCAAGCACCTTCTGCCACATTTTTAATTACTAAAGATAATGTCTCGGGTGAAATATCTTTTAAACAGTACGCATTTGCACCTGCACCTAATGCGGCTATAACTTCTTCTCCGCGCTCATGTGAAGTTAAAATGATTATTTTTGTTTTCAATCCCAAGTCTTTTACTTTTATGGTCGCTTCTAAACCGTTCATGCCAGGCAATCCTAAATCCATTAATACGACATCCGGTTCTAATTTTTTAATCAGCTCAATGCCTTCATTTGCATCTTCTGCTTCCCCAACTACATCTATATGTTCGTATTCATTCAGTGTAGACTTTAATCCTATCCTTGTAAGTTTATAATCTTCTACTATTACAACTTTTACCAATGATTTTTGTTCTAATGTTTCTGACATTACGCAGCCTTTCTCTCTGATATTAAAAAGTCTGTACTCTCTGAGTACAGAATTATATTAGAACAATCATTATTTTCATTAAATTAATCATCTGGCTATTTATACCTAGCCACTAGAGTTATATTTTTTTATTAATAATATCTGTCTTTGCTCTTAGAGCCGATGCCCAATACATCTACAGCAAGTGTTCTTACCCAATCTGCAGCAAGCAGTCCGCCTGCTACGGTACCTGCAGTCTTTAATGCTTTATTTCCACTCTTCATTCCAAGTAAAGTTGCCGCACATAAACCAATTCTTGGTAAATTATTAATTACGGTTTGACCGAAACCTTGTGCATATCCTTTTATTTTCGTCCAGAAATGGAAACAAGGTGATGCCATTTGCCCGTAGAAGAAACCTTTCTTTAATTGGGAGACAGTTGCACTTGAACTGTTCGATTGCATATACTGTCTGTTCATATTCATCAGTCTGTCGCCTGATGCAACTTCATCTAATGAATATGCCCGTTCTCTTCCGTTAATATGTGAATCATATACAAGACTTGCAGCAGTTGCAGCACCTAATATTCTTGAACCAACTTGTACCGGACTTCCCGACACAAATGACTTTGCCGCTCCTGCTACTGCTTTACCTATTTTTACTAATGAAACTGCCATATTTACCTTACTTTTCTTATTTTATTATCTTCTTAATTATTATTTACTGTCAACCTCGTTTCTGAAGTTTTCAGTAATGCTTTGTTTGCCATTACGGCTTCCTGTCCGAATAATTTATCAGAACTTTGTAATCTCGTTAGTAACTCAACCGTATTTTTATCTCCGTGAGCACTGCCTGATGAAATTACACTCATTGCCATTAATCTGTTTGAAGCATCAGGATCCATTAACGCGATATTTAATAATGCCGTTAATGCCGGATCGTCATATCTTGAATCATCTTCTTCAAAACGTTTAATAATTTCTTTTATACCGTTCCTTCTGATATTTTTATCGCCACTCTTTACATAGCTTTCCAGAGTTTTAATATAATCATTTGTTAACTCAACAATATTCTTTGTCTTTTTTGAATTTCCGTCTTTTCCGTCATCTCCTATTGGAGTATTTGCTATAGTCATTGATTGTTGAGGCTGTACGTTATTAGCAGGTGCTAAAGGAGTTTGCGCCATTGGTGCGGTTTGGGGAACTTGTCCCTGAACTCCATATGTTGCATTTGCAGTTGGTCCCCCTACTGCTGACGGATTATAAATATATATGTTAACTCCCGAAGCAGGTTGTTGCTGTCCGGGATATATTGAAGTTTGAGGATAATTGTATATTTGAGCATTATTAGGAGTACCGACAGAAACCGTTTGAGGCTGTATTTGAGGTACTACAGCACCATTAGAATAATTATACAAAGGCGTTCCTGCCGATGTATTATATGGAATATTATTAGTTTGCGGAATTTCTGACATAATAATCCTTAGTCCTTACTCATATTTATAAACACATGATTTTGAAAAAACATGCTAGTTTTATAAATTTTTTTTTAAAAATTGTAACAAATCTAAAAATGTATTATTCTATAATTATATTTAGGAGAATAGATATGGATAAAAAAATAATAATCGGTTCTGACCACGCAGGATTTAATCTCAAATCCAAAATAATAACATTTCTGGAAGAAATGGGGTTTGATGTCTGCGATGCAGGTGTAAATTCTCCTGAACCGTTTGATTATCCGTATATAGCAAAAGATGTTGCTAATAAAGTTGCAAACAAAGAATTTTCGAGAGGAATTCTTATTTGTGGAACAGGCATAGGAATGTCCATTACCGCTAATAAAATAAAAGGAATTCGTGCTGTCGTATGTTCTGATACAACCTCGGCAAAATTATCAAGACAGCATAATGACGCCAATATTTTATGTTTTGGGGAACGCATAGTCGGCGAATATCTTGCTAAAGATATCTGCAAAGTATGGCTTGAAACAGAATTTCAAGCTGAAAGACATTTAAAAAGAGTTAACCTTATAGAAGGTTAATTTTCCGTACTTAATATTTTAGATACAGCTCCTTCTACTGAAGTTTCATAAGGTATTATATCTTCCAAATATGCGGTTGATAATGCCTCTTTGATTTCCATAGACGGATTTACAAGAACGAATTTTCCTCCGTTTTCGGCACAGGTTTTGTATATGTCTGCAAAAATATATGCATTATCGGAATCAAAATTTGTAATTTTCCTTAAATCAAACAATACATGTTTTATGCCTGTATATATTGCTGAATTTATATTTTGAATTATTGATTCAAATACTTTTGATTCATTAAATCTGTTTAATGTATATGCAACAATATTGTTATTTATTACATATTTAGTAAATGCAACATTTTTATCGGCTTGGAAAGAAGTACTTAAGTATTTAAGCAATTTTGTATGCCAATCTTTATCTTTTTGTATATAAAAATCAGCACCCGTTTCATAACATTTATCAATTAATGAAGTGTCATCTGTCCCTGATATAACAACAATTTTTCCGGCAGAACCGATTTCTTCTCTTCTTTTTACTGCTGCTTGAATTAAGTCAAGTCCGTCCGAACTGTCAGGAATAAATAAATCAATTATTACACAGTCAAATTGTGCCTTTTGAAGTTCTGACAATGCTTCTTCTTTATGTCTTGCTATTCTCGGATTTATACCTATTCTTTTTAAAACAGTACTTAATTGATATATAGACAATTCTAAATCATCTGCTATAAGTATTTTTTTATCGGCAAGAGAATCTATTTTTATTTCCGCAGAAAAAGAATATATTTTTCTTTCTATAGCAATTAAAGCTTCAGAAATATCGCCCGCTGTTATTTCCTTTCCGTTCAGTTTATCTTGCATTGAAGCAAGTTCAAACAGTTTATTTAATTGTTCATCTGTAATATTCATTGTGCACCATTTCCCAGATATAATAATAACTTATTACAAATATTAACATTTTTTTTTATATATTACAATCAAACTTTCTGTGTATTTTAAATTATAAAAAATTAAGTATTGTTTCATTAAATTTCATTTTTATGGCAAACAAATGACAAAAAATATATTTTAATGTTTTAATGTTATTGATAAGCATGCGTAAAGTAAAAATTAAGTACCTGATGAAAGTAAGATGAATATGAAATTTAATCCGATTTTTAAGATGTTTACATTAGTTCTTTTATTTATTTTCGGAACTATAATTCCTGTGTTCGCTGAAGAAATTGAGCCTAATATTCTTTCAAAAATTATAGTAGAAGAACCTGTAGACAATAATTTTAACGTAAATCTTATATTTGAAGAACCCTTTATCGGAAATGCATTTCTTCAAAAAAGATATAACGGTTCGTATGATATCTTTATTCCTGAAGCTTATGCAAACAAAAAAGGCGTAAAGGTTATATATAAGGATATAAATAATAAGCCGAATATAAAATTCAACATAGGTGAATCCGCATATATAAAATCTAATGACGAGTCGTCTTATGTAAAAATATCTGTTGATATCATAGGCAATTATACTATTCAACTGTATTCTAAGACTATAGAAGAAATTAAAGGAGAGCCATACTCCCCTCAATTTAATAAATTTAATGTTATTTCATTTTTAATATTAGCTTTGGCAATATTCCTTTTATATAAGGCATATTGCGGAGTAAGACAGAACGGATATAAATTTTCTAATATGGAACCAAGAAGAAGGTATATTCCGCCGTCAAGAATATCTGAAGAAGAGTCTGAAAATCAATATGAGCAAGAGCTGCCTCAAATGCCGGCATACGATATTACTAAACCGAGATATGCGGACAGACCAATAGAAATGACTATGCCTATGGTAAAAGACATACCTGTTCCGGATGAAAGAGTATTGCCGAAATTGAATATTAAAAAGTCTATGAAACCGACAGAAGGTGAATCATTCAGTTGTTTTGACCTTCCGTTTGCAGGTGAGTTAGATAATGCCATTTCTTCCGATGAAATGCAAAATACTATTCGTCAAGCATCTTTAGCTCAAAAAGAAAAAGCTGCAAAATCGAAAGCTACTAATCCTATTGCGAAAGCGAAAGAAGAAGCTGCTGAACTCGAACTTCCAATTGCAGAAGAACCCGCAAAAGAAAGAGATAAAAACCAACCGGAATTGCTGTCAGAACTTAGAATTACTCCAAGAAAAGGTTTTTATTTGACCACTATAGGTTCTACATTTGCATTGTTTGGTTTTGTTGATTCAAATGTTTATCTTTTAAAGAAATTTAGTGATTTATCACAAATAAATCTTCAAGCTCGTTTCTATGACAGACAAAAAACAGGTGATTTGTATATAGTAAGACTTGATTCTTATAAAGCAATGGTAGAAATATCAGACACAGGAATAAAAGAATTGTCAGTTCTGTAATATTATGAAATCAAAAGCATTTCTTATAATATTCATATTTATATTATTATGTTTTTCATTTATCGGTATTAAATCTAATACCGATAATGTTGTCTTAAAGTTTTCTTCGTGGGGTTCACAAAGCGAATTAGAAGTTCTAAAATCCGTAATAACTGATTTTGAAAACGAACATAAAAACATAAAGATAGATTTTATACATATTCCTCAAAATTATTTTCAAAAAATACATTTGCTGTTTGCTTCAGGACTAGAACCTGATGTTTTGTTTATGAATAATCAAAATATTCAATTGTATATAAAAGCAAATCTTTTAACTGATTTATCCGAATATTTCGAAAATACAGAGCAGACTTTCTTTAATGAAGCTCTTGATTGTTTTAAAGACGGAAACAAATTATATGCAATTCCCAGAGATATTTCAAATTTAGTCATTTATTATAATAAAGATATTCTAAAAAAAACAGGAGTAAAACTTTCTCAAAAAATACAGACTATAGATGAATTAAAGACGATAACGGAAGAACTTACTACAGATACAAACTGGGGCATAAATTTTGAAGAAAATCCGCTATTTTGGTTATATTATTTGGCATCAAACGGAGGAGGAGTTCTTTCTGACGATAAAAAATCAGTAATAATCAATTCAAAAGAAAGTCTTTATGCGTTAAATTTGTATTCCGATATGATTAATAAATATCATATTATGCCTACAAAAGCACAAATAGGAAGTATGACATCTGCTCAAATGTTTATAAACGGGAAACTTGCAATGTACCTGGGCGGAAGGTGGATGGTTCCGAAATTCAGAGAAACATTAAACTTCGACTGGGATATAATTGAATTTCCTTCATCTCCCGAGCATAAAGTATATGTCGATGCTTCAGGCTGGGCAATTGCAAAAAATTCAAAACATAAAGAAGAAGCCGTAGAATTTATAAAATATTTATCATCTGCAGAAACTATATCAAAATTTACTAAAAGCGGTTTAATTGTTCCTGCAAGAATAGACATAGCCCAAAGTCCGATATTTCTTGAAAATAATAAAAAACCATTAAATAATATCGCTTTTATAAATATGCTTAACCAAGCAAAACCTACACCAGTAAATAAACAATACAGCTCTGTTAATGATATACTTATAGAAAAATCACAAAATCTTTTTTATGGCGATAAAAGAGCGGAAGATATTTTTGATGATAAAACCGTAAAAGAAATTGAGAACTTATTATAATGGAAATTGCAGATAAAATATTTAAATTAAAAGAAAATCAAACAAGCATTAAAACAGAAATTTTTGCAGGACTAACAACATTTTTTACAATGTCATACCTTTTAATATTAAGTCCGAAATTGCTTGAGATTGCAGGTATGAATTTAGCCTCTACTATAACGGTAACAGCATTAATTACATTTATCGGCAGTTTACTTATGGCTTTTATTGCCAATAAACCTTATGCAGTTGCGCCATTTTTAGGAGAAACTGCATTTATTGCATATACAATCGTGGGATTACTCGGATTTTCCATAAAAATATCGCTGGCGGCTATACTTATATGCGGTATCTTGCTGTTTATTATGACTCTTACAAATATAAGAACATATATAGCAGAACAAATACCGGAAAATATTAAAATATCGTTCTGCTGCGGTCTGGGTTTGTTCTTTATTTTTATTTCATTAAAAGCTATCGGAATAGTTAATTTTACGACTAAGACAATACCTATAGAGGCAGGTAATTTTACAACCGTTCCGGTTTTATTAGGAATATTTTGCTTCCTATTGATGATAATATTAATTAAAAGAGGCATTAAAGCGGCGGTTCTTATCTCAATAGCAACTACAACAATATTAGGAATAATATTTGGCGATGTCGAATTACCTAAAACAATTATATCCCTTCCTTCCGGTATTTCATCATCCTTTATGCAGACAGATTTTTCACAATTATTTAATATAAAATTTTTACCTGTATTATTTGTGTTTTTCCTACTTGTAAATATTGATACTGCCGGTGCAATTATAGGTTTGGATTATAAATTGGGGAATAAATCGGATTATAAAAAGGCTATGATAGCCGATTCATTAGCTGTAATTCTAGCACCTATTTTAGGAACTACCACTCCGGGGGCATATATTGATTCAATGACAGGCATTTCAGCAGGAGGCAGAACAGGGTTAACCGCGCTTACCGTTGGTATTCTTTTTATGACAGGACTTTTGTTTACTCCGCTTATTATAATTATTCCTCCATATGCATATGCACCTGCTCTATTGTATGTCGGTATTTTAATGACTTCGGTTATAACTAAAATAGATTTTAATGATATATCCGAATTCGCACCTGCAGTTTTAACAATAAGCATTATGATTTTTACCTATAATATAGGTCTTGGTATTATTTCTGCATTTATAACTTATCCGATTATTAAACTTTTATGCGGGCAAAAACAACAAACAAACATAGTCACTTGGATTATGTTTGCAGTCTCGGTTATTTTCTTTATTATATATCCGTACTAAATGTTCAAAAGTACGAATGTATTGAATTTTTTGCGTCTGTTTAAGAATGATAATAAATTTTTCATATATACCTCTATATATAAAAAGTATATATTCATCCGAATATTGACTTTTTGAACACTATTATTAAGTAATATTACATAAATTCAACATAATTTATAAAAAAGCTAAAGGAAAATTTGTAATCACCGATAAAAAAAAATATACCCTGTAAGGAGAAATTATGTCCAAAACAAAATTACTTGAATTTACGAATATAGAAATAAGTTTTGACGATGTTTCATCAGTTCAAAGAATGCTTTCAGAAACATTTTATGATGACAGTTTTAATAAAATTAATTATATGAATATCAAAAAAAATAGTGATATGAATTTACCCAAACTTAAATTATCAAATCAAAACGGAAGTTTGGAATTTATTTCTATAAATAAAAATAAGGCAAATAGCATAAGTGAAGAAGAATTTTTTGAAATAATAGGTGTTACAACGAAAGGAATTTCAAAGAGAAGCGGAAAGTATCAAGAGAAATTATACGGATTATATCTAGTAGCTAAATCCAAAAATGACAAAGGTTTTATGAAAGATATTTTTGATAAAGCTATTGTATTTAAAAACAATCTTAATTATGTAAAAATGCTTACTCAAAAGCCTTTATTCAGAAAAAATTGGAGAAAAAATTACGGAAATATTTCTCCCGTAAAAATGTTTAAAGACACAGGAAATTTAAGAATATTCAATATTATAGCCGAATAAATTAATAAGAAAAAAGCCGAAAAGAAGGTAATTAAGCGAACTAAAGGCGAAGGAAAGAAGCAGAAAACTGCTTCTTTTTTTTAATAATGTTATAATTTAATTAATGAAAAAAGTTATATTTATAATTGTACTTATTATATTTTGTATGGGTATGTGCTGTTTGCATTCAATACCTGATAATGATTTATGGGCAAGACTTATTGCCGGTTCACATATAGTTGAAAAATTAAGCATAATAAAAAACGATTTTTTATCTTATACACCGACACACCCTTGGTATGACCATGAATGGGGTGCAAGTGTATTTTTCTATTTAGCATTAAAGCATTTTGGAGACAAAGGATTAATTCTTTTGCAGGGAATTCTTGCCGCATTAAGTCTTATTATTTGTTTTAGAACCGTAGAATTACGAAAACCGCATAGCACAAAACCATATAATATATTGTATTTTGCAGTTATGTTCATAGCGGCAGAAAGCACTTTCGGTAATACTGTCCGCTGTCTAATGTTTACCTGTGTATTTTATTCGCTATTTCTATACATATTAGAAAAGGCAAGATTATCTGAAAGCAAAAAAATATTAATATGGCTGCCTATTATAATGGTTATATGGAGCAATATTCACGGCGGATGTATAAGCGGACTCGGTTTGATTGCCATCTATATCGCAGGTGAATTTTTAAATAAAAAAACATTCAAGGAATATATATATACATTTTTAGGTTGTATTGCAGCATTATTTATTAATCCGTACGGATTTGAATATGTAAAATTTTTGTTTTTTGCAGCAGCAATGGACAGAAGCTACATAACTGAATGGGTAAGTTCTTTCCACCCCAAATATGCAAATGAATATTTGAAATATAAGTTTTACATTGTATTTATGCTCCTTATACAAATAATTTATTTTATAAGAATAAAAATTAATTATGAAAAACTTGATAAGACAAAATTACTATTAATAATCACAATGGCATATCTCTCAATTACCCACGTACGCCATCAGGTATTATTCATATTTACCGCAGGAGTATTTTTGTATGATGAATTTTATACTCTGTTTAATGATTTAATATATTTAATAAGGAAAAAATTAAACCTTGATAATAAAGAGTTTATAAACTCATTTTGTACGGTAAAAGATGTTTTTATATGCGTTTTATTGCTGATTGTTTCTCTTCCGCCATTATTAAATACAAAACAAATCCGTATAACGGAAACAGAATACCCAAGATATGCAATTGAATTTATAAAAATAAATAATTTAAAAGGAAATTTATTTGTTAATTTTGACTGGGGAAGTTATGCCGCATATAAATTGTATCCTAATAATTTAATAGTAATGGACGGAAGATATGAAGAAGTATATGACCCTTCTTTGTTGATGCAGCTTTATGATTTTCATCTTGTAAAAAATGATTGGTATAAAATAATAAGAGATTATAAAACAGATGTTATGATAATAGAGAAAAAATATCCCGTATATGCAAAAATATCAGAACATCCTGACTGGAAGCTTGTATTTGAGAATAATTTATCAGGAGTATTTGTTCCAACCGAAACATTAAAAACAAAATACCTATTCCCGACTCCGAATGATGATTATTATAATCAATCGAAATTTGAAACAGGTATTAAGTTTTAAAATAATTTATTTATTCTTGCGGATAAACATATTTGTTTAAAAATTCAATAAAGGCATTTTCGTAATCTTCACCGGGTATTCCTTGTTCAACTAAACGCTTATATATACTACTTTCTTTATAGCCATCGTTAAGACAGTTTATACCATTTTTCTGATTTTCACCAGAAAGTGTTTTAATAAATTTTATAAGATATGTATAATCCTTATTATCAGGACATAGTATATGGTATAGAAGTTTCGGAGGCATACTTGATTTTAATTTCTCTTTATCATATATGTTTGCTTTTTCATAGAAATTAATCAATGCATCTGCAAGTTTTTGTCGTTTTTCTTCCGTTAAATTATCTTGGATATATATACTATAATTTAAGTAATCATATATATTATCATGTCTATTACCCCATGCATCTTCTACTTTAAGACTTTTAAATAAATTATTAAATACTTCAAGGTCATCGCTATTACCGCAGTTAAGTAATTCTATATACATGTCTGTTATAAAATTAAATCCGCTTTCAGTATTTTGTATATAGTTTTTAATCAAATACGGATACTTATCAATTGCTTGATACAGTAATTTGATTTTCTCTTCGCTTGATAATTTATTATTATTTAATGCATCTTCTAAATCGGAAATAACCTGTTCTTCAATCTTCTTTGTATTTCGATTGTCCGTTTTATAAACATATTCTTTCATAAACGCACTAAATTCAGATATTGACATATCTCCGTCAAAGAAATAATTACCATTTAATTTACCGTTATCTTTCAATGCTTGTATAAAATCATCAACTTTATATTGATTTTCATTTCTATCATAGTCAGTTAAAATTCCAAGCAAATAATAATCCGGTACCATCATTTTTTGCAATTTTTCAAGTTCATCTTCTGAAGCATTTAAATAAAGATTTGTTATTGCTGTTGCAAGATTATTCTTAATATCATCATTAGAGCCTCTTACATCAATATTATAATTAGATAAATATTCTATTAAATCTGTACCGCCTGATACCATTTTGAAATTATTGAATAAATATTCAAGATCGTTAATTGTACCATTTTCTGCCACTTCACAGAATATATCACTTACTATCTGGAAAGTATTATTATCTGCAGAGGCATTATATAGCCATTCTTTTACTGTTTCAGGATCTAATTCACAAGCCTTGAAAAATAATATAACTAAATCTTCTTTATTAAAATTTTCACAATCAGTTATTGCCATTTCAAGTACGTCAGTAACACTATAATTTGTATCACCTTCTTCTATATCTTCCAATTTTCCCATAAGCCATTCTCCGTCATTTGACATTCTGGCTTGTTGAGTATATTTGGTCGAAATAGCAGGTTCAACATTCGGAACATTTGGGGTTAATTCCGATTCTGTTGATGGTTCTTGAGGATTATATATTTCTATAGAAATATCATCTGAATTTTCTGTTTGTGCAGGCTCTTCATCATGAATTATTGTAATATCTGTTACTCCTGTTCCGGACTGTTCTGTTTGTTCTTCCGAAGCTTCAACAGATGGCTCTGTTT
This sequence comes from Candidatus Gastranaerophilales bacterium, assembly GCA_016282705.1. GTDB lineage: Bacteria > Cyanobacteriota > Vampirovibrionia > Gastranaerophilales > Gastranaerophilaceae > Avigastranaerophilus. The sequence goes on along the minus strand of JAEELO010000105.1, from coordinate 30,308 downwards.
CTTCATCTTGAATTATTGTAATATCTATTACTCCTGTTCCGGACTGTTCTGTTGATTTTTCCGGAATTGGTGTTGCAGTTGCCTCCGGTGTTGGTGTTGCAGTTGCTTCCGGTGTTGGTGTTGCAGTTGCTTCAGGAGTTGGCGTTGCAGTTGCTTCCGGAGTTGGTGTTGCAGTTGCCTCCGGTTCTGCTTGTTCTGTTTCATCATCAAAAACAAAATCACTTAAATCAAGAGAATTTTCTTCTTTAGCTTCCGTAGCCGGTGTTGCAGTTGCTTCAGGAGTTGGTGTTGCAGTTGCCTCCGGTTCTGCTTGTTCTGTTTCATCATCAAAAACAAAATCACTTAAATCAAGAGAATTTTCTTCTTTAGCTTCCGTAGCCGGTGTTGCAGTTACTTCAGGTTCTGCTTGTTCTATTTCATCATCAAAAATAAAATCACTTAAATCAAGAGAATTAGCCTCTTTTTGAACTGAAATAAAATTATCTGATAATTTAAGTACCTCCGTTAATGATTCACTTGTTATTATCCCTTCGTTATTTGCTAATAATTGAAGTTCATCTCTTGAAAAAGTTCCTGATTCATCTTGATCAAAAACACTGTAGAAAGTTTCAAAATGAGAATCAAAATCGTCACCAGTGTATAATTTACGCATTTCTTCTTTCAGTTCATCTTTTTTCATACCGTCAAAAACTTGAAATTCTGCATCGGTATCTATTTCTGAACCAAATTCCATCAATTCCTGCGCAATATCTTCCGGGGTTTTATTGCTATCCTTTTCGGAAGCCCTTATAATTGCATTTTTTATAGGTTGTACGTTATTATCCATTTTTTCCTTTCTTAAGTATTTTTTAAATCAGATATATAAACTTAATCTATAAGTTGTACAAAATATGGATCTTGGCTTTTATCTTTCGGAACAATTATATAAATTGATTCACCATATTCATATACACCAGGCTCTTTTGATCTATATTCTTGTAATGTATTACCTTTTAATTTACCGGTTTTGGCATTTTTATCTCCGGTATATGTATATGTACCGTCATCATTTTCTTTCCAGCCTTCAGGTAAATTTTGATTATTTTCTGCTGAAGGGGTTGACGGTGTATCTGTTTCTACCGGTGCAGCTGTTTCTACCGGTGCAGCTGCTTCTTCAGGTTGTTGAGGGGCATCTGCTACAAAGAAATGATATTCACCTTTTGCATTTTTGGTTACATATAGAATTTTACCATCCTCCAGCTTTACTGTAGCACAATCTTTCGCATCATTCATTTTACCCATTGCATTTTCAACCTTCGCTTTTGCATCGGGGCTTAATTTTAAATCTTCATACTTAACTTCAGTGAGAGTTTCGCCATTATAAGTAATTTCACCTGTTGATTTGTCTATAATAAAGGAAGATGGAATACCTTTTTCTTCTCTTGTAACAACATATGAATATAAGAAATATTTTTTATTACCTGAACTATCTTCAATTATATAGCCGATTGGGGTTTTCCTATCTGAATCATATATTTGGTCACCCTGTATATTTAAACCTTCAGGAAGTTCATCTGCACTTGATTTTTCTTCCATAAGGATTTTTGTATTTTCATTAGGAATATAATATACTTTGCCATCTTCTGTCATATATGTATTTGGGGGCAAATTATCGAGATTTGTATATAAGGTATATACAAATTTTGTTCCGTTAAATATACGGGTACCAATTTTGGTTTTTCCATCAGGTGCCAAAATATCATTGCCATCAACCGTACAACCTTCAGGCTCACTTGGATATTCTTGCGGATCTAATTTTGTTTTTTCTGAAGTATTGTTTTCTTCTTCTGCCGGTCTACTCTTTTTTATAGCTGATACTTCTGAAGATGTATGAAGTTTATAATGTAAATCCATTGCAGTTATATCATTGGGATTATATCTGTCTTCCATTTTTCTTGAATCATTAAGGATTAGTAACTCTTCGGCTGAAAATGAATCATTTCCATCTTGATCAAAAACCAAACAAAATGTTTCAAAATATTCCTCAAATTTATCTTCCGGACCTGTGTACATGTTTCGCAATATAGCTTTTGCTTCTTCTTTTGTGCATCCGTTTTGAATTCTAATCCTTGAGTTGGCAGTCGGGTGAGTATTTGTACAATCAAGATTTTCTGCAAAATCAAACAGACTATCTGCAATATCAAATTGAGATTTACCATCTTTGTTTCTGCTGGTATTTTCTGCTGCTGCATTTATAGCATCTGTAATACCTTTAACTTTGTTATCCATATTCATCTTCCTTTATATTAATTAAACTATATTTTCATATGAGTATTTATTCCAGTGTATAATCTTCTACCATATAAATTTGTTGGCAATGCTCTTCGTTTACAATCATATTACCTACGACATTACCGTTTTTATCGTATAAAGTATATTCACCCTGTGGCATTTCAACACTGAAAGGAAGTTCTCTTCCGCTTGAATCTTTAATCGTTACTGTATTTGGTTCACCATCTTGTCCATTTGTCATCAAAGGAACAATATCTTTCGAATGTGTTTGTTTAACAACCTGACCGGAAGAATTTGTTATTTCTCCTGTAGTTCTTGAAACAGTAAAGCTTGAAGGAATATTTTTAGAATTATGTGCATCAGCATCCGCATACAAGTATACCGTAGGATCTCCGTCACCTGATGGTGGGAAGAAAGCTTTACCTACAACATTTCCCGCATCATCTTTTACTTCGTCAGAACCATTCGCAATAGTATATGAATGTCCTAAGATTTGTATATTATATGAACCATCATCTGCTTTTTGGACAGAATCACCTTTTTGATAATTTTGTTTTATTAATATTCCGTTATCGGTTCCGTTTTGCAAATCTCTTATATTACCTGTTTCATCAGCAAAACAGTTTTTCGGATAATATGTGTTTTCACCATATAAACAATATATAGGAACAACATCTTCATAACCGTCATTATTCGTATCTTTATATTCTATATTTACTTCTCCGATTTGAACACCATTAAACATAATTTTATCACCCGAGATTGTATATCCCGCAGGGAGTTCAGATGGTTTTACGGAAAATGTTGCTTTAGGTGTTTCGGAAGGAGTTGCACTAGCTTCCGGTGCAGGTTCAGGTGCAGCTGCATCATCATTTGAACGTTCTACTACATCTCCTGTTTGTAATCTGTTCATATCGTTATTAACAAGTGCATGCCAAATTGATTTACCTGTTACACTTTTAGTATCATCACTAAATAAGCTTATTTCACTCGTTGAAAATGTGCCGTTTCCGTCTTGATCAAATACACTAAAAAATGTCTCGAATTTTTTATCAAAATCTGAATCGGAGCCATTATATAATTGGCGCATTTGTTCTCTTAGTTCTTCTTTCGTCATGCCGTCACGTATTGCGAAAGATCCATTTCCTGAAGGTCCCCAGTCCATGTTTGAACCAAACCCAAATAATTCTTGAGCAATATCTTTAGATGTTTTATTCGGATCCTTAGATGCAGCATTTGAAATTGCACCAGTTACTTGATTCACTTTGTTATCCATTATATTTCCCTTTCAATTAAGTTTTATTCAGTATCTGTTTTTTCTGTTTCATTAATATTTTCAAAGTTTTCATTAACATAGAATGATTTTTGCTTATTATTATCTACTATCACGTATCCTACTATATCACCGGATTTCTTATCTATTAATTTATAAGTGCCGGGTTCCATTTCCGTTTTATCGTATTCGGTTATTTCCCCTGCTTCTGTTTTGATACTTAAAACACTATCACCATCTTCTTTAGGAATAAGCAATTTTTCGACATCACTTGCATTGGCACCTTCCAGCTTTTTGCCGTTTTCTGCTGTTATTTCTCCAGTATGATTATCTACAGTCCAACTTTCCGGCATATGTTTTGAATTATGTGCATCATATTCAGGATATAAGTATATTGATTTAGCATCCGGATTTTCTTTTGAAGACCAAGCTCTTCCAACTATATTACCCTGTTCATCTTTCACAGAATTAGTATCTTTATCAATTGTGTATGTATGCCCTGAAATTACAAGAGTAGTTGAGCCATCTTCGTTATTTGTTATTTTATCGCCATTTCTTTCGCTTAAATTTTGAGGAATAAGCATTTGATTGTCATTATTCAAATCATAAATTTTTCCGTCTTTATCAGCTACACAGTTTTCCGGTAAATATTCGGGATTTGAATATAGAATATATACAGGAACAATATCCTCAAATCCGTTATGGTCAATATCTTTATAATCAACACGAACTGTACCGATTTGAATACCGTTTAACATAATAGCATCATCAACTATTTCAGAACCGGATGGCAATTTTGAATATTGTACTTCTACATTATGAATTTTATCAGGTTCTTTTTTATCTTCTGTTTTATCACTTTCTTTATCACTCTTTTTTCCATTCTCTGTTTCTTCGGTTTCATCAATACCTGCAGCAATTTTCCCAATAGTATCATTTTGCAAAGTACGCCATAATGATCTTTGTGAAATATATCCATCAGAATTTGTAAATAATGATAATTCTTCTGCTGAAAAATGACCATCGCCATCCTGATCGAAAAGACTTATAAATGTTTCAATTTCTTTATCTTTTCCGCCATTAGTTATATTATTTTTTAATGCTTCTCTTAATTCATCTACGGTCATGTCTTCTGTAGCTTTAAACATTCCGCCTTCTTGCCCGACACCAAAATCAGCAAAAAAACCACCAAGTGATTTTAACTGGTTGGCTACTTCTTCGCGTGAATATTTTGTAATTTTTTGTTCAGAATTTAATACAACATCTTTAATTGATCTGATATTTTCCGCCATATATTTTTTCCTTTATTCTTGTATTGATTTTCATTAAATTTAAACAGATAGAAAACTATAATTCCTTATTACTCACACACAAATTTTATATCGACAAGTTGTAGTATTTTCTTAAATGTTTTATATAAAATTTGTGTGTTTTGTTAATTTTTGTTACGAATTATCCCCAGCCGGGAGATTCACCACCAAGTACTTTTAGAAGAACTCTCAGCTTATAGGAATCGTTTTCTCCTGCTTCAAGTCTTTCTGTCAAATATTTTTCAAAATCGGCTTTAGTTGTCATGAAATATATTGCAGCTTTTCTTTCCTCGGTTGTATCTAAATCTTCGGAACCGAGCATATCATTAAAGAATGTTTCATAGTCAAACACACCGTCTTTGATATATTTACTTGAAAGTTTTTCTGCAAAATCAGGATGATCGGTAATATATTTCTTTGCATCCGCATTTTTGCCGTAAAGGTCTAATATGCCTGAGAATAAAGTATTTCCGTCTTTATCTTTGTATTTTAATAATTCTGATAAATTATTCTCAAGATTAAAGTTTTTACTGTCATTCAACTTTTTAATTTCTTCAGGTGTTGCTTTTTCATACATTGCAGCTACTGCAGCAAGGAATTTTTCCTGAGCGGAGGTTTCGCCTTCTGCTGCTTCAGTACTGAAGACTAATTTACTATCTGTCTGACCAGTTGAAGTTGTGAATATTTCTTCAAATTTCAGAATATCGTCAATAGTATAATTACTATCTTCTTTTGTCATTTCAGCAAGCATGCTTGAGAAATCATCATTTAAGCCGTTATCTTCTTCTTTGGCAAGTTCTTTAAACAATTCAGGTTCTTGTTTTGCAATAGCATTTAAAATCTGAATTCTTTCATCAAGTGTCAAATCAGGATTTGCAAGCATTTGTCTTAATTTCTCAAGTGCAGCTTTCTTATCACCGCTCTTAAGAATATCAAGAATTTCTTTCATTATGTCATGAGCTTTTGTACCTTCTTCTGGCACTTTATCCCATATACCTTGATGATCAACAGGTTCTGTTGAAGGAGTAGTTGGAGGTTCCGTTGAAGGAGTTACTGAAGGAGTTGTCGTGTCTCCGCCTCCACTCGGTCCACTCGGACCACTCGGTCCGGTTGGACCGGTTGTATCATCGGGGCCGGATGTATCATCAGGTTTTTTACCTTCAATTGGTGTTAAATACTCGAAGAGTACTAATTCTTCTTCACCTTTATCATTTTTGTAATAGAATCCTCGTCCGATAATATTACCTTTTGAATCGGTAATCAAACTGGTTTTTGCATCAAATGTGGCATTCGGATCTATTGCATTAATACCGGCCTCGTTCGTTTCTTTTAATTCAAGACCGTATTCATCAAAGAATCTGTCATCTTCCAAATGCTGCCAAGTTTCAGGAATTCTTTTATCATCTTTTAAATAAATATAATAAGATTTTGTACCGTCTCCGTTATCTACAACACGACCTATTTCTTTTCCGTCTTTTATAATTTTATTGTCATCATTTACGGTGTAGTCTTTACCGTTAGTTACAAGACGAAGAGCTTTGCCGTTATCATCTTTTAAAACACCTTTGTCTGCATCTATGCTCCAGCCTTCAGGAATATCGTATAAATAATAATTGCCTTCGCCGTCTATACGACCTATCGGTTTTCCGTCTTTATCAAGAATTTTTGAATTTTCGATTTTATTATCGGGATGTAATTTATCGACTTCTTCTTTTGACGAAGCTTTCAATCTGATACCTCTGTCGTCAGAAACGATATAACCGTTTTCATCTGTCTGCCAGCCGGTAGGTACTTTTTCAGGTTTTTTTGCAGCTTCTTCATGTTCGTCCCTTGCTGCAGCTTCACTTGGAAGCATACCTCTTAATCCGGCCATTACTGTCTGTTCTATTTGTTTTACCGTCTCAATTTTTCCGGAAATCATTTCTGATAATGTTTTAACACTACCGCCTGCGACATAAAGCATAGCATATTTTGCTTCTTCTGCAGTTATTGTACCGTTAGCATAATCCTGAGCAATTTTTCCAATTGGATCATCAGCTTTAAGATAATTTTCATCCCATTTTGCTTTATTATTGTCGTATTCCTCAGGAATTTTAGGATTTTCACCATCATTAGCACCATATATTTGGTTTAAGACTTTTTCTATAACTTCTGTTTGTTTGTCTTTATCCATTCCTGAATTTTTTAAAATATCGATAATTTTATCAGAATCCATGCCTGCGGATTTTACTTTTTCAATAATTTCATCAGGAACGCCGGCTTGTTTTAATGCATTTGCTATATTTTCTTCAGAGCCTAACAGTTCACCCATAAGTTTGGTACCGTTCTGAACTGCTTGGATATCATTTTTTATATATTCGTTCATTTTATCCAAATCGCCGCCTGATGCCCAGAGCAATGCTGCTTTTGCTGCTTCCAAGCTGTCAAAGTTTCCGTCTTTAATTCCTTGTAATACTTTATTAAAAGTATCAGCTTTTCCGGCTTCGCCGAATTTGCTTTCCCAAGTATTTTTATTTTCGTCAATTTTCGGTTGTAATGCATTTACATCATCTTCTGAGCCGTACATTACATTAAGTGTTCTGGCAATAGTTTCTTTTAAAAGGTTTTCATCTGTAATGTGAGACAATATATTTGCAACATCAAATATTTTACCAAGCTTTGCTGCATTTTCAGGTGTGATTTTATCGAGAATATTAAATGCAGTATCAATCATTTTATTTAATGCTTCTTTGTTGCTGTAATCAAACTTAACTCCGCCTTCACCCGCAAGTTTTTGCAAGCGTTCATCAAGTTTAATTATATCTTCGGCACTGCCGGCATATTGAATATCAGACATCAATTGTGTATATGCTTCACCCAAACTGCCATCTTCATTCATAGCTTTAATGGTATCAGCTGAAGCTTGATTTAATTTTTCCAATAATATCAATTTGTCTTCGTGAGTTAAATCATCACTTTTTAATGCCTCATCAATTACTGCTCTATATTCTGCAATAACTTCTTTATCATTAGGGTTTTTACCTTCAGGAACTTTAATATCATTGATTTTGTCCAGATATTCCTGTCCTTTTTCTGTTAAACCGTTTTCATTAACCGGACGAGAATTTTCTTCAACTTGTTTTAAAGCTTCAGAATAAGTATTTTTTAAATTTTCATTAAGCTTTTCCGAATTTCTGATTACATCACTAAAGGAGGTATCATTAAGTGAATTATATTTATCTATAACGGTCTGAAGTTCAGCAGCATTTTTTCTTCCTGCTTTCATTAGTGCATCAAGTGTTCTTGTATCACCCTCTTCTGCAGCTTTACCCATTTTATTTGTAAGCATTTTCATAATCTGTTCATTTGAACCTGCTTGTGATACTAAAGCACCTGTAATTGCTTCATATTGTTTAACTTCTTCTTCTTTATCCGCAGATAGATTTTTCCCTGCATCTTCATAGAAATCTTCACCGTATTCTTCTGCAATTTTTGCAATTGTTTCCGGAGGATAACTGCTGAAATCAGTTTTCTTCCATGGATTATTTTCATCATCTTTTTTGGCAGATTTTAATTCTTCCGCACGTTTTTTGTTAATTGCATTATCATAAGTAGAAAGATTTTGTCTTAATTGGTTAATATTTGTATCAAGCTGAGCTACTGCTTCTCTTGCTTGGATTAAATTATTCTTAGCATTGTCATATTCTTGTTTTGCTTGTTCAACTTCTTGTTTATTCTTTATCTTATCACCTTGTTCTTCAAGCAATTTTTGTAATTTTGCATCTATTTCATCACGTTTAGTTTCAAGTTCTTGAAGTTTTTCTTCGGCTTCCTGTAATTTATCCTGAAGAGCCTGCATTTCTTCTTCCCATCTTGAATGAGCTGCATTATAAGCATCAACATCGTCAACTTCTTCAGTTGTTCCGTCATCTTTTGTTATTGTTTTCTTAAAATCGCTTTGCTTAGGTTCTGCACTTTGTTTTGCAGAGATATCGGAATGCAATTGACTTATAGTTGATTTCTGATTTGTAATAGCTTCATCATTTTCAGATTTTTCCGATTGTATTTCATTTATTTTTTCTTGGACTTCTTCGTCTTCGCTTTCCATATTTTCAACAGCTTCAGCATATGCTTCATTTGCTTCATCAAGTTTTGTTTCTGCTGTTTTTAATTCTTCATTATTCCATTTCTGCTGTTCTGCGGCAGTCAATTCGCTAAGTACATCATTTCTTCCGCTTCTTAGTTCTTCCATTGTTTCATTACCGTTGAGTGTTACGGGAGAAACATTATCTTTATTATAATCTACACCTGTAGCAGGACCTGTTCCGGATGATGCATCAGCCGTTGGAGATGCATCCGGACTGCTTGCCGGCGCAGCCGCATCAACACCTTCAGATGCTTTTGAAATATCATTAGCAGACACATCCGATTCATTCCCATCTAATTTGGCAAAATCTTTAACGGCATTAAATGCTTCAGCAAATTCACCTTCCAATAATTTATCAGGATCTTCAAATTGTGCTTCTGTAATATTTGTCACATTGAAATTTTCAGCTAAAGCCTTAAAAAATTCTTTTGACTCGACTGTTCCGTCCCCATTAAAATCTGCATTGTTAAAAATAGATTGCAGCATCGATTTGTCAAGCTTATTAATTTCTTCAGGACTAACATGAAGTTTTTCCAATGCTTTCTTTAAGTAGTCAAATCCGTTAATGTTGCCTGCCATAATGATTATTCCTTTTCTACATATATACATGCAATATGTCGAACTTTTTGATTTTTTCTTTATAAAATTTTTTTTATTATTAGAAAATTTTTACATAAGTTTACAATATTTTTTTATTTTATTATTCGGATGCAAATACTTGTATATGTAGATTTTACACTTTTTATTGACAGATAATTTTTTATTAAAGAATTGGAATAAAAAAATTTTTTTTTAAAAAAGGCAATTTCGTGAAAAAAAAATACTTTATATAGATGCAGGGAATCAGAAAGAGGAACTGAACACAACTAAATAAAAAAACATAGAGGCCGTATTAAGGGCGAGGCGGATAAAATCAAGCCATTTGAGGCAAAATGATTTTAAACAAGCTTTTTTTACTCTCTCTCTTAATATCCTCGTGTTTATTTGATGTTTGCATAACTGCAAACATTTTTTTTGCAAAAAATTCGGTAGGGTGGAGTCGAGGCAAAAGCCGAGCGAACCCGTAAGTGCGTAAATCAGGCTGAGCTTAAAAAATCCTTTAGGATTTTAAAAGCGAAGCGGATTGATTAAGCACACCCGAATTTTTTGTTTGGTATCGGTAGGGTGGAGTCGAACCTAAACTCGTTTTAGCCGAGCGAACCCGTATATACAAAAATTTTTATCCGTATATACAAAAATATTTATATAAAAATCATAGCAAATTTATTTATTATGATTTTTATATTTATATGAGAGTAAATTCAATAAATTATGCAAACCAAATAAACACATTTTCATTTGCGAAATCAATACATAAAGCAAATAATATTTCTTTTTCTTCAAAACATGAAGACACTTATAATAAGAGAAAAGAACAACTTGATAAACTCGGAATATCTGATGAAGCAGTAAAAAAAATTTCCCATTACGGAGAAGCAAGATATGCTCGTGCAATAAATCTTCTCACATTGGGATGTTATGAAGAGAATATTGAAAAAGCAAGCCGTTATCATGATAAAAAATACAGAAGAGCAAATGAACTGCTACGTCATAATATTTTCGATATGTCATTAACGTCCCTTGTAAAGCTTAATGACCAGAAATTTGAGAGAACAATAGATTTGGCAGATAAAGGTATTGATTCAGACTGTCTTGTATTATATTCTCAGCTTAATAGCAAAGAATATGACAATTCTATCAAATGCATGAAAGACGGTTATACCCCGATTTCTTCAGTATATATTGCAAAATTAACACCTAAAAAGCAATCCGAATACATTGAAATGATACAAAAAGGTTTCTCTCCGGAAAATGCATATGATATAGTTAAGCTTAAAAACAAAGAGAAACAGCAGGCACTTGAATATATTAATGAAGGTATACCTATAGCAGAGGCAATTAATATTTCATTAATGGAAGAAGCTAAAAGACAAAGAGCAATTGAATTGATAAAAAGGAATATAAGTGATTCTGCCGCTGTAGATATTGCGGATTTGCCTGAAGAAGAAAAAACTCTGGCAAATAAAATGATTGAAGAAGGCGTATATTCAGAATGTATTTCTGATATTGCAGGAATTGAGACAGGAAGAATAAAGGTTCCCGAATATAATGAATACAGAAAAAGGAACTATAGCAGAACATCTTCATATGCACTTGCTATGTTTTCCGAAAATGAAGGTGAAGTCGTAACCGCATTAATGAACAAAAATCCCGAAATAGAAAATTTATTTAAAGAAGAATATTATATAGAACTTCAAACAATACAAAATATAAATGTAGTAGAAATCGTTTTAACAAAAGAATCAATATTACCTGACGGTACTAAAATTACAATTAAAAGAACATTTGATGAAAACGGGGAAAAGTCAATAAGCAGAACGGAAGAAACGTCAAACCATGCCACATCATCAATTCTTTCGGGAGCTTCTGATATATATCGTATAAAATATGATAAAACAGGTGATATAAGAGAAATGGACAGAATTGCTCTTTCTCCTGAAACAGATGAGGTTATAGGTGTTTATCATATGAAACAGTCACCGTTACTTAAGGGCGTTTATGAAACAATATTCTATGATATAAACAGTTTTAAAACATCAACTGATAATGAGAATATAAATGATAATATTGAAGATAGCGTAAATAAAAACGGAGTAGCAATTTCAACCGTAAATAAAAAAGAAGACGGGACAATAGTTTTCAATGAAATTTTTCCTTTCTCCGGATATACAACAAAAAGACATTATGAAGAATTAAAGGATAATTCCGGAAATATCAAAACCTGCAATTATTCATATGAAATTTCTGATGAGGCAGGCAATACAGTAATGGAAACTTCCCGCAGTTATACTAAAAATGATGATAGCCATGTAATAAATGTAATAAACGGTATATCATACGAACTTTTATATAATGACGATAACAGAACGGTTACAATATCAGACGGGAATAAATCCAAAATAATCAGTTTTAAAGACAAATCGGCAGTATATTCGGAAGATGTAATATGGGAAATTGTAAAGAAATTGCAGGCAGATACTTTATTAACGCTTGAGAAAAATATAGATAAATGGAATTATTGCGAGAATTCCGATTCCGGTGCAAACGGTTATACAAGAACTTTGTCTTCAGGGAAAAATGAAAGTATTATAAATCACGAAACAGGGCATTTTATAGACTTTGAATTAAATAAAATATCTGACAGCAATGAATTTCTTGATATATATATGAATGAGACGGAAAAGTTTTTTAAATCAGTACCGCATAACGAACAAGATTTTGCATTGTATTGTTCTCCAAAAGTAAATGCAGATGATGTAGAAGGTGCAAACGAATTTGTTGCTGAAGCAAACATGGTATTAACTTCCTATGGAAATTCCGGTGATCATTTAAAAACCAGACCTCAATTTTTAGTTTGGTATTTCCCGAGAAGTATAGCCAAAATTGCCGAACTAACAGGCAAAACATCTAAAAAAAGTTTGCTTGAATAATAGAAATATTTTTAACTTATAATATTTGTATGAAAAAATTTCTTATAAAAACATTGGGTTGCAAAACAAATCAGGTAGAATCCGCTTTAATTGCTGAGAAACTTACTAAAAGCGGATATGAAGAAACTGATGATATTAAACAGGCTGATTTTTATATATTAAATTCCTGCTCCGTTACACATATAGCAGACAGCAAAAATCTTGCATATTTAAGAAGGGCAAAACGCGAAAATGAAAGAATAAAAACTGTTATTACGGGATGTATGGCCCAATTAGAAAAGGATAATTTAATCAAGCAAAATATTGCAGATTTTGTAATAGGTAACTATGAAAAAAATGATATCGGAACCATATTAGAAAACGGAACAAAATACAGTGTTTCGGATATATTTTCTCACGATGAATTCAGATATGAGAAGTTGTATGAAGCACACAGAACGCGTGCATCGGTAAAAATACAAGACGGATGTGATAACAGATGTACATATTGTACAATACCGTTTGCAAGAGGGAAAAATCGTTCAAATCCGCAAAAAAATATAATTGAGCAAATTAATATATTCGCTAAAGAAGGATACTATGAAACGGTTTTAACCGGTATTCATATAGGTCAGTGGGGAATGGATTTTAAAGAGAAGAAAACTCTGAAAAACTTACTTGAAGAAGTAGAAAAAACAGATATTCGCAGGTATCGTCTGGGTTCATTAAACCCATTAGAACTGGATAATGATTTTATAGATTTTTTAGCAAAATCAGAAAAATTTTGTCCGCATTTTCACCTATCACTGCAATCAATGTGCGACAAAACATTAAAGGCTATGAACAGGAAATATACTGCCAATCAAATAAAAGACCTTGTTAATTATATAAATTTCAAATTTAAAAATGCATTTATAGGCAGTGATATAATAGCAGGATTTCCGAATGAAACGGAAGAAGATTTTAATATAACAGCGGAGAATCTTTCAAATACAGGCTTGAGCAGAATTCATGTATTCCCGTATTCAAGAAGAAAAGGTACAATAGCAGATAAAATGCCAAATCAAATTGATAATACGGAGAAAAAACACAGAGTTTCAACAATCCAAAAAATTTCAGACAAAAAAATAAAAGAATTTTTAAATAAGAATATAAATACACAAAATGAAGTTATTATTGAGAAAAGAAGAGATTCTAAAACCGGTCTTTTAAAAGGTGTAACCAAAAATTATATAAATGTATTGATAAATGCGGATGACAGCTATAAAGATACAATCCAAACCATATTAATAAAAGATTTTTCATCCGCAAAAGAAAAAATGATTGCTGAAATTATTAAAGAATAATTTATTCAACACTATAAAATCAGGTTATTTGTCTAATAATAAATTCTAAAAAATAATGTATAATAAATTTTATGGAAAAATTATTTGAAATAAAAAATCTGAATATGTATTATCCCGTTACTGACGGAATATTAGGTAACATAAAAGGCTATGTATATGCTCTTAATAATGTAAATATTGATATATATAAAAATGAAATTTTGGGTTTAGTCGGAGAATCCGGCTCAGGAAAATCCACATTCGGTAATTGCATACTAAAACTTATAACTCCAACCTCGGGAGAAATCTTTTTTGAAGGTGAAAATATTCTTACAAAAAAGAAAAACCAATTAAAAACATTCAGAAAAAATACACAATTAATTTTTCAAAATCCTTATATGAGCCTTAATCCCAGAATGAAAATATATGATATCTTAAAAGAACCGTTTATTGTTAACGGTATAAAAAACAAAAAAGAAATTGAAGAAAAAATCAAAAAAATAGTTTCATTAATAGGCATGCAGGATGAAATATTAAGTCGTTATCCGCATGAATTTTCAGGCGGACAGCGGCAAAGGATTGCAATAGCTCGTGCCATTATTTTAAAACCCCAATTTATTGTTGCAGATGAGCCTGTAAGTGCGTTAGACGTAAGTATTCAAGCCCAGATTATTAATCTGCTTACGGATTTAAAACAACATTTAAATCTTACAATGCTATTTATTTCTCATGATTTAAGCATTATTAAATATATATCAGACAGGGTTGCCGTTATGTATTTAGGCGAAATAGTTGAACTTGCCGAAAAAAATGAATTTTTTGCAAATCATAAGCATCCGTATTCACAGGCATTATTCGATGCCGTTCCTGTTATATCTGATGATAAAAAACATAGTAAGACTATATTAAAAGGTGATTTACCTTTGCCGAATAATCCCCCATCTGGCTGCAAGTTCCATACCCGCTGCCCTTATGCCATGGACAAATGCAAAACAGAAAATCCGGAATTAAAAGAGCTTGCTCCAAATCATAGTGTAAAATGTTTTTTATTTGAAAAATAATTAAGTTTTGGTGTAAAATACTTTTATGGCAAAATTACGCTGGTATCTAGAACAAACTGTTACATATAAAACAACTCTTATTCTTTTAAAGAATCTAGGGGATTTTTTTGAAACCTTTGGAAACATTGCATACAGATTTGTGCAGACATTAAAATTTCTGCTGACATTTCAAATTAATTTTAAACAGGTAATAGAACAATCATCAAGATTTGCTGTTGATTCTCTGCCTATTACCCTATCAATTGTTGCAATGACAGCAATAATTCTTGCAATGCAAGTTGCACCTGAACTTGTAAAACAAGGAGGTAAGGATTATATAGGTCTGCTTGTTGCACTCACAATGGTAAGAGAAGTGGGTGTTATAATGTCAGGATTTGCAATTATATCAATGATAGGTTCATCACAAGCAAGTGAACTTGCTACAATGCGAGTAACGGAACAAATAGATGCAATGAATGTCCTAAAAGTATCTCCGTTTAAATATTTATTTTTACCAAGAGTTCTTGCAGGTTGTATAATGATGCCATTTGTTGTTGTTATATCATCCACGCTGGGTATAATTGCCGGAGGATTAACTTCAATGATGGCAGCAAAAGATGTTACGTGGTTATGTTATGTATCTTCAGTCTGGCAGGGGCTATATATAAGAGATATAAATATAATGCTTTTTAAATCGGCTTGTTTTGGAGGAGCCATAAGTTTAATAAGCTCCAGTTTTGGCTATGAGGCAAAAGGAGGAGCAAAAGGTGTAGGTATTGCAACAACAAAAGCTGTTGTTTGGTCATTTGTAGCAATAGTTATTATCGACTGCATTTTTGCAGTAGCATTTTATTTCTAAAAAGAGGTTATTATGTCTATAAAAGTTGAAAATTTGACAAAAGAATTTGACGGAAGGAAAGTTTTAAATAATATTTCCTTTTCGGTTGAACAGGGTGAAATTCTATCTATTGTCGGATTTAGCGGTTCGGGGAAAAGTACCATTCTAAAAATCTTATGCGGATTATTAGATGCCGATTCCGGTAATATTGATATAGGAAATGGTGATGTAGCTATGGTTTTCCAATATTCTGCATTATTTGATTCTCTGAATGTCTTTGATAATATCTCTTTTGCGCTTCAAGAAAGAAAAGAATTTAGAAATAAATATACAAAAGAACAATTAAAAGAAATTGTCGCAAAAAGTCTTGAGACAGTTGGTTTGTCCGGAATAGAAGACAAATTTCCGCACGAACTGTCCGGCGGTATGCAAAAAAGAGTAAGTTTAGCTCGTGCAATCGTTACTCAGCCAGAATTTATATTATATGATGAACCTACAGCAGGTTTAGACCCTGTAGCATCTACTGTAATAGAAGATTATATTCTCCGATTACGTGAAGAAACAAAAGCAACATCTATAGTCGTTACTCACCAAATGTCAACTATAACAAGATGTTCCGACAAAGTAATTATGTTATATGACGGTAATATAGTATTTAGAGGGACTCCAAATGATTTATTAAAACAAGATAATCCGTTTACGAAACAATTTGTATCAGCTTCAATTGAAGGTCCAATGAAAATTGCGGCAACAGGATTTTAACACTATTTTATTTTTTTGAAATTTTATAGTAAAATTTACTAGGAAAAGGAAAAATATGAAATTTTCATCATCATTAAAAGTCGGAATATTGGCACTATCAGCAATTATAATATTACTTTTTACGGTAATGTGGATAAAAGGTAAGGCTATCTCCAATGCAGAAAGAATAACTGTTACATTTAAAGATGTAAACGGAATGAGAGCAGGCAGTGCAGTTCAGATGATGGGGGTAAGAATCGGTCAGGTAGAAGAAATAAAACCGAAAATAGAATCTGCGGAAAGCCATGTAGATGTTAAATTTGTAATAACAGAACCTAATATAAATATTCCGAAAGCTTCTGAAGTTTCAATACAACAATCAGGTATTATAGGCGAACAATTTTTGGAAATAACCCCTCCGCGAGAAAAAGTTATTTATCTTCCGGAAGGTGATAAATCATTAATTTTGCATTCTGATGATAAAGTTCAAATGGAACTTGATAATAAATATTATGATATCGGTAAAATTAAAAAAATCGAAATAGTTGAAACTAATATGCTTCCGATAATTATTAAAGAAAATATTAAAACAAAAAACGCATATAAAATAAGATATATAGTTGATTTACCGGGATTAATTACTCCTGAGACATTGGAAGGAAAAATCGTAAAAGAGGATGATTCCAAAAAATTAAGATTAATGCCCAGAGATAACGTGGATATTCCTTATCCTAAAACAGATTCTCCATACACTGTTATTGAACCTATGCGTTTAAAAGACTTTTTATCATTACAATCCAGAAGTGCAGAATCATTAATAGAAACAAATGAAAGAATATCAATGTTGTTGTCTGATGATGTAATTAAGGATTTACAACAAACGGCTCTCGGGGTGGAAGAATTAACAAACAGCGCTAATATAACAATGGCAAAAGCACAAGAACTCATTGAGCTTTCTAAAGTTGAACTTGAATTACTTTCTGATAATGCTAATCAATTATCCGACAGACTAATAAAACTAACTGATAATATAAATAAAATAGCAGGTGATGAAGAATTTGCAGATAATGTTGCAAATGCTACAAAATCATTTACAAGATTATCAAATAACCTTTCCGATTTAATGGAAGATCCTAAAACAAAAACAACACTTGCTAATTTAGATATAACCGCAAAAAATATAGCTGAACTTTCAAGTTATGTTAACGATATGACAAAAGATACTCAATTAAAACAATATTTAAAAGAATCCGTTGTTAAAATGAATACGGCATTAGATAAATTGACCATAACTCTTGATACTGTTAATTATGCTACAGAGGATGAAGAGAAACTCAAACAAACAATGGATGATATAAACATAACATCTGAAAATTTAAGAAAATTCTCAGAAAAATTAAATAAAAGATTTCTAATTTTCAGACTACTTTTCTAAGGCAACTATGAAACTATTTATATCTAAATTACACTACAAAAAAGAAACAAATATATATGAGAAGGCAATAATATCAGCATTAAGAGTTGCCGGATTATTTTATTGCGGCGTTGTTAAATTAAGAAATCACCTTTATGATAAAAAAATATTGCCGGCATATACATCAAAATCTTTTGTTATATCAATAGGCAATATAACAACAGGAGGTGTCGGGAAAACTCCGTTTACATTAGAAACCGCAAATCATTATTTGCAGCTTAATAAAAAAGTTGCAATAATCCTTCGCGGATATGGCGCGCAGTTAGATAACCGCGAGCCGAATCTTATTTCTGA
This sequence comes from Candidatus Gastranaerophilales bacterium, assembly GCA_016282705.1. Taxonomy (GTDB): domain Bacteria; phylum Cyanobacteriota; class Vampirovibrionia; order Gastranaerophilales; family Gastranaerophilaceae; genus Avigastranaerophilus. Next base: position 12,107 of record JAEELO010000105.1, on the reverse strand, counting down.
CGGCTCAGGCCCATTATTTCCTGCATCTTTATGCGGGGATGAACCTGCTTGGCTTGCAAGCTACGCAAAAGGTGCTTATGTTGTTACCTGCAGAAGCAGAGTTAAAGCTGAAAAATTTTTAAATGAAAAATTCAATCCTGATATTATTATTCTTGATGATGCATTCCAACACAGAAAGATGAAAAGGGATTTGGATATTGTGCTTGTCGATGCAAAAAACAAATTCGGAAACAATTATATTTTACCTGCAGGGCCTCTTCGTGAGGACATTTCGGAAATGAAAAGAGCAGATAAAATAGTTATAGTTAATAAGAGTTATGATTCAAAAAATGCTTTAAAATATTGTGATTATTTGAAAAAGAAATTTAATAAAGATACATACCTATGCAATATAACACCTGATTATATTTACAATATAAAAACAGGGAAAAGGCTGGAAAAAGATGAAAGGATTATGGCATTTTCAGCAATCGGACAGCCTGAAAGTTTCTATAATTTTCTAAAAACTGACTATAAACTTGCAGGAATATTGGATTTTGAAGATCATCATCAGTATGAACGAGAAGATATTTCAAAAATAATACATTATGCACAGGAAGAAAATATTGAAAGTATTGTTACTACAGAGAAAGATGCAATAAAGATTATTGATATAATAAGAGATATAGAACTTCCCGTTAAATTTTATGCTCTTAAATTAAAAGCATACATTGATATAAAGGATGTGTGCGGCGTATGAAAAAAATATTGGTAGTAAGATACAGATTTATAGGAGATACTATTCTTTCGGTACCTTTTTTGCGTAATTTAAGATACGCATATCCTGATGCACAAATTGATATGCTTATAGCTCCGGGATCCGGCGAAGTTGTAGATAATTGTCCTTATGTAGACAATTTTATTTATTTTGATACAACAAGAAAACATAAGTACGAAAAATGCAAAGGTAAGAAAAAATCCTTTTGGTACTATGTTTTTAAGTTACGCAGCAGAAGATATGACAAAGCCTACATATTAAAGCGTTCTCTTTCAAGTGCTATATTATGTTTTTTGGCGGGTATAAAAGAAAGAGTAGGATATAATACGGAAAACAGGAGTTTTTTACTTACCAAAAGAGTTCCGTATAACACTCACAAGCATGAATCTTTATGTTTTTTGGATTTATTAATGGCGGAAGGAGCTATTGTTCTGGATACTCATTTAGAATGCTGGATTAACCAAGAGTCGAGAAACAGAGTTGCTATGGTTTTAGAAGAACATAATATTAATAAAGAAATTAAAAAAGCAGTTGTAAATGTTACAGCAACAAATGAAGGAAAAGTTTGGGATATTGATAATTTCAAAAAAATTATAGAATTTCTTTCCAATGAAAAAAACATTCAGGTTTTATATATAGGCTCTATAGACGACAGAGATATATATGAAAATATTACTTTTAACAATAATTTGAAAATTAAGCCGATTAATTTATGCGGAGAAATAGATTTAAAAGAGAGTTTAGCTTTAATGCAAGAAGTAGAATTTGTACTTGGTAACGACTCCGGTAATTTGCATATGGCATCAGCTGCAGGAACAAAAGTTATAGGATTATACGGTCCGATGCCGTTTGAGAAATGGAAAGCTCTCGGCAAAAATAATATACATCTTAAGGCAGATTTACCTTGTATGCCCTGCGGACTTAAAATAAAATGCCCGAATGATAAAGCCTGTATGAAAGCTATTACAGTAGAACAGGTAAAAGATTCCATTAATAAAATGTTAACTAAAACATTGACATAAGTTGTCCGTAATACGTTTTTATCAGCATTATAACAAGTATTGCAACAAATATACCGATAATAATAATCATTGTAGGTTCTATTAATTTAAGAATTACGGCAACTTTTGTATTCAGTTTATTCTCATAATCATATGCTATAGAGTTAAATGCTTTATCCAGTTGACCTGCTTCCTCTCCTGCTGAGATTTGGGACATTGCGTAGCCTGAAAACAAGTCTGCAGCAGCAAGAGCCGTTGATATTTTACATCCGTTTTGCACCATTTGAGAAGATTTTCTAAGCTTGTTGTTATATTTTGGTATATTAACTACCGAATTTGATAATATTATAGCCTCAGTCATCGGTACTCCTGCCTGATATGCAAGAGAAAAGACATAAAAGAAATTTGAAAAATTGTAATCTTTCATTAATCCTTCAAATATTTTTATTCCCGATATCATATTAAGTATCGATGCGCATAGACTTCTGTTTTTTAGTATAAAAATTACGGATGCAAATAATATAACAAAGAAAATTACTATTTTAATAACAGTACCTATTAATAATTTAATAACATTTTCAGTGGTTATTAGGTCAATATCTGTAGTTAATACTTTAAAAACAAACATTTTGAATAACAAACCTACAGCTAGAACCATTATAAACATTAAAGCAGGCCAGGTAATTGATTTAATAAATGATGATTTTATTTCTTCCTGTTTATTTATATTTTTGATAACTCCCTCTATAGTTTTATCAAGAGTTCCCGACTCTTCACCTGCGGCGATAAGCATTGTATATGCAAGTCCCAAATACGATGAATGATTTCTTAGAGTTTCTTTTAAAGTATTTCCCTTTTGGAGTCTTTTAACAAGCAAATGGCAAAATGCTTTTATATTTGTATTCATAGAAGCACTGCCGATTGATTTAATTGTTTCAACAATAGGAATCCCTGAACGATACATATGGTACAATGCATTAAAGAATTCTTTTTTTTCCTGAATTGTAAACTCGTGTATTACACTATATGATTGATAATTAGAAGTGGAATATGAACTTGATACGATTGATTCTGAATCTTCTTTTATTTCAAGAACCGTATAACCTTTTCTTTCCAACTTTAATGCTGCATCCGCAACACTATTAGCCATTATATAATCTTGAATATTTTGATTATTTTTTGTTTTTACATTATAAAAAAATCTTTTCATACGCATATTATATATTATTGTATTCAATAACAAAAGAGTTCTTATTTGTATATTTTTTTTGTGCTACGATGTTCGTATGAGCAACTATATACTACCGTTAATATTAACATTATTTGCAGGTATGTCGACCTTATTGGGAGGCTTTATTACTTTCTTTGTTAAAAGAGATAATTTAAAAGTATTATCAATAGGTCTTGGATTTTCTGCCGGAGTTATGGTTTATGTAAGCTTAAATGAACTTCTGGGTGAATCAGCTCAAATGTTAAATGCTTTTTACGGAACTATTCCGTCAAAGGCAATTGCTTTTTGCGGTTTTTTGTTCGGCATAGTAGTTGCCGTTTTAATAGATTATTTTGTTCCCGACCATATAGAATCAGATTTTCTTTCAACAGCATCAAAGAAAATTGAACAGCGCCACAAAATAAGAAGAGCAGGATTAATAACTGCCTTGGCAGTAACATTGCATAATTTACCTGAAGGTATGGCTACATTTCTTGTATCAAGTCAGGATTTAAGACTTGGTATTCCTGTTGCTATTGCCATTGCAATACATAATATACCGGAAGGTATTGCTATAGCGCTTCCTATATTCCATGCAACAGGTAAGAAAAGACTTGCAATACTATATTCATTTTTATCAGGAATATCCGAACCTATAGGCGGTTTAATTGGTGTTGTATTATTAAAAACTATAATGCCCGGACAGGCTATTGGCATTATGACAGCGGCAGTTGCAGGCATAATGGTTTATTTATCCTTTGATACTTTGCTTCCTTTAGCAAGAGAATACGGAGAAAACCACCACGTCATAATAGGCATTGTATCAGGTATGCTGATTATGGGATTTGGTTTGATTTTTCTGTAGGGGGAAATAAGTGATTATATTTGTAATAATTTTAGTTGCTATAATTCTTATAACATACTTCTTAAAATTTATTCTTGAATATTGTTCCAAAGGTAAATATTCTATGAGAGTATTTTTATTTTCTATTGGAATATTACTTATACTATTATTTAAAATATTAAATTCTTTGTATACCGCTCCTCATAAAATAGATTTCGCAGATATAATATTTATTCTTATTATTGTTCTTGTTTTTAGAGCAAGTATATATAAGAAAAATATATAATTCAAATAGGCAAATAAGCCGAATATACAAGACTTGCAAAGTCTTCAAAATAGCTAATTTGTGTCGCACTTCCCGTCGGAATATATACTTTAAACTGATTTCCAAGCGGAATATTTAAAGCATTCGCAATTGCAGCTTGTATAACTTCCCCGTGAGTAACGATTATCAGCCTTTTATGCAAATTCTTTTCAATTATATTGTTTAAAATATTCGCAACTTTTTGATTGTATTCTTTTGCAGGTTCTCCGCCTTCGGGATAAAAATTTTCGGGGTCTTCATGATACTTGTCTTTTAAATTCGGGTATTTTTTATCTATTTCCGCAAATGTTAAACCACTCCAAATGCCAACTTTTCTGCTGTTTAAATCAGGAAGTATTTCAAATTCACAGTTGCAAATTTCTGACAGTATTCTTGCACTTTGAACCGTTCTGAGAGCTGAGCTTGAATATATTTTATCTATTTTCAGTCCTTTATTTTTAACCCATTCAGAAATTTTTTCTATTTCTTCACGTCCGTTAGCATTTAATGCAGGATAACTTTCATCATCAAAGAACCTGTTTTCTTCCGTATTAATTGTTGCACCGTGCCTGATAAACGTAATTTTACATTTTCTTTTAAATAACATTGAATTCCTTTTTCTTCTTATCTGCCTATATAGATTATTCCACATTTTTACAAAATAAAAACAGTTACATTATCTGTAATAAATTGGCATTGCGGTTATTTTTGTTGTACAATATATACTGAACAGTAGATTGGGGTTTAGAACATGACAACAGACACACAAACAAATTCAAATTATGATGCGAGTAATATAAGAGTTTTGGAAGGGTTAGAGGCAGTAAGACTAAGACCCGGTATGTATATTGGTTCAACCAGCCAAAGGGGTTTGCACCATTGTGTATATGAAATTGTAGATAATTCTATTGATGAATCATTGGCAGGATACTGCAAACATATAAAAGTAACTATAAATAAGGATGAAAGTGTTACGGTTGAAGATGACGGACGTGGTATTCCCGTTGATATAAAACCTGACTCAGGAAAATCCGCATTGGAAATTGTACATACAGTGCTCCATGCAGGCGGTAAATTCGGAGACGGCGGTTATAAAGTATCCGGAGGTCTTCACGGTGTTGGTGCATCAGTTGTAAATGCCCTATCGGAAAAAATGGTAGTAGAAGTATCAAGAAACGGGTATGTTCATCGTCAGGAATATATGAGAGGTGAGCCAACAGGTCCTGTAGAAAAAATAAGAGAAACCGAGAAAACAGGTACTAAATCAACTTTCTGGCCCGACCCTGAAATATTTAAAGAAACCATTGTTATGGATAGAGATGTTATTTCTAATCGTTTAAGAGAAATGGCTTTCTTAAATAAAGGTTTAAAAATTACTTTTTATGATGCAAAAGCTGAAAAAGAAGAAGTATTTCACTATGAAGGCGGTATCGGAAGTTATGTTGAGTTTTTGAATAAAAACAAAAACGTAATGTTTGAAAAGCCTGTATATATCGATAAAACGGTTGACGGAATTGCTGTTGAAATAGCACTTCAATATACAGATGCATATAATGAATCAGTATTGAGTTTTGCAAATAACATTAATACACATCAAGGCGGTACTCATTTAACAGGTTTCAGAAATGCCATAACCCGTGTATTAAATGATTATGCAAGAAAAAATAATCTGTTAAAAGATTCTGACCCTAATGTTACGGGGGATGATGTAAGAGAAGGTTTAACAGCTATTGTTAGTGTTAAATTAGCCGAACCTCAATTTGAAGGTCAGACAAAAGAAAAATTAGGTAACACGGAAGCTCAAAGTGCCGTAAATGATGTAGTAAGAGAAAAATTTCAAGAATGGCTTGAATTTAATCCAAAATCAGCAAAACTGATTATAGAAAAAATACTACAGGCACAAAGAGCAAGAGAAGCTGCAAGACGTGCAAGAGACTTAACAAGAAGGAAAACAGCTCTGGAAAATTCAACTCTCCCCGGCAAGCTTGCAGATTGTTCTAACAGAGAGCCCGAAAAATGCGAATTATATATAGTTGAGGGTGATTCCGCAGGCGGTAGTGCTAAACAGGGCAGAAACAGAATGTTTCAGGCTATTTTGCCGTTAAGAGGTAAAATCTTAAATGTTGAAAGAGCAAGACTTGATAAAATCTACGGTAATAACGAAATCCAATCTTTAATTCAGGCTTGCGGTATAAATATCAGCAGAAATGAAGAAGATGTTAACATAGAAAAACTTCGTTATCATAAAATTATATTTATGACCGATGCTGATGTTGACGGAGCTCATATCAGAACATTGCTGCTGACCTTCTTCTTCAGATATGCAAAACCGTTAATTGATAACGGATATGTATATATTGCTCAGCCTCCTTTATATAAATTGACAATAGGAAAACAATCCGAATATTTATATGATGACAGAGCATTGGATAAAACTCTTCGTGAAAGAGGAACAGCAGGCTTGACACTGTGCGACAACGCAAAAGACAAAGTAATCGTTAATGAAAATCTTGTTACATTAATCGGAAATATGTCAGGCTATTATAACTCATTTAACAGTCCTATTATTAATGCTGTTCCGTCTGTTGTAATAAGAGGACTGGTAAGAGCTGAAATCACTCCTGAAGATTTTGATAATAAAGAGAGAATGGAAGAAATTACAAAATATCTTCAGCATTATGTAAAAGACCACGCTGAAAATTACGGTATAACAGAGGCAAAAGATTATGAGGTTTCATTAAAAGAAAATATGGAAACCGGTAAATTCTCAATAAAAGTTGAATTAGGCGAAGGAATTGACCCTGTTGCAATTACAGCCAACATGATTAAATCTTCCGAATACAATAAAATTAAAACAACTTATCCTTTAATAAGAGATTTTTTGTTTGAAGAAGAAAAATCATTAAACTTGAATACAGGAACAGAAGATTTAACAATAACATCATTTACCGAACTTCAAAGAATAATTGAAGAAAGAGGCAAAAAAGGTGTAGGAATTCAACGTTTCAAAGGTTTAGGAGAAATGATGCCTCAGCAATTGTGGGAAACAACAATGGATCCTGCTAACAGAACATTATTAAAGGTAACAATAGAAGATGCAGAGCATGCTTCACAATTATTTGATGTTCTTATGGGCGATAATGTTGAACCGAGACGTGAATTCATTGAACAAAATGCCGTATATGCAACAAATATTGATACTTAACCTTTAAATAAGAGGTGTATTAGTGAACCTGATAATCAAAATACTAAAATTAAGAATTACAAAAATAATTTTGTTTTTTCTTTTCATAGCGTTTCTTGCATCACTATATTTTTGCAGGGACTGGTATTTTGTTCAATATCATAAATGCGTAGGCTTTTACTATGTACACAAAGGTGATAAAGCATTTAAAGAAGCAAAATATCAAAAAGCTATTGATAACTATAAAACGGCACTAAGACATTATCCCGGACATTCGAGAGCAAGTTGCAATCTCGGGAATATTTATGTAAGTTTTGAGAATTATTATGATGCGGTAACTGCATATGAAAATGCACTAAAATTCAGTCCGAATTTTATGGGTTGCAGAATGGATTTGGGTATCATTCTTTCCGAAAAAATGGCAAATTATGATAAAGCTATTCAAGAATACGGAAGAATAGTTAATTCTAAACCGTTTACCATTAACATTCCTTTTGTTTTTAATAATAAAGAGACAACTAACGCAAATAAAGGACTTGCATATTATAATATGGGACTTGCATATAGAGGTAAAGCCGTATATATGGGAGATAAATCCAGTACCTCCGTTAAATATTTAAAAAAAGCAAAAGAGTCATATCAAAATGCTGAAAAATACTTAAAAAATGATTACGATAATACATATAACCTCGCATTAACAAATCATTTATTAGGTGATTATTCATCGGCGGGAAGTGAATATTGTAAAGCAATAAATATAAAACCTGACAGTTATGAAGCTCATTATAATTTTGCATTATTACTCAGAAGTATGAATATGAATAAAGAAGCATTGACTGAATTTGAAAAAACAACAATGCTGCTTGATTATAACGGCAATAATTCAAATAAAAATAAGTATGTTTTCGGTATTATAAATGAAATTAAACGCAGAATATTAAACGAAGGACAATACGACTATTTAAAAGACAGACGTGATTTTACCGCATTAAAAGATGATGACATAACATACTCAAAAGGCAAAGTCATAGCTGAAAAGCAAAAATCATTTAAAATGAATGAACTCTTAAAATGTACATATGGAGATAAATTTGAAGAAATATAATGGGAACAATGATAAATAAAGAGCAAAATGTAGAATTTTTAAATAAATTAGCAAACCTTTTAACAAAAAAGGTTTCACCTTCCAATATTTCAAATTCTATTAATAAATTATTCAAGTCCTATTTCAATATAGAAAGAACGGAATTCATTATTTGGGACAATAACAGTATGCTGTTAAAGGATTTTGTACAGGATTGGAAGATATATGATAATGAATCTTCTTCACAAGGAATAAATTATATATATAATAATCTGGCAATGGAAAACGGAAAAAAGTTTTATTTCAATGAGGAAGAATTTGACTGTAATTTAGATGAAGAAGCTCAGTATCGCATATTAGAATTAAAATCGGAAAATAATAATATAATTTTCCCGCTGGTTGCGAATGGTGATGTTTTTGGATTATTAAACATAACATCAGAAAAAAATGCATTTACAAAAGATTTCTTTACTCTGTTAAATATATCTTCAAAACTGATTTCCGGAGCTATTATAAACTATCTTTTAAATGAACAGATGGAGATAAGTTTAAATTTCTACAGAGCAATGAAAGATATTGCTAAAATTATAGAAAGCCAGTATGAATTATCATATATTATTCCGCTTATCGGTGAAATGATAGACAGATTTATGTCCTCACATTTAATTTATATATTTATATATAAAGATGAAAAATATCAGCTTGTATGGCCCATTGCCTGCAAAGATGAAAATGTATATAAAATGCTGGAAAATGTAGATATAAAAAAAGAAGTTATTTTATCCGAGAATTGTCAAATAGGAGTATTTCCTCTGGTAAATGAAGAAAATATATTAGGCGCAATTGTCGCCTATAGTAATTTTGAAAAACTTCTTCAAAAAGATATTGATTATCTTGTGCAGCTTACAAGACAATCAGGATTGACAATACACCGGGCAAACGTATATGCGGAAGTATTAAAATATGCTACATTAGATGCTCTTACAGGTTTGAACAACCGAAGACAATTTGAAATAAGATTAAAGCAGGAAGTTTCAAACAGCAACAGAAACAATGTTCCGTTATGCTGTATAATGATTGATGTTGATTACTTTAAAAAAGTAAATGACACCTACGGACATGCAGCAGGTGACTGCGTATTAAAGGCTGTTGCGGAAGTTATAAGAAATGAAATAAGAGAATACGATATAGCTTGCAGATACGGCGGGGAAGAATTTTTTATAATACTACCTCAAACAAAACTGCAAGAAGCAACTTCAGTTGCTCAAAGATTGAGGAAAGTATTTGAAGAAACAAAAATGGATATATCAGAAGCAGGAATAGAGGGCAAACCTTATTTAAAAATTACGGCAAGCCTTGGAGTATGTGAATATAATACTTCTATGACAGCAGATATATTTGCACAAACAGCAGATAAAGCATTATATGAGGCAAAAGCTACGGGAAGAAACAGAGTTATTGTAGCATAGATTACAATAATATTTGGTTGTGGTATGGTAGAGTATGGGATTTAAAGAATAGTTTATGAAATATTTGAAATATATAATAATTTTTTTGATAATAATAGTACCGTGTATAATTACCGTTCTAATATATAACGATAAAATTACACAGGATTCTCCTCTGTATTATAAGCAAGGGGTTGAATTCTATGATAAAGGTGATTATCAAAATGCATATTATAATTTCTGTAAAATAAAATGGATAAGTCCTTTATATCCTATGGCTGTTTATAAACAAGCAAAGAGTGCGCAACTTGCCGGCGATTTTAAAATGGCTGCCATAAAATATAAATTATTCTTGGATAAACTTCCGGACTCCATTTTTGATTTGCGTGCAAAATTAAATTTAGGTAAAAGTTATTATTATTTAAAACAGTATGAAGATGCAAAAATTCCGTTTCTGGAACTTGAAGCAAAAACAAATAATGACGGAACGGAAGAAGTATATTTTCTTGGACTTATTGAAAAGAATTTTGATAAAAATAATGCCGCATCTTATTTCAGAAAATATTTAAAAACAGCATTGGACGGTAAAGCTCTAAATAATAATTATATTGCTGCTTCTGCTGAAGAATTGTCCTCATTAGGTATAGATTTAACGGAAGAAGATTTAAAACTTATTGCTATTGCATACTTTAAAAACAAGAAATATAAAGAGGCATTAAAATACTTTTCAAAACTGCCCGTTGATACTTGTTGGGATTATCTTGTTCTTTCAAATTATTATTTGGGACATAAAAGTATTACTAAAAAATTAATAGAGACCGGAATGTTAGATTTCTCAGGTAAAGCATCAGAAGAAAATCTTCATGAAATTTATAATGCATATGCAAGTTTTTTGTATGGTACTAAAAATAAAATTTGGACACAAATACATAAAACCGTTCAGGAAAATTCATTGAAGGGTGAAGATTATGTTTTATATAAACTTGCAGAAAATTCCTTACCTGAAAAAGCGGTAGATTATTATACTGCAATAGTATCTAATTATCCTGAAAGTTTATATGCACCTGAAGCACAATGGAATGTAATATGGAATGCATATAAAAAACAAGATTATAAAACTGCCGAATTACTTGCAATTCAACACTTAAAAACATATAAGAAAGTAAAATCCACACCCAAAGTAGCATTTTGGCTTGCTAAAATCGCTTTAAAAGAGAATAAACAAACTGAAGCACATAATTATCTAACAAAACTGGCAAATAAATATCCTGATAATTATTATGGATTGAGAGCAGAAAATATAATTGCAAAGAAAAATGATTTTTGGACAACTTCAGGAAACAATAAACTTCCCGAACCCAAAGAATCAATAGAATTTCCTATTTCCATATCGCAAATAGATATAAAAGATTTAAAACTTATTAATACTCTGTTTGATATGGGCGATTATGAAATATTTAAAGATGCGGATTACAATAATCCTATAGTTGAAAGTTGGTTTGAATATAAAAATGATAATAAATCACGTTCCATAGTACTTGCAAGAGATGAAATAGAAAAAATGGATGTAAAACCGTCCGTATATAGTGCTGCATACAAATTAACTTACCCGAGATATTGGGTTAGCGAAATAAATATTGCAGGACAAAAACTCGGAATAGATCCGTTTTTAGTTGCGGCTATTATAAGAGAAGAGAGTTATTATAATGAACACGCTAAAAGCAAAACAGGTGCTACCGGTTTAATGCAGTTAATGCCTTTAACAGCAAGCTATATGATTTCTAAGTTAACGGATGAAGTACAAAACTTTGCAGGTTTGGAAGACCCAAGAACGAATATGTATTTAGGTTGTAATTACATTAAATATCTAAAGGAACGTTTCAGCAATGATTTAATGGTAGTCGCAGCATATAACGGAGGCGAAGGTTCCGTTAATAAATGGATGAAAACAAACGGAATAGAAGATTTAGATGAGTTTATTGAAGATATACCTTTTGATGAAACACGTAATTATGTAAAAAAAGTATTCCGTTCATATCATATGTACAAAAAAATATATTCTTAACTAATTGATACTTTTTTATAATAAGTATAAAAGCAACTATAATGGGGAATCGCAGAGATTTCCCTATTTTTATTTTATATATATTTGTTAATTTTTATTAAAATTATGGAATTTTTATCGTCTAAAAAATCTTTATATACATGAGGGGACGAGAGTGTATTAATGAAAATTATAAGATACGATCAAAAAGAAGATAATTATAGTTCTGCA
>JAEELO010000104.1 GCA_016282705.1 Candidatus Gastranaerophilales bacterium | reverse complement strand
TTACAGACTTTTATGATCAGCTAAAATCGCGTTCCAAAGGATATGCAAGTTTGGATTATGAGTTTAGTGAGTATAAACGTTCGGATTTAGCCAAATTGGATATTCTTTTAGCGGGTGAAATTGTTGATGCACTTAGTGCTATAGTACATAAGGATAATGCGTTTTATGTCGGTCAGAAGCTGACAACAAAATTAAAAGATATTATTCCGAGACAAATGTTTGAAGTTGCAATTCAGGCAGCAATCGGCGGAAGAATTATCGCAAGAACGAATATAAAAGCATTAAGAAAAAGCGTTCTTGATAAATGTTACGGCGGTGATATTTCAAGAAAAAGAAAACTTCTTGAAAAGCAGAAACGCGGTAAAAAGCGTATGAAAGCAGTAGGCAGGGTAGAAGTTCCTCAAGAAGCCTTTATGGCTGTTTTGAGCCTCAACGATGATTAAGGAGGTATAAATTGGCACTCGATACGGCACTTGTTATGATTTTAGCAGGCGGTGAAGGTAAAAGATTATTCCCTTTGACCAGAGATAGGGCAAAACCTGCTGTTCCTTTCGGCGGAAGATACAGAATTATTGACTTTGTTATTAATAATTTTATTAACTCCGGCTTCTATAAAATAAAAATTTTAACACAATATAAGTCAGATTCCTTAAATCAGCATATAGCAAGAAGCTGGCCTGTTTCATCAATATTAGGTCAGTATATAGATTTAGTTCCGGCGCAAATGCGTACTGACGGTAACTGGTATAAGGGAACGGCAGATGCCGTATATCAGAACCTTACTCATATATATGATGAAAACCCTAAACATGTATGTGTATTTGGCGGAGACCATATTTACAGAATGGATGTTTCTCAGATGATGAGATTTCATAAGAAAAACGGTGCTGCACTTACCATTTCTGCAATTCCTATACCTATTTCAGAGGCAAGCGAATTCGGTATAATAGAAGTAGACGATAATTGGCGTTTAATCGGTTTTCAGGAAAAACCTCAAACCACACCTAAGTGTATACCCGGAAGACCTGATATGTGCCTTGCATCAATGGGTAATTATATTTTTGAAACAGAAGATTTGGTAAGAGAAGTACAGCAAGACTCAGAAATAGCAGAATCACATCATGATTTCGGAAAAAATATTATTCCAAAAATGTTAAATGACGGCAGAGCCGTTTATGTATATGATTTTTCGCAAAATGAATATACCGGTATGTCAGAAGCAGAGCGCGGATATTGGAGAGATGTCGGAAGCATTGACAGCTATTGGCAGGCAAATATGGACTTGCTTGATTATGAACCCGAATTAAATTTATATTCTACCGATTGGCCATTAAGAACATATAATTATAACTTTCCTCCGGCAAAATTTATATGGAAAGAAGGAGCGAGAGTCGGTATGGCAACTAACTCAATGGTATCGGAAGGCTGCATCATATCAGGCGGCAGCATTTCAAGATGCGTTTTATCTCCGATGGTAAGAATAAACAGTTTTTCCAATGTAACTGATTCCATTTTAATGGAAAATGTTAATGTGGGAAGATATTCGGAAATTAAAAAAGCAATTATAGATAAGAATGTTGTAATACCGCCATATACAAAAATAGGTATAAATGCCGATGAAGACAGAGCAAGAGGATTTATAGTATCGGCAGGCGGTGTAACAGTTGTTCCGAAAGGCGCTAAATTATGAGTAAAAAAATTATTATAGGTATTATTATAGCTATTTTGCTGGGTGCTTTTACATTAATAGGATTACGTCAAAAATCTTCCTATGAACCGCAGCAAAATCTAAATGCACCCATTGAAATACCTTCAAAGGATATTGTAAAGATTAAGGATGTTGCAGATAAAGAAAAACCGATGGTTGTTATGTTCTACGTTGATTGGTGCGGATATTGCAGACGTTTTATGCCTAAATTCGGTAATTATGCAGAACAATACAAAGATAAATATACATTTGCCGTTGTTAATAGCGATGATGCGGATAATAAGCAAATGGTTGAAGATTTTCATATTATCGCATTTCCTGCTTTATTCATTGTTGATAATAAAATCAATCATAAATTTTCACTTCATCCTGCCGCTACAATTGAAAATGAAGTTATGGAAGAAGAGTTAAATAATTATATAAAAGTCAGAGAAAAAATACTTGTAAAGTAAAGTAAAATATATTTGACCACAGTTATTTTTATATTACAATAGTCTGTAATAGGACTATTGTAATTTTATGAATAAACCGAAGCTAATTAAAATTTCAGATTTAATTCTCGCTAATCACAGAGAAATTTCCGAACTATACAGTGAATATGCGAAATCTGTCGGTTTAACTTTTTCAAGTTTAGTTGTACTGAGTATTCTGTGGAAAGAGAAAGACTGTACACAATCTATAATAATGAAGAAGTCTTGTTTTCCGAAACAAACGGTTAATACTATCATTAAAAGTTTTATAAAACAAGGAATATTGAATGAATTAACGGAATTGAAATCCGATAAAAGAAATAAATTAATAAAATTTACAGATTTCGGGAAAAAATACGCAGATGATATAATGTTAGAGATACAAAATGCTGAGTGTTATGCCCTTGATATGGTGGGTGAAAAAAAAGCACGAATGCTGTCAGATATAATAGCCGAATACAAAAATAACTTAAAATTGGTAATTAATAATAAACAGAGGATATAAAATGAGTTACTTAAAAGATAAAAAATCTCGCTGGATACTATTATTAGTAATAATAATAGTTGTTCCGATTATTTTTAATTTTGCAAAAAATAAATTTATTGATTATAAAATAAAACAAGCAAGAAAAATCCCTGTAACAGTACAAACTATACACCCTGTGTATAAAGAAAGATATTATGAAGCAGATTCTGCCGGAAGATTAGAATCCAAATACACGGTTGATGTACTTGCAAGAATAAACGGATGGCTTCAAAAGAGATATTTTAATGAAGGTGATAAAATATCAAAAGGACAGCCTTTGTTCTTGATAGAGCCTGATGAATATCAAATAGCTGTGAGTAACGCAGCAGCAGCCGTAAGACAAGCTCAAGCAGCAGTAACAAATTCCGAAAAGGAATTAGCAAGAGCTCAGGAACTTGTTAAAAATGACTATGTAAGTAAATCATATTATGATCAGGTATTGGCAAATCGTGACAGTAACAGGGCTGCACTTGATGCTGCTAAAGCGCAATTATCTAATGCTAAATTAAATCTGAGTTATACAAAGGTTACATCACCTATCGACGGTAAAATAGGTAAAATAATTATCACTGAAGGGAATTTAGTAAATACTCAATCCGGACCTCTTGCAAGAATAGTAAGTATTAGTCCTATTTATGCATATTTTACTTTAAAAAGCAGTGAATTTTTGAAATTTAAAAAAGCAGATTCTTCTCATGATTTCAGTAATATGGAAGTTTCTTTAGAACTTGCTGACGGCACTGTTTATAATGAAACAGGTAAAATTGAGTTTGTAGATAATCAGGTTAATGAAACAACAGGTACAATAAGTCTTCGTGCAACATTTGAAAATTATGATGAACTTTTGGTTCCGGGTGATTTTGTTAAAGTAATGGTTAAATCAACCGAACCTTCAAAAGTTCTTATGATTCCTCAATCAGCTGCACTGGATGATTCAACGGGATATTATGTATGGGTTGTTACAAAAGATAATACCGTTGAAAAAAGATATATAAAAGTATCCGATGAGATAAATAAAAACTGGGTAGTAGAAGATGGTTTAGCTGAAACAGATGAAATAATAGGAAAAGGTCTTCAAAGCATTCGTATGCCCGGTCAAAAAGTAAACCCTGTTCCGTTAGAAGAAAATAAAGAAATAAAAGAAGAAACAAAATCGGAAACAGCGGTTGCAGCAGACGAAAAAGTTGAACAAAAAGAAGCTGCCGAAATGGCTGACACAGTTGAAACAACGCAAGAAACAAAAGAAAAAGAAGAAGTTGAAGCACAATAATTTAAGAAAACGGTAAAAAAATGGAAGATAATAATAAGAAAAAAGATTTATATTTCTTTATACAACGCCCAAGATTTGCTATAGTAATCTCAATACTTATAGTCCTTGTCGGTATTATTTCAATGTTAGGACTGCAATTGGAAAAATATCCTAACGTAACTCCTCCACAGGTAACAGTAAGAGCAACATACCCGGGAGCAAGTGCTGCTGTTATAGAATCTTCCGTAGCATCATTATTGGAAGCCCAAATCAATGGTGTAGAAAACATGATTTATATGGCATCAACTTCAACGGATGGTTCGTATCAATTAAATATATTCTTTAAAGTAGGTACAAATAAGGATATTAACCTTGTAAATGTACAAAACAGGCTTAAACAGGTTGAACCGCTGCTTCCCGAAGACGTAAAAAGACTTGGTGTTACGGCTAAAAATCAGGTTGCAGGTGCAGGTGCTTGTATTTTAAGTTTATCTTCTTCAAATGATTCTTGGAGCCAGTTGGATTTGACCAACTATGCAACGGTATTTGTAAAAGATGAAATAAGCCGTTTGGATGGTGTAGGTGAAGTTAACGTATTTGGAGCAGGCGATTACAGTATGAGAATTTGGCTTGATCCCTCTAAAATGGCAAATTTAAATGTTTCTGTTTCGGAAGTTCAAGCAGCCATTCATACACAAAATGTTCAGGTTTCATCGGGTTCATTGGGTGCGTTGCCAAGTAATACGGATCAAACTTTAAAAATGACATTGATGACTCAAGGTCGTTTAATTGAACCGGAAGAATTTGAGAATATTATTATTCGCTCAAATACAGACGGTTCAAGTATCAGAATAAAAGATATAGCAAGAGTTGAGCTTGGTGCATATACATATGACAGATTTGGTATGGTTGACGGCAAATCAGTTGCCGTTATTCAGGTTGTACCTCTGCCCGGTGCAAATACCATAAGCATTGTAAACTTAGTTAATAAGAAAGTTGCGGAAATTAATAAAACATTGCCTGAAACATTATCAATAAAAATGCAGCACGATGATTCTCAATTTATCCGTGAATCAATGAAGGAAGTTGTTTATACTATTTTAATTACTTCATTAATCGTTGTTATTGTAATATTTGTATTTTTAGGCGATTGGCGTGCAACATTAGTTCCTTGTATTACAATACCGGTATCTTTAATAGGTACGTTTGCCGCCTTGAAAGCATTTAATATGTCAATAAACCTATTAACTCTGTTTGCATTAGTGCTGGCGGTCGCGGTTGTTGTCGATGATGCTATTGTAGTTATAGAAAACGTAAAACGTCATTTGGAGGACGGAAAAACGCCAATTGAAGCAACTCAATTAACTATGCAGGAAGTTGGCGGTGCGTTAGTAGCAATGGCACTTGTTCTTATGGCCGTATTTGTTCCCGTATCAATGACTGGCGGACTTACAGGTTTGATGAACAGACAATTCGGAGCTTGTATAGCAGTATCTATCGCATTATCAGCTATATGTGCATTGTCCTTATCTCCTGCAATGTGTTCAATGATATTAAGAAAAGAAGACCCGAATAGAAAGCCGAGTAATGCATTTACTGCTCTTATTAAAAAGACCTTCTTAGCTTTTGATAAAGAATTTGATAAAATAACCGAATGGTATTTAGGTGTAGTTAAAAAATTTGTATATAATAAGAAATTATCATTAGTAGTATATTTTGTATTTGTAGTACTTTTGGTTGTTTCTCCGATGATGCTTCAAAAGGGCTTTATCCCTGATGAAGACCAAGGTGTTGTACTGGCGCAAATTGTGCTGCCTCCCGGAGCTGCATTAAACAAAACTCACGAGGTAGTAGACAAATTATCGGATTATGCTCGTAAAATAGATGGTGTTGATGTACACAGAATGATTGCCTTCGCAGGCATGGGACCTACAAATCAGGCATTTCTCGTTATTCCTTTGAAAGAATGGGGTGAAAGAAAGATATATCCTTGGAGCTGGGTAATAAGAAAAATTAAAGGTCAGCCTACGGATTTATCTCATAACGGCATTTTGCAGGAATTGAGGAAATATGCGGCATTAGTAAACGAGGCATCTATTGCGGCATTTTCACCTCCTGCTATTCAAGGTATGAGTATGTTAGGCGGTTTTGAATTCCAAATGCTTTCAAAAGGTGATTATTCCATACAGGAAATTGAACAGTTAGCAATGCGGCTTACTGCCGCAGCAAATGCTGATCCGAACTTGACCAGTGTTTATACGACTTTTCAGGCTACAGTACCTCAATACAGAGTTCATATAAATTATGATAAAGTACTTGCACAACATGTTGATATTAATGAACTTTATGCCACAATGGCTTCGACTCTCGGTACTTATTATGTAAACGACTTTAATAAATTAGGACGTGTATTTAGAGTACAGCTTCAGGCTGAATCAGATTTCAGAAATAAAGCTACCGACATGGAAAAAATATACGTTAAAAATATGCGCGGCGAGATGGTGCCGTTAATGACAATGATAGACCTCGAGCAGACAGTTGGTGCTGCGGCTATTACAAGATTTAACCAGTATCGTTCCGTTCAATTCTCAGGTCAGGCAACCGGAGGTAAAGGTTCAGGTGTTGCAATGGACGCAATGGCGAAAGTTGCATTGAAAACATTACCTAAAGATGTAGGCTATGACTGGTCAGGTACTTCATTGCAGGAAAGAGAAGCCTCGGGACAAGGTTTCGTATATGTTGCAATTGTTGTATTTGTATACTTATTCCTTGTTGCATTATATGAAAGCTGGTCAATACCTGTAGCCGTTATGCTTATAGCTCCTGTTGCTGCGCTTGGTGCATTTATATTTCAGTTAATGATTGGTCAACCGTTTGATTTATATTCACAAATAGGTATGTATACATTAATCGGTGTTGCCGCGAAGCAGGCTATTTTGATTGTAGAGTTTGCGAAAGAATTACACGAAAAACAAGGTTATGGAATTGAAGATGCCGCTATGGAAGCTGCAAGACTGAGATTTAGAGCTATTATGATGACGGCATTGGCATTTGTATTTGGTGTATTACCTATGGTATTTGCAACAGGTGCAGGTGCTCAGAGCCGTATTTCTGTAGGTTCAACCGTATTCGGAGGTATGGTTGCAGCAGCTACAATCGGTACGGTACTAACACCTGTTTTCTATGTACTTGTCCAATCTTTAGTTGATAGTGCCGCAAAAAGAAAACTGGCGAAACAACAGCAAACAATAGAATAAATGTTATAAAGAGTAGAGTGGAAATATGAACAAAAAATTATTTATATTAATGTTTTTAATGATTTCGGTAAGTCCGATATTAGCGGATGAAAATCCTTTCCGTGATGTATATGTCCAAGAACTGCCGCCTCGAATAATAACAGATAATGATGCAGCTGTTCAAACAACGGATACTTCAATACATAAAGTAAAATTATTTAAAAAGAAAACAAAAACAACTGCGGCAAAGGATGTTGAGGTAATAAAACCCGATAAAAAAACTCCAAAAGAACTAAAAAAAAAGGAAAGAGAAGCTGAAAAAGCCGCAAAAAAAGCATTAAAAAATTACAAACAAGAAGAAGAAACAATAGATGTTCAAGAAACGCCTGAAGCTGCACCTGTTGTAAATAATGCGGAAAATAATACTGTTTTAACGGATAGTACATATCAAGGAACAGTTGATACAACAAAAATTATGGAAGTTGATGAATGTGTTAAGGTTGCACTGGAACATCATCCTGCTATAAAATCGGCAATGAGTAATGCTGATGTTTATAAAAGCAGAATTGCACAAGCTTGGTCAAATTATTTCCCTACTTTGTCTGCAGGTATAAGTTATTCAAGAAATAATGCTCAAGAAACAACAGCACCAATAGCCGTTCAGAATTTTGATTTGTATTATGTTCCTAATATATCAGGTAATATGCTGTTATTTGATTTTGGGAAAACAAAGGCACAAGCAGATATAGCAAAAAGAACATATGAATCCGCAAAATACAATCTTGAAAATACTATTAATACAGTCATTTTTATTGTTAAACAGGCATATTATAATCTGTTATTTGCTCAGCAGCAGGTAAGAGTATATGAAGAGACAGTAAATGACTATGAACTTCATTTGAAGCAGGCGCAAGCATATTATGATATCGGTACAAAGCCTAAAATAGATGTTTTGACAGCAGAATACAATTTAGGGAAAGCCAGATTAGGCTTAATTCAGGCTAAAAATACATTAAAAATAGCATATGTTCAATTAAGTAATGCAATGGGCATGCCTGAATACTCCGATTATAATGTAATAGATAATCTTACTATGAAGACATATGAAATATCAATTGATGATGCAGTAAATACAGCATATGAAACGAGTCCGGAATTATTAGCTGCAAAGAAAAGAGCTGATGCTTCGGAACTTTTGGTAAGAGCTTCAAGAAGAGCATTTACTCCTAATTTATCAGGATTTGCAGGATATACCAGAGGCGGTCAGCATATAAACACCGATGACGGCTATCAAATAGGCGCTCAGTTAAGCTATTCTACAGTAAATTTGTTGTTATTAAAGAAACAGGTTGATGAAGCAAAAGCAACATATAAGAAAGAGCTGGCAGATTACGAAAACATCAGACAAAATATATATTTAGAGGTTAAACAAGCTTATTTGAATTTAACTACGGCTCAGGAAAGTGTTTCTGTTGCAAAACTTTCGATGGATCAGGCAAAGGAACAGTATGATCAGGCTTCCGGAAGATATAAAGTCGGTTTAGGTGATGCCATTGAGCTTAAAGATGCGGAAACCACATACAGAAATTCACAGCTCGATTATTATAATGCGATATTGAATTATCACGTATCAGCTGCTAATCTGGAGAAGTTAATGGGTTCTCCTCTTAAACAGACAGAAAATGAATTGTTATAATCCTTATAAATATTTCTTTTTATGGTAATTTGATATAGAATATTGATATTAAGGGAATTTTAAAGGATGAAATATAAAAGCTGTCAGTGGGTAAATAGGGGTATTGAGTTCAGAACGGACTCATTGCGTTTATGCTGTTACGGATATCTGCAAGGCAGGGAAACTGAGTATCAAACTACAATAAAAGAAAATTATCATGGCGAGCTTCTCGATTGGAATGAAATTTTTAAAATAAAAGAAGAAATGAAAGCTATGCACAAAAAAGGCGAATACCTTGATGCGTGCAAAGATTGTATTTATCTTTTTGAAAAAGACTGGGACGAAGAAAACTATATAAATCATTTTACTTTAAATCATTGGACAAAATGTAATTGCAATTGTATTTATTGCTATACAAAAGATGACAAAAAAGCATTTAATTCATATAAAGAATATCCGATATATCCTGTCATTAAGGATATGTTCAAAAAAGGAGTAATACAAAAAACAGCGGAATCCTGTATTATTTTTGGCGGCGGAGAACCGACCATATTAAAAGATTTTGATAAACTCATAGATTTATTTTTGGAAAAAGGCTGTAAAAATATAAGGATAAACTCATCCGGAATAAAATATTCAAAAAGCATAGAAAAAGGCTTAAAACTCGGTGCAATAAGCCTTGTAATATCAACCGATGCAGGCTGCAGAGAAACCTATGAGAAAATTAAAATGGTAAAAACTTATAATAAAGTTTGGGAAAATATTCGTAAATATGCAAAAGCTGCGGGAGACAGTAATCTGTTAAAAGTCAAATTTATATTATATCCGGGGGTTAATGATACATATGAAGAAATCAATAAATGGTTTGACGAAGTAATAAAAAACGGAGTTAAGGCAGTAAGTTTAAGTGTTGAACAAGGCTGGTATAATACGCATCAACCGAACTTTACACCGGAAATATACGAACAAATAGCATATATGGAAAAACGTTCAAAAGAATTGGGATTGGATTTGGAAATATATTGTGAAGCTCTTGCTGTATTAAGAGAACATAAATAGTTTTTAATAAAATATCATTAACTTAATTTATTGACTAAAACAAAGTAATATACTTCAATAAAAGTATGGAAAGAATGCTAAATTTTAACGGTAAATGGAGAGATTATCAAAAAAGAATACTTGATAACCTTAATTATCATCTTGCCGATAATAAAATTCACGTTGTAGCCGCACCAGGGGCAGGTAAAACAACTCTCGGGATAGAAATTATTGCAAGATTAAATAAACCTACTATTATTCTTGCTCCTACTATTACTATAAGAAATCAATGGAAACAGAGAATTATTGATGCTTTTCTTGAAGATAAAACAAAAGATATTATTTCTTTAAATATAAGAGAGCCTAAATTTATAACTATTATTACTTATCAGTCTTTACTTGCGGCATTTTGCGGAAATGATAAACCTGTTGAACTGCAAGACGAAGATTTAACAGAAATAAATTGGCAGGAAGATGCAGCAAATGACTATAAAAATCAGGATGAAGAATTTTTAGAAGAGGAAGAAAACGCTGAAAACAAGTTTAAACGCTTAAATAAAGCCAAAGCCGATGAAGTTATATCAATAATAAAAAGAGCAAGAATAGATATTCTGTGTTTTGATGAAGCGCACCATTTGAGAAAAGAATGGTGGAAAGCATTAAATTATTTAATGGATAATTTACAGCCGAAACAGACACTTTCACTAACTGCAACTCCTCCTTATGATGCCGATGTTTCGGAATGGGAAAGGTATTCAGAGCTTTGCGGTGAAATAGATGAAATTATTTCCATTCCTGAGCTTGTTCAAAACGGTGATTTATGCCCTCATCAAGATTTTATTCATTTCTCGCTCTTAAGAAAAACCGAATCTGAAGAGATAAATAAGAATATTTTAAGAATTAGAAATTTTATAAAATCCACCTTGGAAAATAAAAACCTGATTAAATTAATGTATTCTTTTTTAGAGCAAGAAGATGTTGAAGCAATGCTTGAAGAACCTAAAATATATGTTGCTGTTGCATCATTTTTGAAAGCATCAGGTAAAGGTGTTCCCGAAAACTTTATGCAGGCATTTGATGTTACGGAAAAGGATATTCCCAAGTTTACCGAAGAATACCAAAAACAATTTTTGTCATTTATTCTGCTTAAAGACAACCAAAAACTTGAAAAACATAAAGAATTGCTGGATGAAATATACAACAGTGCAAAAGTGGCAGGCGTAATATATAATAAATCCGTATATTTAAATGACAGTCCTAAAATCAAACGCCAAATCGCTAACAGTTTAGGCAAACTTGATTCAATAAAAGAAATTGTTGATTTAGAAGCAAATTCGCTAAAAAATAAGCTCAGAATGGTTATTTTGGCGGATTATATAAAATATGATGTCACAGATTGCTCTGTACTTGGGGTTATTCCGATATGGCAGACATTAAAAGAGCGCAAAGATATTTCACTTTGCGTTTTAACGGGAAGTATTATTCTTCTTCCTGCCGAATTAAAAAATGAACTAAATATAAGAGCTAATGAAATGGGATTAACGGAATATATTGTTTCCAATCCTTTTGAAAGAGATACCGACTATTTAAGAGTAACCGCAAAAGGTGCAAAACGTTCAATAATAGTTGAACTGATAACCCAAATGTTTAATGACGGATTAATTACCGTCATGGTCGGAACACAGGCATTATTAGGCGAAGGATGGGATGCTCCTTGCATAAATTCGTTGATATTATCAAGTACGGTAAGTTCTTATATGCTTTCTAACCAAATGAGAGGAAGAGCAATAAGAATTGATAAAAAATGTCCAGATAAAATTTCTAACATTTGGCACTTAGCTTCCGTTAAAATACTTACCGTTATGGAAGAATTAAAACAGCAATTACCTTCTAAATCAGAACAAGAACAGGAACCTGAAATCCAAATATTTGATTATTTACAACTATATCAGAGATTTAAAGGGTATGAGGCGCCCTCATATAAACAGCCATATTACATAGAAAACGGCATTGAACGAATATTACCCGATGATTTTATAAGAAAAATCAATTATAATATGGGACTTTTGACGGAACGTAATTTTATTGCTCTCAATGCAGGCATGAAAGAAAGAGCCGTAAATAGAAAAGCCACGCGGGATTTATGGAAAGCAGGCTTGACGCGTGACTATAATGCTCCTCAAAAAGAATTAAGAACAGGTGTTTCTACAACAGCCAAAATGAAAAACTTCTATTACCGGAGCGGTTATTATTATATTTTATTTACTTGGTTAACTTTATTTTCCGCTATAGCAATGTTTTTTGTCCAAGCAGGTACTTTTTACCTTGCACTTATTCCGTTTATAGCATTTATAGTCGTAATGATAAAGCCCACATATAAACATTTAAGATGTTCAAGTCCCGAAAAAATAATGAGACAAATAGGTATAGTTATTCTGGAAACGTTGTATTCAATGGGAGAGATAAAAACCAACCTAAAAAGAATAAATGTTCAGTGCAAGCAGAATATTATTGACGGAAGCATATTTTTCTCTGTTACAAACATTTCACCTGAAGAAAACAACCTGATAATAAAATCTATTATGGAGTTTCTTGACCCTATCCAAAACCCAAGATATATCTTTATAAGAAGAGATAAAATAAAAAAACATCAAACAACAGATTATCATGCCCTGCCGTCAATAATCGGGCAGAAAAAAGAATATACAGATGTCTTTAAAGGTTTATGGAACAGATATATAGGGGATTGCGATATAGTTTATACCCGTTCCGTTGAAGGAAGAAAGTTACTTTTAAAAGCAAGAAAAGAAGCTTTTTCTGAATTGGTACAGAATTCAAAAACAAAGAAATTAAGCCGTTTTGAGTGATAATTAAAAAATCAGTTGACTTAAAGTTTTTAGTTGGTATGATAATTACAGAAAAATTAATATGTTGTGTGCCACAATAGCTCAGTTGGTAGAGCAAGGGACTGAAAATCCCTGTGTCCTTGGTTCGATTCCGAGTTGTGGCACCATTTTTTTATTCTTGTATAGACTAAATTGACTGTATTTTTAACCGTAAAGATACACTGTTATTTTCCACCTCAGTTGAGATGTACGCTTAATATGAGATTTTTTACCTTTATGCCCTGTGTGTCGGGCATTTCGCAGTTGGAAGTTTCCAATAAATTCTCATCTTAGCAGTCCTGAAAGTCCCAAAATCTTCCAATTTTGTCCAATTAGTTCCTAATTCTGTCCCAATATCGGTTTGCAGGATTTTTACGTTGTTTCACCTGAGATGAGATTCTTATGGTAAATCGCATTGTTTTTATTACTTAACTATTTGTACATTTAATCAATTTATTTGCCTTGACTAAATTTGTGTTTATTTTAAAATATTTACATCCCCCATAGGGGGTTATAGTTTTAATGAGGTAAAATGC
>JAEELO010000103.1 GCA_016282705.1 Candidatus Gastranaerophilales bacterium | reverse complement strand
TATTTATTAATCTGGCATGCTTCAAGAGCATATTCTAAACGGAATTCTTTGTAAGGAATTTTTTTACAGTGTGTATATTTATGCTGTAAATCACGGATTTTGCCTGTATGTTCATCTTCAACAACCCAGCCGGTTTTTTTATTGTATTTAGGCACAACATTTTTATGTTTAATAGTTTTATCCAGCTTAACTTCAATCTTTTGAGTAACTTCGGGATATAAATATATTGCAGGCTTCTTTTCTACACAATTCGAACAATCATTATCATCTTTTTGAGAAATATAAGGAATTGTATTAAAACTTTGTTTAATAAAATCAGGGTTAATTATATATGCTGCAGCACCTGCAATGATTGAAAAACCTATAACACAAGCTGTTATTTGTATCGGTTTTATATTTTTATTATCCATTATTTACTCCTTTTGTTAGTAACCATGTTGTTTCTGTATTATAGTAAAAAAACAGTCCTATAAACAGGACCGTTTTTATATTTAAAATATATTATACCGCTTGTTTTGTCATGTTTAAGCATTTAACAACAGTATCAACAACAGTTTGTTGTTCTTCCGGTGTAATTTCAGGGAACATAGGAAGCGACATAACGAGTTTTGTATCTTTTTCCGTCATCGGCAAATCGCCTTCTTTGTAGCCTAAAGATTTATGTAATTTTTGTAAATGCAACGGAACAGGATAATAAATCATAGCACCTATGCCGTTTTCCTGAAGTAATTTATGAACTTCATCTCTATTTTCAATTCTGATTGTATATTGGTGATATACACAGTATGAATTATCAATTTCTTTCGGAGTTAAGATTTCAGGATATTTATTAAACATTTCATTGTATCTTTTTGCGTTTGCTCTTCTTGCTTCATTCCATTCATTAATATAAGGCATTTTAACTCTTAAAATAGCTGCTTGAATTTCGTCTAATCTTGAATTTACACCTAATTCATCGTGATAGTATCTTATAGCACCGCCATGATTTCTTAATGCCAAAATTCTGTTATATAATTTTTCGTCATTGCAGGTAATCATACCGCCATCGCCCATGCCGCCGAGATTTTTTGTCGGATAGAAGCTAAAGCATCCGAAGTCGCCGAATGAACCTACTTTTTGACCTTTATATTCAGCGCCGATTGCCTGACAGCAGTCTTCAACTACTTTTAAATTATGACGTTTTGCAATGTCCATAATTTTATCCATTTCAGCGGGTTGTCCGTATAAGTGAACAGGAATTATAGCCTTTGTTCTGGGGGTTATAGCTGCTTCTATTTTATTTGCATCAATATTAAAAGTATCGGGGTTGATATCAACGAAAACAGGAGTTGCACCTGCTAAACCGATAGCACTTGCCGTAGCAACAAAGGTAAATGCCGTTGTAATAACTTCATCACCTCTTCCGATATCTAATGCTCTTAATGCCAAATGAAGCGCATCAGTACCTGAGTTTAAACCGACAGAATATTTTGTACCTACAAAGTCAGCAAACTCTGTTTGTAATGCTTTATTGTGTTTACCTAAAATGTATGAACCCGAAGCTAATACTTCAATAACTTCTTTTTCTATTTCTTTACCGATTTTTGCATATTGTCTTTTTGAATCCAAAATAGGTATCATAATATTTCTCCTCTATCTACTGCCTATAATAATAGTGTAGCACATTCAAACAGTGCCTTTACATATTCTTAATATAAGAGTTCATAACGAAAAAAACAGACATGAATAAGAATTGTAACTTTAACACTTATAGAACAGTTTTAATTATTTTTTATAAAACGGCAGGAGTTGTTTTTATGCAAAAACCTATTTTTACGCAAAAAAAAGCCACTACTGTGAGTGGTTTATTTCTGCATCCTAATGGTCTCTTTTGTGTTTATTATTTAGGAGTTTATATGTGTTCGGGGTTGTAATGTTTCATTTAGTGTTTTGCTTACACTTAAATCTTACATTATTATTATGACATATCTAAAAATTATGTCAAGTCTATTTTTTTTAATATGTTACGAAATGTTAAATACGTTTAAATCCCTCTATTTAAAGGGTTTTTTCTTTCCACTTTGATAAAAATTTTTGTTAACAAAGAAGAATTTTTATAAATTTATTGAAAAAGCATGTTCTGAAAATTATATTTTATTTTCTATAATATTCTTTTTTAGATTAAATATTCTTTTTACTAATTTTTTATCTTCCGTTTTTATGGCATATATAAGTTCATTATTGTCATGCTCAATAAACTTTGTATCTTTTTTATTTGTAAATAAAGAAAGATACGAATGATAGAACTCTTCTGTCAGTCTGAAAAGATTATTTTCTTTCTTTGTAAATGCAATTGCAATTTCTGCAAAGTTTTCCCCAATACATTGAAGATTAGGAGTTTCTAAAGGCGGTCCTGCCGGTGTTCCTCTTGTTGTGTTTTTGGGGTTTGAAATTATTCCTGTTGCTCTTAAAAGTGTTAAAAATAATGTATTTTTATTTACTTCGTATTCGCAATTTCCTTTTGTAAAAAGAGCAAAATTTTGTGTATTTACAAACCTCTGCATAGGTGCAGTATTTGGTTTTAGTTCTTTTCCTCTTGCTGCCGGAAGGTTTTTATACAGGTCATAATCCGCATCAAATTTTCTTTTTACCGTCCCGAATAAATCCTCACTGATTGAAGATGTGATTTTTTCTTTTAAATTAAATCCAATTTGCAATATATGATTTTTACATTTATTTACCCAATTTATTTTGAATTCAAGTATTTCCGATTGGTTATTCAATATGGCATCAATATTGAGTTTGCATTTATTTATTTTTTTAGAACGCCCTTTTTCTGTTGAATTTTCAGGAATATCAATGACGTATGTGATATTCATAACAGCTTGTTTTGTATTATTTTCTTTTAATTTATGTGAAACTATTTTTGCCTTAATAGATTTATCACCCTTTAATCCGCCGAAATTGTAACTGTCGCCGATATCGGCTCTATCCGTAATTAAAATAAAATCCTTATATTGAGTATCTGTTAATTTATCCGTAATATTGATTTTACCGTTTTTAATTTCGAATTTTATATTCTTATTCTCTATAGCAGAAGCCGTACAAGATAGATTATTTGTTTTATTTATATGCTTTTCGGTTAAATTAGTTAATGAAAACGGCGGTATATCTTTAACGTCTGCCAAATAATAATTAACGGTTGTAATATCTTCCGTAATCGGAATATCATTTATATTATATAATTTGCTATCGGTAAAACCTTTTCTTGAGCCTATTTTAACTGCATTTAAATATTTCGGAAGCTCTTTTTCTGTTTCTATAACTAAATTTCCGCTATAAGTATAATTTGAAAGGTTTATTACGGCAATATTCCCGTCTTTTGTTGATAAATCACGCAGCGTTCTTTTTATAATTCCGTTTGAAATAATATCAACATTCTTAAACCTTGTCATTACATCATTTGCAACTTCATCAGTACTGCAGCCGTATATAGAATCGTGAGCATGGTTTTTAATTAATGTTTTATAAGCATAATCTGTTTCATTTTGTCTGCTTTTTGTTTTATAAAAATGGTGGCAGATAGTTTGCAGAGGCTCTGCTATACGACTCAAAATCCATTGTGATTTTGCATTTGCCTGTTTTAAATAGATTCTTGACGAATAAACCCCGGGCAAAATGAAATTAAGACTGTTATCTAAAAACTCACCCGAAACTTTTTTACGTTTTTTTATTTTATTAAAATATTCAAACGGTGTTTTTATTTCTATTTGGTAGTCTTTATATATTTTATTAAGCTCTTTTATTTGTTTATTAATGTTTTTAGGTATTGTAAGGTGATCTGCACCTATCGGCAGCAGTACATTCTCAGAGCTTTTAAGTGAGATTTTATCCAAATATTTTTTTAAATATTCAGCTTTTTTTTCAATACTCCAATCTTGATTTAAAAAATCCTGAAAATAGCCTTGAATTAAATAAGTAACCTTAATGCCGTTCCAATCCAAATCTGCATTATTATTGCCCAATCCTCGCCACATACAGGCTTTATCTATATTTAATGATTTTAAAATATAAGAAAGACTATTGCTGTGACCGAAGGTATCCGATAAATAACCTATAAAATCCGTTTCTCCAAGCTCTTTTGATTTTTTTATACCCATTTCAAAATTACGGTATAAGCACTCTCCGGATACAAGAAAACTGTCTGCCGAACAATAGAATGGACCCACTCTCAATTTTTTTTCTTTTATTAATTGCCTAATTACGGAAAGTTTTTCGGGATATATTTCCAAATAATCTTCAATAGCTGCTGTTTGCCCGTCAAAATAAAAACACGGCAATTCATTATTTTTTAATGCGGAAAGGACTTCGTCAAAAACTTCAATAAGTCTTAATCTAAACTCCTCAAACTCTCTATACCATTCTCTGTCCCAGTGAGAATGAACATATGCAATAACTTTTTTCATAATCAGATTTTAATATTTTTCTTATCAAAATACAAAATATTAATAAAAAATTACAGGAAAGATTATTCTGATATAAGCCTTTGATATTCTCTAATTAAAAAAGCTTTATTTTTCGGGTATTCTATAAAATCCCATGGAAGTTCTTTTTCGAACGGAATTTTATTTAATGCAAATATATCCGCATTAGGTAATTTTCCTGCTTTTTCATATTCTTTATAAATGCTTTTAAATGCACCCAAGCTGCCGCCTGCTCTGTATACATCAATTAAATACGAAGTTAATTCTCTTGAACCTCTTGATAATAATGCTTGAATATAGTCCCATTTTGCGCTTGAAGTCCTTGCTTTTATGCCGATTTTTGCAAATTGCTTTTTTATATATTCATTTTTCTTTTCAAGATTTTTGGTTGTTTCTTTCTCCGCAAATTGAAACGGAGTCTGAGCTTTCGGCACAAATGTGGAAAAACTCGGTATTAAGTTAAAACTTTTATATTTTTGTTTGATTTGCTTGCATAGTTCAACGAAGGCGTCTATGTCTTCATATGTTTCCGTAGGAAGTCCTATAATTCCGTACATTTTTAATCCCGTAAAACCGTGTTTAACCATTTTATCCACAACGGATAAAATGTCATTATTACTTAAATCCTTGTTAATTACGGTTCTTAAACGTTCGCTTCCGGCTTCTATGGCTATTGTTGCTGTTCTTTGCCCGCATTTATTCAGCATTTCAAGAGTTTTATCCGAAACATAGTCTGCTCTTAACGAAGAAACAGTTACTTCTAAAGGATTTCCCAAATCAACTTTATCAATAATGTATTGGCATATATCATCAATCTTAGGATGAGCGCATATTAATGCACCCAGTAATGCTATTTTATTTGTATGTTGAAGCCCTGTTTCAATCTTTGATATTATTTCATCATACGAACAAAACCTTATAGGATTATTAATATATGAAGTCAGGCAAAAAGCACAGTTTTGCGGGCATCCTCTTTCAACTTCCACTATATATGTATTCGGGAAAAAGCTGTTCTCCGTTAAAATAGGAGTTGCCACGCAATCATTTAGTTTTGATGATACCTTCTTTACTTTCAATTCCTTTGTTTTTAAAGATGGAACATATATTCCTTCAATCTGAGAGAGTTTTTCAAGTTTCTCTTGTTTAGACCTGTTTTTGTAGTCTTTTAACAGTTTAAATACTTCCGTTAAATGAGATTCCGAATCTCCTATCATAATAAAATCAAATATTTGAGCAAACGGTTCAGGGTTTGCGCTCAATACAGGGCCGCCGCCATAAATTAACGGAGTATCTTCTTCTCGTTCGCTTGCAAGAAACGGGATTTTATATTTCTCTAAAATACTCAATATACCGAGATAATCAAGCTCAAACGAAAATGAAAAAGAAATAACATCAACATCTTTGAATTGTAAATAAGTTGTTTTGCTATCGGTAAATACTCTTTCTGCAAATATTCCTTCCATACAATCAATATGTTGAAATACCGTAAGATACCCGAGTGCCGACATTCCAAAATTATATACTGCCGGAAATGCACACCATACGTTTAATTTGGTTTCTTGTTCTCTATTTGCACTATAAAGATATGTTTCATTCATTATGCTTTTGTTCCGTCTTTTCGTGCTTATTGATTGTTTTTAAATATAATTCGTCAAACAAAGTTAACAGTGTTGCAGCGATTGCAGGCGATAAAATAATACCCCATACGCCTAAAAACTGACCTGCTATTAAAAATGCAAATATTATTATAATCGGATGCAAGTCCAAAAACTTACCGAATACAAGCGGTCTTATAAAGTTATTGGATATCCATTGTGCCACAAGATAAACAATAATTGTAAATACAACAACTACCCAGTTTTGCTGCGCCGCAAATAAAACACCTATTAAAAGTGCAAAAGTCGGCCCTACAATCGGTACAATATCAAGAACACCTGCTATTAAGCCAAGTAATACTGCATATTCAACCCTTAAAAACATTAATCCTATTGCCGTACATATTGCAACTGTAGACATTGATAGAATTTGTGCAATTACATATCCTCCGACCTTTTTTTCAATGTTTTCATATACCTCTTTTGCTCTGCTTTTTAATTTTGGCGGAAATACCATTATTACATAATCTCTTATAAGATATTTTTCATTTACCATATAAAAGACAATAACGGCAATGGTTATGATTATTGTTATTACCTCTAAAACTGCTTTTGTAAAATCTATAGATTTGTTTAAAATACCTGATGCCAATTTTGATGATGTATCTGTTATAGTATCTATATTGATAAATTCTATTAATGTCTTTCCCATAACGGTTTTATTGCTTAAATAATTGATAATATTTTTTGCAATTGCAGGAATATTATTGATTACCTGATGGATTTCTTCTATGGAAATTGTAACAACAGGTATTAAAAATATTACAACTACAAGAATTGTAAGCAGAATTACAAGGGTAGCGGCAAGCGCTCTTGGTATTTTCTCGCTTAATTTATCTACAGCGGGATTTAATGAGCATGCCAGAACGAATGAACCGAATGCTAATAGTGCAATTCCTTTTATTTGCAATATAAACCAGACAGCAAATACTGCCATTATAAAAAATAATATATTTTTTAAATTTATATCCTTATTCCAAAACATATTCTTTTCTCTTTTTTGAAGATTATACCATGCCCGTTATTTAATGTAATTAGTCCTGTTAATTATGCCCAAGAAGGATTTTGATATTAATGTTTATTAATTATGGTGTCAGGCATTGCCTGACCTGCGGCGCTGATTTACGCACTTACGGGTTCGCTCGGCTTTTGCCTCGACTCCACCCTACCGATACCAAACAAAAAATTCGGGTGTGCTTAATCAATCTGCTTCGCTTTTAAAATCCTATCGGATTTTTACCGCTCAGCCTGATTTACGCACTTACGGGTTCGCTCGGCTTTTGCCTCGACTCCACCCTACCGAATTTTTTGCAAAATAAAAGCCGCCTGTGTTTGCGGCCTCGTTTGGATTTATTCCAAATCTCCTCTCCCTAAATAGTCTTTTGACTAAACTTCTTTTACAAGGACTCCCCACTTATTAAATTCACTTTAAATATTAAATCACCTTTCTTTTTTCTTGTATAGTCTTAATTTAAATTTTTTTTATTTATGAATGTATAAAATACACTCAACACCCAATAATATTAACTTATTTGTTGCATATATTTATTTGTTAAATATTTTAATATTTCTTAACATATACAAAGTATCGCTCTGTTGTATATTTTTAAATAAAATGATATTATCTTTTTAGGTCGGGAAGTATATATATGCAAAAAGAATTATCCGTAGCTTTTGTTTGGCACTTTCATCAGCCTAACTATCAAACTCAGCTTAATGGCATAAGACTTATGCCATGGGCAAGATTGCATGCTATCAAAGATTATCTTGATATGCTTCTTATTATTAAAAAATTTCCGAAAATCAAACTCAATTTCAGCTTTGTTCCCGTTTTAATTGATACTATTCAAGATTATGCCTATAATAACGGACATGATATTCATTCAAAATTGACGGTAACACCTATAGATGAACTTTCTGATGATGATAAACTTTTCATATTAAACTATTTCTTTGACTTGAATTATGAAAATATAATTTCTCAAAATCCAAGATATAATGAACTCTATATTAAAAGATATAGTAATTCGGAAATTAGTATTAATGATTTTTCTGACCAAGAATATTCGGATATTATGATGCTGTTTAATCTTCTTTGGTTTGATCCGTTTTGGAGAGAAACTTATCCGGAACTTAGAGATTTTGAAAGAAAAGGTTCAAATTACTCTCTTGAAGACAGACAGCAATTAATTGAACTTAACAGAGTTATTATTAGGCAAATTATACCTTCGTTTAAACAATTTCAAAATGAAGGAAGAATTGAAATATTGGCAAGTCCGTATTATCACCCGATTTTGCCGATTTTGTTAAATCCTAACGATTTAAAAACACCATCTTTAAAATATTCGCTGCCAGATTGTAAAATGGCACTTGCTATTGATGCTAAAGAACAAATTAAACTTGGCTTCAAAAAAATTGAAGAAACCTTCGGAAAAACCCCCTCGGGTTTTTGGCCAAGTGAACATTGTATAAGCCAAAAAACACTTGATGTTCTTGCAAATTTAGGTGCAAAATGGGTTATTACTGATGAAAGTGTTCTTGCAAATTCTTTAAAAAAAGATTTTGTAAGAGACTTCAGAGGCTGCTATGAAGATCCTTATGATGTTTGCTCGCTCTATTTATACAGGACAAAACGCGATAAAGAAGTAAATTTGGTATTTAGAGATTCCGTTATTCCAAATTTAATAAGTTTTGAATATCATCATCACAATAATATTCTTGGTGCCAATGATTTATTTGACAGAATAAAAGCTGTTCACGATAAATTAAGAAATTCTCCCGATAAAACACATCTCTTAACAATAGCAATGGACGGTGAAAACAGTTGGGACGGATATATAAAAGATGGTGCTGACTTCCTTAACCGCTTATATTCTCTCATCAATGATGATAAAAATATTAAAACGGTTTTAATTAGTGATTATGTTAACAATAATAAAGATAGTGCCAAATTACTTAAAAAAGTTGCATCGGGCTCTTGGGTCAATCAGGAATTTCAATTATGGATTGCTGAGCCTACCAAAAATTTGGCATGGAAGTATTTGGTTCAAACCAGAAATGATTTGAAAGAAGCTGAAAAATCAGGCAGACTTTCAAAAGAACAAATAAAAAATGCAAAAAATGAAATATATATTGCAGAAGGTTCTGACTGGTTCTGGTGGTACGGTGAACCTAATGATTCGGGTCAAGACCACATATTTGACTTTATGTTTAGAGAACATTTGAAAAATGTTTATGCAATTATAGAAAAACCTATACCGGATTATCTTGAATTACCTTTGATTTCATATATAGGTAAACCGTCTAAAAATCCGAGAAAACTTATTACACCTCTTATTAACGGTAAAATACAAAATAATGAAGAATGGCTTCAGGCAGGACGCATCGATATTCCTGACGGACCTATAATACAAGAAAATAAACTATTAAACAGAATTTTCTTTGGAAATGATAATGATAATCTTTACATTCGCTTTGATATTAATAAGTATCTTCTTAACAGCAAAGAAAGTTTTAAGGAGTATTTTTCAATTTATGTATATATAAAAGTGTATAATAATGCATTGGAATTTACTTCTTCTCCCAGAACCACAAGTAAAAAAGATACAATCCAGCCTATTATGCTTGACGGTTATACTCATGAAATAAAATTCGGAATAACAAATAACAGAAAATATCCTTTCCAGTATTCAAAAGCGGTAAAAGACGGATTATGGGAGCTTCAATGGGAGCATCATATCAGATATGTTCACGACGAAATATTTGAAGTTTGCATTCCTTTTAATGATTTGAATATCGGCCATGGTGACAACTTTGATTTCTTCTTCATAACAGGTTGTAGTGGTGTAACTGAAGAAGTTTATCCTAAAGATGTTCCTTTGAACATTACAAGACCTTAATTATACCGGTACTTTAACAGCTTTTTCGAATTCTTTATATATATATTCAGGTATTCGTCTGTACATTTTACCCGTCTGAGCATTTGTTACAACTATTGTTGTATGTGCTATTACTCTTAGTGTATTTGTTTCTTTTTCATATACTTTATGTTCAAATGTAACACTTAACGGTTTTAATTCATGTACTTGTGTTTTTATTACTATTCTTTCGTTCATCCTTGCGGATGATTTGTAACGTATATTCATTTCAACAACAGGAAACAGAATACTGTCAGCTTCAAGCTCTTCTAAAGGTAATCCCATTTGTTCAACAAGACCGACTCTTGCCGCTTCAAACCATTTTGTATATGCTCCGTGCCAAACAACACCATAGGCATCAGTATCACTGTATAAAACTCTTATTTCCTGAATATATTCCATTATGTAAATAAATCCTGTATCTTTTCTTCTATTTCAATAGGATCAAGCTCTTGTGTATATGTATTAATGTCTAAGGCTATTTGATATAATTTTGCAGCTTCTACTTTATCTCCTGATAAAGCAACGGAACGAGCCAAATTATAATGTGCCAATGCATAATTAGGATTGTATCTTTTTGCCTGTTCAAAAAGTTCTTTTGCTTTTTGAACTCTGCCTAAATCATCCAAATAAATAACCCCGAGATTGTTATAAGCTATATCATAGGTATTATCATATTTAATAGCTTTTTCATATTCTTTTACGGCTTCTTCTATATCGCCTTTTCCCCAATATAAATAACCGAGATTACAATGTAATTTTGCACTGTGCGGAGATAACTCCAATGCTTTTTTATACACCGTCAGAGCATTATCATTTGCTCCCTTTTCAAAAAATACATTGCCTAAATTTAGATAAATATCAATATCGTTTGGATTTAAGCTGTATGCGTTTTGGTAGGCACTAATTGCAGCATCCAAATTTTTAACATTTTCCTGAAATATAAAGCCTAAAGTTTGCGCTACAACACTTGTCCACTGCGGACCTTGATTTAATGTAATTGCTGTTTGGTAATGTTCTACCGCTTGTTCTATATCTCCTTTTAAATAAAGATATTGTGCTATTCTGCAATGAAATTCCGCAACATGAGGCTGTAATTCTATTAATCTTCTACAGGTTTCTATGGCATTATCAAAATCTTTTTGTTCTTCATATAACTGGCACAGATAATAATATGCTCTCAGATTTAAACTATCCAGCCAAATTGCCATTTTATATTCGCAGATGGCATCATCATATCTTTTTAATTCATAATATACTCTGCCAAGATTTATATATAATTCTACAAACCCAGGCGCTTTATCTATCGTTTCACGATAAATATCTATAATTTGTTGGTTAAATCCTTTAAAAAATATCATTAATGATATTTTGATTAATGTAGGCAAAAATTTAATATAAGATAAATGCTTGCAGAACTCTTTTCTTCCTGTTTTATCGAACGGCATGGTAAATGCAAATTGAATCATTCGCCACCATATTTGATACCATTTTGAGTTCTTATTGAATGTTAAAAGATTTGCCATTATAAGATATGCTCGGGCTGATGTAAAAGGTGCTATTTCTACGGCATTTTGCGCTGATTCCATTGCCTCTATAAAATCACCTTTTTTCATAAATATTTGAGCTATTAAAAGATGTGCCTCCGGCATCTTTGTATTATACTCAAGTGCCAATTTCAGATAATTTAATGCTTTATCAAGTTCTCTTTTATAATAAAAAGCATTACCCAGTTTGAAATATATTTCAGCCGAATCCACACAAGATTCCAATGCTCTTTGATATTCCGTTATTGCATCATCTACATATTGTTTGATTTCATGAATATCAAGATGCCATGTCATATATAAATCACCGAGTTTTATATGTAAATCCGCATTATTCTCATCAAGAGAAATGGCATTTTTGCATGTCTCAATTGCCTTCTGTATATTACCCGAACGCTGAAATTTATCTATTTCTTTATTTAGCTTTTTATTATCTGTTTTTACGTTACTCATATCTTCTTAGTTGATTTTAACATAATTTTTATTGATTTAATACTATTATTTCAATAAATTTGCATCTTTTAAATATTTCTCGGGTGCGAGAATGCCCAAAGCACTGTTTGAAGAAAAATATTTTTTTGCTGTTTCGAGTATTTTTTCCTTTGTAACAGATTTTATTGAAGAAATTAGTTTTTCCTCAAAATCATAACCTAATGCTAAAAATTCATAATACCCGTTTAATGATGCTTCTAAAAGATTAGTTTCACGGAAAAATTGTCTTTTGCCTATAGCATTATTCTTAGCATTTTCAAGTTCTTCGTCGCTCATTAATTCAGTCATAATTCTATTAATTTCAACCTGAAATCCTTTTAATGATACAGCTATGTTTTTAGGCTCTGTAGCTATATATACCGTGAAACTGCCGCCAAGTATATATGGTTCAAAGATACTTCTTACCGTATATGCAAGACCTTGTTTCTCTCTTAATTCTAAAAACAGTCTTGATGAAAGTCCGGATGAACCCAAAATCGTATTTAACAATATTATTGCAGGATAATCTTCAGAATAAATATTTGGGAAAATCCAGCCTTTGAATATTTGAGCTTGATTTGCATCTTCTTTTTTTACTACGGATATTCTGTCTTCATTTAATTGAGGAACTGCTTGTCTTTCGGTTAATCTTTTTTCAATTTTCAGTTCCCCCAAATGCTTTTCCAATAATGCCGTTATTATTTCTTTATCTATATCGCCAACTACCGAAATGTTTTTAAATGAAATATTTTTTATTTCATTATATGCTTTTAATAAATCTTCCTTTGTTATTGTATTTATTTGTTCAAGAATTTCTTTTCTTCCTATTCCGTACGGGTGATTTTTAAATATTGTTCTGTAGTATTCATCTTGTGCTTGGATTTTAGCAGAATCCAAGTCTGACTCAAATTCTCCTTTTATTTTAAATATCTCTTTTTCAATATCATTAAAGGTTGAATTCATAATAATGTCATTTAATAAATTAAGAGCATAATTTATATCTTCATTTAGGCAAAGTAATTTAAATCTAATAAAATCATTCTTTTTTTCAATTGATAAATCTATGGCATTTTCATCTAATTCATTTGCTATTTGTTCGGCTGTTCTGTTTTTTGTCCCTTGGAACAA
The DNA here is from genome assembly GCA_016282705.1 of Candidatus Gastranaerophilales bacterium. Lineage (GTDB taxonomy): Bacteria > Cyanobacteriota > Vampirovibrionia > Gastranaerophilales > Gastranaerophilaceae > Avigastranaerophilus. The sequence continues at coordinate 9,898 of JAEELO010000103.1, read as the reverse complement.
TAATTGTGTTAATAAATAGTATAAACCTGATTTTTCTTCATCTTTATCTATTTTGGAATAAATAACAACTGCGGTTCTTGGCGTGTTATTATTTCTGTTTATTATTGAATTTATTCCGTTTTTTAAAGTGTATCTTTCCATGGATTTTTCCTTTAATTTTTGTAGGATTCCGGCATTAAAACCGAAATGACGGCATGATTAATTTCTAAATATTTTTTTGCCGTTTCTTTAATATCTTCTGCAGTAATTTTTTCAATTACGTTAATGTATTCTTCAACACATTCAAGTTTATTGCAGACGGTCATATAAAAACCTATAGTTTCTGCTATATCTGAAACAGTTTCCGAATTTTCCGCAAACCCTGCTTTTAATTTTTTCTTTGCTTTTTTTAGTTCTTTGTCTGAAATACCGCTATTTATTAAATCTTCTATTTTTTGTTTAATTGTTTTTATAGCTTCATCTTTTGCTTCAGGCTTGAAATTAGCCTGGATAAAGAAGTTCCCGCCATCTCTAAAATGATAATAGTCTGTTGAAACAACATTAAAAATAGGTTGTTTAGGTTTTTCAATTAAATCCTGATATAATCTTGAACTCTGTCCCTGACCCATTATTAAAGCTATCATCTCTAATATTGTTGAAGTTTTTACATCAACAGCCTCCGGTCCTAAATACCCGAACATAAGAAACCCTGTATTTATTTTAGAATATTCTTCTACTGTTTTTGTTTGTTCCACAGGAGTATCAATTTTATATTTTTCGTTTATTCTGTTTTTTCTGCCTTTAAAGTCAAATTCTTTTGCTATAACAGGTAAAAGTTTTTCCGGATTTACTTCTCCTGCTATAATTGTTGTTATATTGTTTGGAGTGTAATGTGTTTTGTAGTAATCCAAAACAGTTTCTCTGGTTATTTGGGAAATAATTTGTTCATTTCCTATAACATCTCTTTTATACGGATGAGAAGAGTACATATTTGCATTAACCAGATTATAAACTTTTGTCCAAGGCTGGTCTTTTCTCATTCTTATTTCTTCAATAACAACATGCCTTTCTCTTTTATTTTTAACCTGAGGATTATTAATATCAAAAGGTTCACCGATTTCACAATCAGGGATAACAGGATCTAGCATCATATCGGCATGAAGCTCAAGAGTATCTTTAAAGTTTCTATCATCTGTACCTTGAGGAATAGTAACATAATAAAATGTATAATCTTTCCAAGTGGCAGCATTTACTATTGCACCTCGAGATTCAAGAGTTCTGTCAAATTCTCCGGCTTTATGTTTTGATGTCCCTTTGAACATAAGGTGTTCAAGAAAATGTGAAATTCCGTTATTTTCATCATTTTCATTTATAGAACCGGTTTTAACCCAGCTGCTTATATTTATTAAAGCTCCTTTTTTATAAGCAAAAACTATTTTATGTCCGCATTCTCTTTCATATATTTCTACAGGTTTTTCAAGATAAGGATATTTAACCTGTGTTTTTTTTATATTATTCATTTTTATCCTCAAAATATTCAATTATTAACTATTGTAGCAGATTTTTTAATATTTTAACAATACATAGCAAGTTTTTTTTTGTTCAAGTTTTAGCATGAACATCTAACACAACTAACGAATTACACAACTAATAAAAGGAATAATACATGCGAGTATCACCTGTTTCATTTGGTTCACTTCACGTATTTACACTCAATGATGGAAGACCCAAAGCGGATGTACCTACTCTTGTAAAAGGTGCTTTTGATAATAATGAAAGGCTTAGTAATTATAAGCTGCAATCTAAAAATATATACAGAAAAAAATTTGACGGAACAATACATAATGCAAATTCAATAGTTGCCGATAAACTGGATAATGAATATAGAGGTAGTGTTATACCGAAAGATTCAAATAAAGTTATGTTATCGGAAGTCATTTTTTATGTTAATCCGCAAGATACTGAAAAAAGATATTTTATTACTGCCGCATCAAGAAAAGATGAAAATAGAATTCATGAAATATTAAATAATGGCGGTTATTTATATTCGGTAAGATACAGTCCTTTAATGGATTAAAAATTTTTCAAAAATCCTGTTGTCATAGCATTTATGATGTCATGGTGTTTTAGTTGTGTGTTTATTTCGTTAATATAAGTTATAGAATTATTAGTTGATTCGTTAAAAATATTTTTTATTAGAAATTCGTTATAACTGAATAGAATAGAGCCATGCTGTAATATGTATCCTTGTTTTCTGAATTGTGCGGAACCGATTAACTTTTTTCCGTTATACGTTAAATCTGCTCCTGTAGATAAAAGCATGCAATAATCATGAGATGCTTCTTTTTTCTTTCCTCCTCCGAATTCAAGTTTAATATTAAGTTCTTCAAAGCCTTTTATAATTGCTGAAGATATTTCTTTGTATGATTGAATTACACTTTCACCGTTTTCTAATATTGAAACGGGACAAATAAAAGAATAAGTAATTTCATCATCATGCAAAAGACCTCTTCCGCCTGTTATTCTTTTTACAATATCAATACCGTTTTCTTTGCAAAAATTTTCGTTTATTTTTAAAGAGGATTGGTTTCTTCCGAGTGATACACAAGGAGGATTCCACCCATAGAATCTTAAAACGGGTTCTTTTGATTGTTCTTTTATTGCTTCATCAAGCAAAAAAGAATCGTAATCCATATTGTATTTACCGGTATTTTCTTTATAATCTATGATTTTCATTATATTTTTTCAAGTAATTTTTCTATAGCGGAGGAGGATAATTCTGCCATTTCCGTTTCTACAAATTCATGGTCTTGTGCTGCCGTATCATCTGCCAAATCAGATATTGCTCTTACTATTAAAAACGGTATACAATTTACTGTTGCTGTTTGTGCAATGGCGGCTCCTTCCATTTCAACCGCAGAAGCATTAAATGTATTTTTTATATCCTGCTTCTTATTTTTATCAGACACAAATGTATCACCTGAGGCAATAACACCTTTATGTACATTTAAACTGCCTTTTGCTGCTGCTTCAAATTCGGATATTAATGTTTTATCAGAGTAGAAAACGGTTGGTTTATCCGGATTTTTACCCGTACACATATATCCTTTTGCATAACCTATTGCAGAAACATCAAAATCGTACTGTACAAGTTCTGTGCCGACAACAATATCTCCTACTTGAAGACCTGATGCTACACCGCCGGCAATACCTGTATTTATAATGCAGTCCGGTGAATATTTATCAATAATATATTGAGTGCATAATGCTGCATTTACTTTACCTACACCGCTTTTTACAAGTATTATATTGTGTCCGTGAAGAATACCCGTATTTATGGTTAATTCACCGTATTTCGTTTCTTTGAGGTTTTCAAGTTTAGATTTTAATTTGTTAACCTCGCAATCCATTGCACCTATAATACCGACAGTTTTTTTATTCTTCATATTGCATTTTCTCCACAGTCCAGTCTTTTAATACTTCCAGCATATCCTTTGCTATTGATTTAGCACCTTCCAAATCATGTTCACGATAATTGCCGCATTCTATTTTGTTTGTTCCGGGAATTTTCCCTTCAAAATTACTTATAAATTTAAAACTTTCTTTTAATAAGTCCAATGCTTCCTGATGTGAAATAACATCTCTAACAAGAAAATAGAATCCCGTTCGGCAGCCCATCGGACCTATGTATATTATATTTTCGGAATATTTTGTATTTCTTGCATAAGTGGCAAATAAATGCTCAAAACTATGCATTGCCGCATTTTGAAGATAGTCATTTTCTTCATTATTCGGACGTTTCATTCGAACATCGTATGTAACAACATCACCATCTATTCTTGAAATATACATACCCTTTTGTAATATGTTGTGATTAACTTTAAAACTTGCTATGGTTTTCATTTCTTACCCTCTTTTTATAAGTATAAAAAAACCATAATCTTTCGTCAAAAAATTCTTTAATTATTTACTTGATGATTTTAGTTCTATTAACTCTATTAAAAAGACAAAACTAAAAATTAATGTTCCGAATACTAAAAATAAAAAGTATTGATACATATATAAAGGCATATATATATAAAAGAATGTAATAACAATAGTTTCAATTGCAAAAAACCATACATAAAAATATTTTTTAGTAATAATACCGCCTGTTAATAATATTAAAAGTAATATAAAACTTACAAAAGGTGAATAAAAAATAGAAATTAGAGGATATTTATTCGGGTTAAAGATTAAAAAATTACCTATTTCTTTCTGTTTAGGATAATCATCCAGATTAATGTTATTCTCCGGAACTAATAAATTTTCAGAATTAATTTCTTTATGGCTTGTTATAATATTGTTTTTTAAATAAAAATCAAAATGTTTAACTATGAATAATGTTATATATTTCATAATTTTTTTATTATCTTCATGATTTAAATCACTTTTAAGAACGCCATTATTTTTAAAAGAATTTACATCGTTATATGCTTTACTTAATAATATTTTAGTTTCTTTGTCCGGTGTATAATTATTAGTATTTACATAATTTTCATATGCAAATATTAGATTATGAAGAGCATATGTATCATTATCAAAAGATTTTGAAACAGAAATTATTAATCCAAAAAATACAAAATACAGGGTAATAAATAGAATAAACATTTGTTTTGAAAATATTTTAAAGCAATATATCATTAATGGTAATAGTAAAATAATTGTCATATTTTCAGCTCTAATTGATACTAACATAGCTGAAAAAATTGATATTATAAAAACTGTTAGAAATTTTTTAATTTTTGCATTTTGATTAAATAATATAAAACTTAGTAGAAAAATAAATAAATAAAACGAATACAAATTTTTATATGCGATATGATTAATCATTAGAACAAATGGAATACAAAAAGGAATATATAATAAGTTTGCATATTTTTCTGATATATGTTCTTTTATGCCAACTAATAAATAAGCAAATACTAACGAGTATAAAAACATGCAAAATATTGTAATAAATTTTATACTCGGTACAATATTGTAACAAATAGACCATATGAAACCTGTTAACCAGTTAATAAACCAAGTAGTTTCAAAAAACGAATGCTTTATTATTAGCATAGTTGAAGGAATTTCTATTGTATTTATAAACATTCTCGGTATTAATAGAGGATAAGTTAAAATAAGTATTACTAAACTACAAGAAAAATATATAAGTGTATGTTTTGTGTAATTAACAATTTTATAATTATTATTTTTAAATCCAGTATATATAATTGGTATTAATTGCCATAGAATAACAATTATAATAAAAGAAATTATTTTTATAAGAACATATAAAATTTTATCAATTATTCCGCCGTCAGGTGATAGATTGGTATATGGAAATACAACTATAAAATGAATTATAGCTATAATAAAAAAAAGAATAAAAAGTAATTTATTATATGTAAAATATTTTTCCATTAAACAGTTATAACATATTATCTATATTTGTTAAAGATATATTAGTTTTTGGTCAAAAATTCATATATAAAAACAAAAATAGCTAAATTAATAATAAAGAGGATTATTTAATATAGGTTTTCTTTATTGCTTGTGTATTACTGGAAGATTTTTTATCTGATTTACCCAATGTCCATGTAAAACCTGCTTGAAGTCCTACACCGTTTCTTCCACCGTTTGTTAAGTATGTTTGGAAGAAGCCTGTAAATCTTTCACCCCAAGTTTTACGAACACCAACACCGTATTTTACATATGGTTTAACGGATAATTCAGGTAATGAGACATCATTTGCTTTGAATTTTGTATCATCCATAATATTCCATACCATTGCTACACTTGCGTATGGTTGCCAACCATTTTTAAGATTTCCGATAAATTTTAATTCGGGTTGTATTTGTATTGCATGTAATGGGTCAGAATTGATTCTTATGCCGGCTGCATTTGTATAATCAAATGTATTAATAAACGAGTATGACATTAACATACTTGGCTGAATTATAAATTTGCTATTTGCAAGTTCCCAATTATAACCGGTTTTAGATGCAACACCTGCCATTAACATTGCGAAATCATCATTTCCGTACATCGTGTTTGCATCACCTACATTTGCTCCGGTATTAACGGTTAATCCGGTGAAAAAGTTTCCTTTATATGCCATTCCTATTACACCCAATGTCCCGCCATTTTGATACATTGAAATACCTTCATAAGATTGGTGAGAACCGTTATATCCGATGTATGCACCCCATATTCCATCCCAACCATGACCTAAATCATACATTTCTGATTCACCGCCCATAAATGTACCATACATTGTGTTAGATACTTTTGGTCCGTTTTTAAGTGGTACTTTTTCAAATGTAACATAAGGTCTAAACCAGCCTTCAGCTTTTTCTTGTCTCGCAAGAGAAGAATCATATAACAATTTATTATCTATGGAAGCATATTTATTTTTATTCTTCAATGCTTGTCTTTGTTCAGATGTCATTAACATATACATATCCATATTGTGAAATGCTTCATCATATGAATTTAATTGAGTTAAATAACCGCCAACTTGAGCTGCAATCGGACTTGCCAATATAGCAGGGTTATATCCGGAATCACCACCTTGTCTTGTAAATCCAAAGTTTCCTGTTGTTTTATCATATGTAGCATTATATTTATAAATTGGTGATAATGCTTTTAATTCTTGAGAACCGATATAATCTACATGTCCCTTTAATTTATTATTAGCGAAAGGGATAGAAGTATTTACTGTTTTTGCATCTGAAATTAAATTTAAACCTGCTACATGTAATATTCCTTTATTGTATGTTACCGGTGTATTTATAAAATTATCCATTTTCTTATTTGCTAAATCAACATCTGCATAGAAGTTAGAATCGGCATTTAAAACTAATCCTGCTAAATTGAAATCAGTTACAACCCCATTTATTGTGTTAACAGAACCGCCATTAAAGTTTAATGTATTTAAAGTAGCAGAATTATGATGATTTGCATCATATAATGTTGTATCGTTAGAGAAGTTTAAATTTCCGCCCGAATTTATATTATAGGTAACAGTTTCGTCATATCCTGATATTCTGTTTAATGTTCCATTAACGTTGGTTGTAATTGGATCTAATAATCCTGCAATGTTTACAACAGTACCTGATGCAATATTTAATGTGTTATTTACGTCATCAGATTTAATATCACCGTTGATAGTTATTGTATTTGCTCCTTTAAATTCCGCATTTGCATAGGCCCCAGAGGAAGTATTCAGAGAAATAACTTCACTTGAATCGGTTGTTGTTAATGTAATGTCGTGTTCTGCTGCATCAACGGTTGCTTTATTTCCGCCATATATCTCTAATGCTTTTCCGGCAACATTCATATTTGTATTTTCTAATGTTAAGTCAGCTCCTGTTTTTGAAGAAGAACCAACTTTAATACCCGATGTTATAATAGTATACCCATTTCCTTGAATTTTTAATGTACCGTCTAATTCTTCTCCGCCTGCTGTTTCATCAGATGTCATCACATAAGTTGATGTTAAACCTGTTCCTGTTGTATCAACAGCTTTTATAAGCGAGCCTTTGTAACTTGTTAAATCCCCGGTTGTATTATCATAAGTTACGAAGTTATTTGTTGAAGATGTAACACCTGATAATGTTAAAGGATCTTTTAATGAAACTTTATTACCTAAATTAGTGAATGTATATGTTTCATCAGCACCTGTTGTATTAGATAAATTCATATCAGTAAGAAGTATATTGCCGTTGATATTATTGCTTGAAGAATTTAATGTATCTTTCCAATCTATTTTTATATTAATGGTTTCACCTGTTGCTATAACTAAATTATCCATAACGGCATTTGTCGTAGAGCTGTTCTGCAAATTCAATACAGAACCGTTGCCCATTGTAACAGAGCTTGCAGTATTGAATGTATCTCCTGATGTGCCAATAGAAAGTTCTTTACCGGAAACAATTGATACAGCACCTGTTACTGTGTTTGTAGTATTATTTATTAAATCATCTGTAATATTAATATTGCCTGTGCCCGAAATTGCATTTGACAATGTACCACCTTGTAATTCAACAGTTCCGTTGTCAACAAGGTTACCTTTAATATCACCTGCATTTTGCATTACCAAGCTGTTATTTGAATCAACGGTTATATTTTGACCTGTTTTACCAAAATTATTACCGCTTTTAACAGTTATATTTGCATTGTGAGTACCTTCCGCATCAGTATATGACTTAATATTAATTGCATTTTCAACATTTGCGGCGATAGTAATATCTCTATTTAATTCGGTTGTCCCTGTTCCGGTAATATCCTGTTCAAGTTTTCCGTTATCTTGGCTGTATAATTGTATATCACCATTGTTTTCAACGTTGCCGCCAATTGAAGCAACATTTGTATTTATTAACTTCTTACCGCTATTAATAACCATATCTTGTGCAATGGAATTACCATATTTAACAGATACATCCGTACCATCGATAATAGTTTTTCCGGAGCCTGTAACATTACTTGCAATATCGCCGCCTGTTAAAGTTAAAGTCCCTGCATTAGAAATTCCATTTGTTGTTGTAACATTTGTAACTTCCAACTCTCCTGATGTAATATTAACAGCCTTTTGAACAAGTGAATTTATGGTTGTTTTCCCGCTTGTAATGTTTGTTGTACCTGTGCCTGTAATACCTGTTCCTAAATTATTTGTACCGGAAAGATTTAAGGTTTTGTCATTTGATATTGTAGAATTTGTTGTGCTTGCGATTGTTACATTTTCAAGATTTGCTTTTGAGCCTGAACCTGAAATAGTAATCAATCCGCCCTCAACATCTTTAATACCTGTAATATTCAGATTTGAAAGTGCTAATGTTGTATCAGAATTTGACAATTCAAATCCTGATTTACCGTTCATATTAAGGGTTGAAGTGTCTGAACCGCTTGTTACACCCATGACAGATAATGAACCTGTTCCGGTTGCACCTAAATTATCACCAACTGTATATGTTGCAGTTGTATCATCAGTTGTAAGAGTTCTTGTTGCACTTGTACTTTGGTTCAATGCTTGTAATACATCTTGTGTTATTACATTACCAGTTGCGTGTTTTGGAACTGTTGTTGTTTCTGCATAAGATAATTTTGTACCGTTAACAACAGAAAGTTGTTTTTGTTTTGTTTCTGAATATTCTGTATTTGTAAATACGGTATTTGCAAATGTTGCATTATCAGAGTAATCAGATTCATAAGTTATTGTTTCAACAGCATCACCGTTAAATCTTGGATCTTGTTGAATTGCATCTGAAAGTGCAAGAGTAACACCATCAGTTTCGCCTGTTAATATTGCAAGATTTGTAAATTCTCTGATAGCCCCTGTTTCACTTGTTAGTGCATTTATATTATTGATAGTGAGGACACCTGTTTTACCGCCTGTTGCAATATTTATCGCATCAGCAATAACACTTTCACCTGTAAAATCTAAATCAATATTAAGTTTTGCATTATTTTTTATTGATGCTACAGTTAATGTTTGAGCAGAACCGTTTGCTATATCAAGTATTGGATTTCTTGTGAAAGTAACAGCTCCGAAGGTTGAAGTTCCTGCTCCTGCTCCGAGTTTTAACGTAGCGGTTCCTGATACATCTAAATCAGCTAAACTTGTTGTACCGTTAAATATTACCGTACCACCACCTGCATTTGACTCATTAGACGAGATTTCAGTTGCACCTATCTGCGTAAATTCGTTGTTAAAGATAACGGTTCCGTTTTTGCCCACCCAATCTCCTGAATAATAACAATTAAGATTTATTTTTTGTTCCGAATAAACTTTATCGTTTACTGTTATAGTTCTGCCTTCATATGCGTTTATGGCAAAAGGTCTGTATCCGCCAGATTTATGATAAATACCATAGCCTTCGCCGCCTGCTGTTCC
>JAEELO010000102.1 GCA_016282705.1 Candidatus Gastranaerophilales bacterium | reverse complement strand
CCCAACCTTGGAAGCCTTGGTCAAAATCAGTTTGAACATCTTTTAAAGCTTCTTGTCTTGCTTGTTCAAAGTTCAATCCCATTGAAATATAACGGCTGTATTGTTTTTCATAAGTTTTTTCTGCATACGGAGCAAGTAATTTATCAACTTCCGCAACCGTAAAACCGCCGTATTGCTGGCTTGCTGCTGCCATAACGATATCACCGATTACGTCAAACGCTACGGCAAGAGTTTTTGGCTCGTTATACCAGAGGTTGCCCATTTCAAAACCGTCTTTAAGAACAGCTGCAACATCAAATAAACAGCAGTTCATTGTATCTCTTCTTGCGGACATATCGTGTATGTATATATAACCGTCACGAATTGCCTGTAAATCTTCTACTGTTAAGAAAAACTTTTTATAAAGCTCTTTATTCAACTGGTTAAATATTAAAGAACGTTTTGTTGAAACCAAAGCAGAATCGGAGTTTGAATTCTCTTTATCTCCGATATACATAATTTTTTGGCTTTCTTGATAAACTTTATCAAGCATTCTTACAAAGTCTTGCTTATAGTTTCTATAGTTTCTGTAACTTTCGCAAACTTTATGATTTACATTCTCAAGTGCTTCTTCAACTATATTATGCATTTCCTGAATAGGAACTTCTTCCTTGCTTTGATTTTTTACTTCTTTAGTAACAATTTCGCATATTTTATTAATTTGCTCGGGTGTAAAATCAATCAGCACACGGCGAGCAGATTTTTTTACGGCATTAACAACTTTCTCAATGTCAAAGTGTTCCTTTGTTCCGTCTTTTTTAATTACATAAAAATCTTTCAATTCACAATTTTCCATGATTTCTATCCCCAATTATTTCATGTTCCGAAAGGTGCGAATTAATCGCAAATTCCGGCACATCAGTTTCCCCAAAAAATTTGCCTATATTTAATAATTGTACAATAATTTCTCATGCTTGTAAATTGATATAAAGGTTAATAATATGATAATTTTTATTAATTTTTAATACGACAGACGGCAATCATAACTGACTGCCGTCCTATATTATATATCCCTATATAATCTACAGATTGAATATTCTTTGCAAGATACTGGTTTTATTTTGGTAAGGATTATAGTAGTATCCGTTGTTATAATTGTAGTTGTATCCGTAAGGATTATAATTATAGCTGTAAGGATTGTATGTTATTTTGTTATTCTTTTTGTATTTTGGCGGTTTTTTATGGTAATTGTTTGAAACAATAAAATTTTTATTATTATGATTTACCGTATAAAAAGGTATATTTTGTTTCCCGTAAAGGATTGAGTTATTTTGAGCAATTTGAGGCGGCTGCAAAGTATAATAATTGTTTACCGTTTTACATTCGCCGGCATTGGAACATACAACAAGCGCTATTAATAGAACCGCAAAAGAAATAAAACCTTTTTTCATAAAGCCCCTTTCTAATTTAAATAGTCTTGAAAAAATGCTCACCGGTAAACAATTTATCAGACTGTTTTATTACCTACGTTCTTTTAAACGAAAATCTATTTATATAAGTTCATTTTTATATAAAATCGTTTTAATAATTATATTCAAACAGTTTAACTGACTAATTGCCAAAAATTGGTATATATTTTAAAATTAGCTTATGAATTTATTCGGATATGTTATAAAAAGAATTTTTCAAACGATACCTCTATTATTTCTGGTATCGGTTTTAAGTTTTTTTCTTATACGATTGGCACCTGTCGACCCGTTAGCGGAATTAAAACTCAATCCTTCAATTACTCAGGAAACACTTGAGTATGAGGTTCAGCGTTTAGGTCTTGATAAACCTATAATCGTTCAGTACGGATTATGGCTTAAAAGTTTTGCTAAAGGGGATTTAGGATATTGTACAACCGGCGAAAAAGTATCCGATAAACTTATGGAAAGAATTCCGAATACTCTGCTTCTGACAAGTATAGTAATTCTATTAACTTGGCTTGTCGGAATTCCGCTGGGAATTGTAGCGGCACTGCATTGGCGAAAGCCTATAGACAGAATTCTAACAATTCTTTCCAGTATAGGTATGGCAATTCCGTCGTTTTTCTTTGCTCTGCTTTTGTTAATTTTTGCGGTAAAAACAGGATGGTTTCCTACGGGAGGACTTACAAGCTATAATTATTCCGAATTAACAACGGGAGGGAAAGTTTTGGATGTTTTACATCATCTTGTCTTACCCGTTATAGTTTTATTTACAATATCTTTGTCGGGTTTACAGCGTCAGATGAGAGGAAATCTTTTGGATGTCCTTCAATCCGATTATGTTAAATTTGCCCGTGCAAAAGGTTTAAGCGAAAACAAAGTTATATACAAGCACGCATTAAGAAATGCAATAAACCCGATGGTTACGCTTTTAGGTTTTGAGTTTGCCTCTCTTTTAAGCGGTGCGGCTCTGACTGAATATGTATTCCAATATCCGGGACTTGGAAGGCTCATTCTTGAAGCGGTAATGAAATCTGATATTAATCTTGTTATGGCATCCTTGATGATTGGAACAATAATGCTTGTAGTAGGTAATCTTCTTGCAGATATTCTTCTGAAAATGGTTGACCCAAGAGTGGAGGCTGTATAATGAAGCTGCTTCCGAATATTGCAACATTTAACAGAGAAAATCTATTGCAAAACATATTAAAAGACCGTTTTGCAAGATATGCTTTTTTTATACTTTTATTTTTATATCTTGCCGTATTTTTGGCTTCTTTTATAAGCCCTTATGCAAAAGATTATTCAAACAGAAATAAATCATACTGCCCTCCGTCAAAAATATATATAATTGATGAACACGGTAAATTGAGTCTGCCATATACATATAATTACATAAGATATTTTGATAAAGAAAATTTTGAAACAAAATATATTGAAGACAGAAGTAAAAAATTCAGAGTAAATTATTTCGCAAAAGATAATGAATATAAACTATGGGGTTTAATTCCTTTAAAACGCCACTTTTATAATGTTGAAAAGGGCGGCGAATTATATCTTTTAGGAACAGATATGAACGGTCGTGATAATTTTTCAAGGCTTTTATACGGCGGTCAAATCTCTTTAACAATAGGTTTTCTTGCATTACTCGTTTCGTTTCCGTTAGGAATGCTTTACGGCGGAATTTCGGGATACATAGGAGGGAAAACCGATTTCGTTATGATGAGAATTGCGGAAGCAATTATGTCTATTCCGGGGTTTTATCTGTTAATAATTTTGGCATCAATATTACCTGCTAATATGAGCAGTGTGCAAAGATTTGCGTTGATTGTAGTTATTCTCGCTATGATTGGCTGGGCAGGTTTTTCAAGAGTCGTAAGAGGTATGGTGCTTTCTATAAAGAAAAATGAATTTGTTATAGCTTCTGAGGTTTTGGGCGCATCAGATATGAGAACAATTGTTCATCATATACTTCCTCAAACATTGAGCTATGTAATAGTAGCTATGACATTAAGCGTCCCTTCATATATTTTATCGGAATCAGGATTAAGCTTTTTAGGATTGGGCATTCAACAGCCGGATGCAAGCTGGGGTAATATGTTAAAAGAAGCTCAGGAATTTATAAATATAGTTTCTCGTCCTTGGCTTTTAACTCCGGGTTTCTTAATTTTTGTTGCGGTTTTATCTTTTAACGTAATTGGTGATACAATTAGAGATGTATTAGACCCAAACAGCAAGGAAAGATAATTATGCACGACTTTTTAAGCTATTTCCAAATTGAAAATACGGATTTTTTGATAAGAATTATTTTTTCAATAGTTTTAGGCTCGATTATCGGGTTTGAAAGAGAATTAACAAATAAATCGGCAGGATTAAGAACCCAAATTCTTGTTTGTTTAGGAGCTTGTATATTTACAATACTTTCTATTTACGGATTTTCAACTGCAGTAACACTATATCCGCTGGGAGATCCTTCAAGGGTTGCCGCACAAATAATTACAGGTATAGGTTTTATAGGTGCAGGTACGGTATTAAGACAAGGTTTAACAGTAACAGGGTTAACTACAGCATCAACATTGTGGATTGTTGCAGCAATAGGTATGTGCTGCGGATGCGGCAAAATAAGCATTGCCGTTGTTTCTACTGTTCTTGCCGTTGCAATTCTTGTGCTTATAAGAACTTTTGAACTTAAATTAATGCCTCATAATGCAAAACATATGAGAAAAATTAAAATTTCATTTGTTTGTAAATATGAAGAGTATGAAGATGTTTATAAAAAAGTGACTGATTTATTTCCGGAAGTTATAGATTTTAACAATAAAACAGTTGACGAGGAAGGCGACAAACTAAAAATGAACATAAAAGTTATGTCTAATGAAAAAAATCCGGTAATGCAAATCTATAAGAAATTAGATGAAATAAAAAATATACAAGCTGTCAGTGTTAAGGAAATATTTGATTAAAAACTAAAAAGATAGTATAATCAATATACTTCGGGGATTGAGTATGGAAAAATCTGAGAAATTATATTCTAATATTGCACCTACCAGATTGAGGAACAGAAAAGAAAAAATGAGGAAAGCACAAAATCGACCTTTCTGGACTTGGCTTGCAGATAGAATTTTATTTAGAATGTTAAGTCACAGATTTTATGCTCTCCGTATAAAAAATATTGAAACATTTGAACAAAAAAGAGATAAAAGATATCCTTGTATATTATATGCACCCCACAATAATTGGTGGGACGGTATTGTAGGATATAATCTAATGCGCCGTGCATTTAAAGTTAAAAGCAGAATGATGATAGAAGAATTAAACAGATTTCCATTATTTGCTTTAATTGGTGCATTTCCTGTTAATAAAGCCTCAGCGCAGGAGGCAATGAAAGCATTAGTTTATATTGCTGACGATTTAACAAAAGACCCTGAACTCGGTTTTTGGATATTTCCGCAAGGAATTGTAAGACCGCCTAATTATAGACCGATAGAATTCCAAACAGGTATGATTTATGTTGCTCAAAAAGTTGCGAAACAAATTGGCGGTATTAATTTAGTACCGGTTGCAGTAAATTACACTTTTTTACGTGAAGACAGACCGGAATGTTTGGCTGAAGTAGGAGAGCCTATTGTTATTACTGCAGAGAATTGTAATTTCGACAGACATGAATTTACAAATAAGCTTGCAAAAGATTTTGAAAAACTTTGTGATAAACAACTTAAAACATTTTCAGAAGGTGAAGTCACAGGTTATGAATATGTATTTAGACAAGATTTGCCTTGGAATAGGAAACTTGAAAAAAAATTAAAGAATATCGGTCTTGAGAATATTGAACAAAACAATTTATAACAAATGTAACATTTTTTTGTTTTTCTGAAATCCACTCTTTCAAAATTTTTTTATTTATATAATCAGGAGTGTTAGAAGGTATGAATTCAACTATTGAATTGGAAGACGATATAAAATATCTGAAAACTATTATAAACAAGTACAGCAAGAAAAAGTCAGAAAAAAAAGAAACTGCAAACAATAAACAAGTTGATTTTCATTCAAAAATAGATTTTGTTGTTTGTCAATTTAAGAATATGTTTGACAAACATTAAAGTTATGCGGGGAAATATCCTATATACGGAAGATTTCTAAAATATCCTTTGTAATCAAGCCCATATCCGACTACAAATTTATCATCAACTTCAAATCCGTATAAATCCGGTTCTATATCTACCTGTCTTGCACACTTTTTATTTAGAAGTGTCACAAATGCAAGTTTTTTAGGCAAATGCTTTATCTTAAATAAATCCGTTAAAAATCTTGCTGTTAAGCCTGTATCTATAATATCTTCCACTATTAAAACATTTTTATCATTTAAATTAGGGAGGGTTAAATCAATAGCTTGTAAATTATTTGTAGATTTCGTTTCATTTCCGTAGCTTGAAATTCTTATAAATTCCATTTGAACAGGTCTGTGAATATATTTTACGAGGTCGGAACAAAACATAACAGAACCTTTTAAAACGCATATTGCGTATATTTCCTCATCCCGAGGGAAAATTGTTTCTATATCATTTGCCAATACTTTCAATTTTTCTTTAATTTCTTCTTCAGAAATTAAAACTTTTAAATCTTTTATGTCTTTATCACAATTAATTGTCATTTATTTTCTCCATATGTAATTTATGTGAAGGAATATCCGTTGTTCTGAGTTTCTCGCTTATTCCCACTCCGACAACCCACAATACTTCATTATCTTTGCATAATAATATAATTTTATCCCTGTCATGTTCCGGAATATTTTTATTAATAAAATATTTTTTTAATTTCATTTTACCTTGCATACCAAACGGTTGGATTATATCTCCGTTACGCCTTGTTCTGATTGTAAAAGGAAATTCAATATTTTTAAAATCAACGAATGCAATATTTTCTGCTGCTTTGGGGAATTTTGTAACTTTATCGTTTGACTTTTCTATCGTTATATTATATAAACCGCCGAATTCATATTTCCCCGCTTCATTTATTTCAACTATATCTTCTATTTTTTTATAATGTTCAGAGTCGACAAAATAGATATATTTTGTTGAGACAAACAGCCATTTATCATTTGTTATGGAAAGGGTTTTCCCGGTTTTGGATTTTTGATTTTCAGCTATGAAATTAATTATTTCCTGTATTTTTATAAAACTTGGTTCCAAATCGTTTTTTACGAGCAAGTTATATACAAAATGCTGTTTTATTGCCGAATTTAAAATCATAAAATTGACAGTTAACCATTTATTGCCAACCGTAATTTGGTTTTCTATGTTCTGCATTAATTCATTAATAACTTTATTATTACCTGCCGCAATATCAGCAAGTGTAATCAAAGAATTTTCAATATTGGGATTTATCAATTTTATTGCAGGCATTATGTTATGGCGGATATTGTTTCTTGCATATTTAGTATTAGCATTACTTGAATCATTATTCGGATATAATTCATTCTTTATGCAATATTCTTCAATATCTTTTCTTGAGAAATTTAAAATAGGACGTATAACCTTAAATCCGCCCAATTCTCTGAGTTCTCTTATTCCTTCAAGTCCGTTTAACCCTGTACCTTTAATAATACGATATAATATTGTTTCGGCATTATCACTTTTTGTATGTGCGGTCAAAATAGCATCAGCTTCAAATTCTTCGGCACATCTTTTAAAAAAATCATATCGCATTTCTCTTGCTACAAGTTCAGATGCCTTTGTTCCTTCTGCAAGAGTATCCGAAATAAATGTAATATCATTATCTTCGCAAAATGCAAGACAACGTTCTTTCTCTGCTTCAGATTCTTTTCCTCGCCAATTATGATTTAAATGTGCTGCAACAAGCAAGAAACCGTATTCTTTTGAAAGCTTATTCATTATATCCAGCAGGCACATGGAGTCCCAGCCGCCCGAGAATCCTACAATAAAGGTTGTTTCACAGGAAATATTTACATATTTTTTTAATATATTTCTTACTGTTTCAATCATCTTTTTTATTATATCAGATTTATTGAAATTTTACCCGTGAGTATCTATATTATGTTCAATGTTATATTTATCGAGTGCCTCTGCTGCCTCTGTAACATCCCAGAATATTGTTTTCATATGCAAGCTGATACCATACTGCAAACGCAATAAATCCTCGTTTCCCCTTATTACTTATAAAGCATGTCTGAAGGTATAGTTACTATCTTCATTCTGCTCGTTATAATTTGTCAAAAGCGGTTTTTGTTCATAAGTATCGGAAAATAATATACTTGTTGCAGGATACAATGCGTGAAATATATATCTTCTTAATTCTTTATTACTGAAACTTGAAATAGGTTCGTGTTCATCCGGAATGTATAACAGTTCATTTGAAGCAGCAAGTTCGTTTTTAAGATACTGAATATTGGCATTCCAGTATTTTGTTTCGACCAACTGCCATGCGGTTTGAAAAATACCGCATATTAAAACTATACATATAAAATTTTCTATACGGATATTGTTTTTTGTTTTTTGTTTTTATGTATTTATCATTAATTATTAACCAAATAAATAAAAAAGGAAGTATAATACATGGTATAACTCTAAAGTGCCCTTCCCACATCGGATTAACCGACAAAGCAGAATTTTTAAAAAGATAAAGAAATGCCACCAAATATATAATTGCAATAGCTATAAGCTTTTTTGTATTTTTCTGTAATACATTTTGTTCCGAATTTCTATATAGAAAATAAGATATAAAAAATATTATGCCCGTAAATATAACATATTCATATGTCGCAAACATAATAATAAGCAGAAATATAATTCCAACAATATCGCTTTTTTTATATTCAATATCTGAAATAAAATAATTCCACAAAATAAAAGTAAAATTCACCCCGATAATTGTTTCTACTGTTGAAAAAATCATAAACGGAAGTATTACAAGACAATAAATTAATAAATTCCAATAAAAAACATTAATTTTTCCCGTTCTTTTTGTAAGATTATAATGCCAAATTAAAGCGAGAAATGGCAGTAAAAACTGGCTCATGGAATATATACCCATTAAAGCAAATTTATTTTTTATTCCTATAAAGAAAGCAAATATAACAGGAAGTTGAACTAATTGTTGTATAATATACTGCATATGATTTAAATCAACAGCAAATTTTATTTTATTTTGAGAAAGGTTATTTAATAATTCCAGCATATAGGATGAGCCATCAGCATACATGCCTCTATATGTAGCTGTTGCATATATTATAAAAATAATTGAAATAATAATAAAAATTACGGATAAAATCTTAAACTGAATACTATTTTTTTAATCTTCCACTTTTCTATCTCCTAATATTTTCTATTATTTTAATATAAAAATAAATATTATATTTCGAAACAATCAGGTGATTATATATAATAACAAAAAATATTAAAATTACTCTATATAAAAAAAAGGAAACTATATGTTTTACAGAGTAACGGAAATAGAAAAATTATTTAACTTAAAAAATGCCGAACATGAAATTATAGACATAATTAACAATAATAATTCCCAATTAAAAGCGGTTAAGATTAAAAAGAATTCAGGTTTCCATTCGCACAAATTCAATACAAATGTAGGTATATATTTAACAGACGGAGAAGTTGAATTATCATTTCCTAAAGAAATAATCTGCGGATGTGATATATGCGGAACTACAATACCTGAAAAACATAATAGAACAAATAATGAGTACAAAATAAAAAAAGGACAGCTATTCTTATTTGAAAAAGATGTAAATCATTCCATAAAAGCATTAAAAGATAGTATTTTTCTTTTAATCAAAATTTAAAAATGCTTAACTTAAAATCCATTCTAAGAAATCCGACCTTCCGTTATGGTTAGAATCTTGACCAATTACGGCTTTTGGGACTCCGCCATGTTCGGTATCTTTGTACCAAATAATGTCGTTTTTATTCATTTGGTTTTTATATGATTTTGCAACATCTATACAGTTTGCTCCGTCTTTTTCGCCTACATATACCTTAAACGGAATACCAAGGCTTTGCGGTGTATATTTTGCGGCACGTGAAGGACTTAGTGCTGCTGCTTTATGAAACATACCTTTGAGTTTTCCGGCTATATACTGTGCACCCCAGCCGCCGAGGCTGTGTCCGGCAATTGATATTTTGGATTTATTTATACTATGTTCTTGTGTGATAGTATTAACCAAATCTTTAACATATTCAGCACCTTTATCCGATGCCCATCTTGCTTGAAATTTCCCTTTTTCAAGTACAGGAATGGCTATATATGCATTAGGATTTTCTAAATTCCAATTTTTCATTATATTTGCAGGTCCAATTCCATATGCGGAATTTTTTACATTCAAGGGATCTCTTGGGTTGCTTCCGTGTAAATATACCAATAACGGAAGGTTAGGCTGTGCATTTTTTGGACCGATTAACAGATATGGTATTGTTTTACCGTCATTAATAAATTGCATTGAAATTTTTGAATTTTTACCTAAGAATAAAGGTGCTTCTCTGTCTTGTTTAGCAAGTTGTTCTTTAATCTGTCCGATTTTTTCCTGTGCTTTATCTACTTTTGATTTCGCTTGAGCTGTCAAATCTTCTTTTGTTTTAGCCACATTAGCTTTAGTAGTATTGTAATCATTCATTACAGTTGCTATAGAATCAGTATCTTTATTTAAAGTCAATTGTGTTTCAAATGCATTTTTGCTTGAATTTAAACTTAATAATTTTTCTTTTTCTTGTTTTAGCTTCTTTTCGGCATCTTGTTTTTGTTTTGTTGTTTCTGTCAATTTAGTTTTGGCATTTTTTAATTCATTCTGAGCTTTTTCCCAATCTTGTTTTGTTTTTGAAACTTGACCTTTTAAACTTTCATATATATCGGGATTTTTCTTTTTATCAATAGATTTTAATGAGTTTTGAACAGAATCATACATCTGTTTGGCACTTGTTACATCTTTTGTTGAAATGTCAACCTGAATTTTTGCATCTTTTTCTGATGAATCTAAATCATAAAAATTCTTTTGAACTCCGTCAACAACTTTTTCTTGAGCAGCAATATCATTTACATATTTTTGAAGTTGTTCTCCTTGTTGCGGGGAATTTTTATCTAATTCAGATTTATACGCAGTATATGTAGCTTCTGCATCTTTTTCCATCTCTTGTAATTTTGGATTAGAACCATTCAATATTGAATTTAATTCAGATTTACTCGTATTATAGTCACCCTGCGCATTTTTTAATTCAGCTTGAAGTTCTGCTTTTGACATATTAGAAAGATTTTTTTTGCCAGCAGATGTATTTTTACTTGAGGGTTCGGTTATTTTTTTGTTTGTATTATCAGTCTTTTTTGTCCAATTGTTTCCGTTTATCTTTCCAGATTTTTTTGAAACAGTATTATTATTTAAAAGATTTGGAATATTAGATGTATTATTCTTCTTATTTAAATCTTTTATAGATTCTGTATTTTCATTTACTGCAGGAATTGTATCATTATCTTGAGTTTTGTTTTTGGATTCGCTTTCAGGAGAATTAATATTATCCTTGTCTTTGGTTCTATCTGTTTCTGTTTCTTTTTTTGATTCCTTTGCTTCCGGCATTGTTATAGTTTTATTTTCAGAATCGGAAAATTGTTTCTCTTTAATTGCATTCGCAGCATTTAATAAATCAGCAATTGAAAGATTTGATTTATTATTATCATAATTTTGTATTGAATATAAGAAATCTTCTTTTTCGCTATCACTTATTTCCCCATTATGATTATAATCAATAGAGTTGAAGAAATCGGTATTTT
Organism: Candidatus Gastranaerophilales bacterium; assembly: GCA_016282705.1. GTDB lineage: Bacteria > Cyanobacteriota > Vampirovibrionia > Gastranaerophilales > Gastranaerophilaceae > Avigastranaerophilus. The sequence goes on along the minus strand of JAEELO010000102.1, from coordinate 2,332 downwards.
GTGTCAATTCATTATAAATATTATTAAAGACATTTATACCGGAGAAATTATAATCATCAGGATTATCGTCTTCTTCCTCAGGATTAATTATTATTTGACCGTCACTCGTTAAATCAATTTTGCTTAAATCAGTAATACTAATTGATGTTAAAGAGAAATCATTGTTATATTCAGAATTAAGAAAATTTTGAAATTCTTTTGCATGATTGAAAATACTGCCGTAGTCATTGTTTTGTTCTGCATTCGAAATAGGAATATTCTTTTTCTGCAAATATTCATTAAATTTTTTTATAAGTACTTTAAAGTTGAATTTCATCTTCTATTCCTAATTTGTCAATTAATATATCGGTTGTTTTAATATTTTCTTTAATTTCCAAATGCAAGAAATAGATATTTATCTCCCTATATATAAATAAAAACTGTTTATTTTATCTTAATTCACTTTCAGCAAACATTTTTTCAAAACTTCATATTAATTTGCTTTTAATGTAGATACGAAATTCTAAAGGTAATTAAGTCCGCCACTGCATTAAAAAAGGAAGAACTTGTTCGTTCTTCCTTTAATGGTGGAAGAGAGTTTACGCAACTCTAACTGATTATAAATATGAAATTATTGAACTAAAGCCATTTATAAATGAAATATTAAATGATGATTATGATATTAAATAGGTTTATTACTCTATATTAAAAACTGTCAGGCAGTGCCTGACCTACATACTTATGATTTTAATAAAAAAGAGGATTATTTCCCTGTTAAAGCCGGAAGATTAAATCAAGAACGCGGTCGACTAAAACCTTATTTTTCTGTGTATTCCGTTAAAATTGATAAAGAAACAGCTTCTAAATATCTAAAATAAAACCTATTCAACTATTAAGTTATCATTTAGCTTTTATTTGGCAGAATAAAGTTCCCTAACATTAATTTGTGATATTTCCAATATTTAATCACAATATAATATATAAATAATTGTATTATCTTTTGAAGCAATACCGTATAAACATTGATTACGTTCAAGTATTCTTACCACCCATCCTTTTAGACTATCGTTAGTTATAGAATGTAATATACTGCCCGCTTCATTATAATTGTAATTCTTGCTGGTATAAAAATCATCATTTTTAAATAAGAACTCTTCACCTTTATTTTTATATTTTTTATTTTCCTGTTCAATATAATCTTTGGAAATATCAAATTTAAGATAAAATTCTGAATCACCTGTAAAACTGCTTGGACTTCTCCTCATACTTATATTTTGTGCTTCTTGCGGTATTTGATTTGGGAAATGTTCAACAGCATCAAAAGAATATGAATTTAATGCATTTTTATAATCTTTAATGTCAGTATATTCTGTATTAAGACTTAGAAATGACCAAATAATAATAAATATAAAAAAAAGACAACAAAAATGAGTAACCAAAACTAATAAATTGACAATATTAGCTATTATTTTAGTTATCTTAGGATATTTTAAACTTGTATGTTTCCCAATTAAAAAAATTAGATAAGAACAGATAAAAGGGATAATACATAATAAAAATAGTATAATAAATAATTTCAGATCTTTATATACCAATATTCCAAAAGATACAATATAAATTAATGAAAATATTATTGAAATTATCATATATATTTTAAGATAATTAACTTTATTATCCAATTTTGTACCCTTTATATAATGTTCATACATCTATAAGGAAATTGAAAAATTAAAATATATTTGTATTCTGATAATTTATTTCCTTATTCTTTATTAATATTTTACTAAGGGAGTTTAAAAAAATCCATATAATTAAATCCTGATTTAAGAGATTATTTTGAAGAAAAAATTACAAAACAAATAGGTGCAGATAAATTAGATAGTACAGGAGGAATATACATTAACGCAGAGGTAGGGTGCGATGTTTCGCACCAAAAAATATACGGGGATAACTTTTGGTTATCCCCGTATATTTGGGCGTGAAGATGCTTGAGATGTAGTTGAGGGTATGAAGCCCGAAACGTACATATCAAGTATGCCGACTTGTCGGCTGACTCGGTAATTTTGTTTTCAGCAAAAACAAAATTACATCGGGTATCTTCTGCGCATATAAAAACAGGGTTAGACATTTTGTCTTAACCCTGTTTTTAGTATGGGCGTGAAGAGACTCGAACTCCCATGCCGAAGGCGCCAGATCCTAAGTCTGGTGCGTCTACCAATTTCGCCACACGCCCATTATTTTTTTTGTTTTTATTTGTTAGTTTAAAGTGCTATTTGTTGTCTGAACTGTGCGTCTACCCCTCTCACAAAACGATATTTAATCGTTTTGTTCGGCAGAGTGCCACACGCCCATT
>JAEELO010000101.1 GCA_016282705.1 Candidatus Gastranaerophilales bacterium | reverse complement strand
TTATCATATTTGCTAAATCTTGGTAAAATCAACCCCGATATGTTAAAAATAGATGAGATGAAATATTATATTAAAACTAGTTTATTGACAAGACAGGCACAAGAAATATTAAAGTGAAGTAATGATGAATTGTCGTTTGAGTTTTCAACAAACTGGTCTCCAGTTTATTTTCTAGCATCAAAACCTGAAATTGGAATTTTTTATAAACAAGGTTTTTGGTTTTAGCAAGAATATAATGAAGAAGGAAGGGCTATTTTTGAAAAATAAATTTATAATAAAAACACGAAAGAATTTGAACCAATTCGCATAACAGAGGCTACGGAATTTTTAAGAACTTTTTATGTATAAAAAATGAAAGTTATGTAAAATATGCATATGACGAGGATGGGAATATTATTTATCATCATATGAATTATCCTGAATTGTGTGTAAGATGGCACAAATCCACAAAACAATTTGAAAAAAACTATTACGAAATTGTGAGAAAAAAAATTGATAAACCTTTGGTAGAGGTGTAGGTCTTGCATTTTAAAATAATAACCAGTATAGTGCCAAGTAGTTTTTTTTAAGAAAAACGAAGTAAATACTTTTATTTTTGATTTTGATTCAACACTGATAACAAAAGAGTCACCAGAAGAAATTACAAAGGCAGTAAGCATCAATAATGAAGAGTTTGTTAAATCAATAGCAGAAGGAACAAAGGCTTGTGGCGAAGGAACTGCAAACAATGCGTCATCTTTTGTGGAGAAATTTAAAAAGATGCTAAATACAATAAATGTCTCAAAATCAAATGTAAAAAAAGCAGGAAAAAAGTTTAAAATAACCCCTGGAATGCTTGAAGTGCTTGATTATTTGAGGTCAAAAAACCAAAAATTGATGATTATTAGTTGTGGATTTTTGGATTGTTTTGCAGACATAATTAAAGAAATTGGAATTCCACTTGAAAATTGTTATTTCAACGAGTTTTTATATGATGAAAAAGGTAGAATAATAGGTTTTAAGGAGAATATATTATCCTCATACAACCCACACAGAAAAAGTTTATTGATTAACCAACTGAAAGAGGAAGGTAAGATAGTTGGAAAATGTATAATGATTGGTGATGGTAAAAATGATTTGATGACTTATCTTGATGGTGAAGTTGATTGTTTTATTGGTTTTGGTGTGAATTGTGTCCGTCAGGTTGTTAAAGAAAATTCAAAGATTTTTGTGGAAAATATGGTTGATTTTGTGAAGGAGATTAAGAAAATTGTGGATTAGTCCTTGACAATAATTAAAACGTTTAGTCAATAATTAAATGATTTCTAAAAAGTTTGCAAATTCTGGTATTTTTAGCGATGCAAACAGCAAACTTTTTTTCTTTTATTATTTTGGCTAAGATGCAACAACGGAGAATTTGTTGTGTCCAAAACTTCCAATCCAAAAGTTTATAATTAAATTTATAATTTCTCGTTATAGATGTTTTATTTATAGGGTTTTTCTCAATTTTTATAAAGTATTTTTATATTTATTTTTTTTTTTTTATTTTTTATTTTTTATTTTATGTCAGTTAAGATTATTGCTGGTCCTTGTTATATAAACAAAAACAATGTAAAAGAATTGTATGAAATTCCCTCAATGAATAAACCAAATCGTAAGGTAATTGAAGGAATGCGAGAGGATGGTTTGAAATCAAGAAAAGAATTAAAACACTCAGAAGAATACATGGGAATTGACTTTGATGTGGATTTGAAATTGTGTTATGATTTGATAAATGGTGTTTATTCTTTGACGCCAAATATGACATATCTAAGTGCAGAAATTGCGAAGGATGTGATTGCTAAACAGGGAGAGTTAAAAATTGCAAGTGAAATTGTTGAACCATTCTTGCAAATTCCTATCTACGCTCAAAATCTTGGCGACAAATTTTTTGGAACTCAGCAGTAGACCAACTTGGTTGGTTGCTTGGAACGATAGGTGAATATGCAAAAAAATACAACTTATCAATAGATATTAAAAAAGCCAAAAACCTTGGAACATCTATTGTTGAAAGTGAAATTCATAACCGCACTGCACCGATGGAAAAAGTGTGGAAAGGCCTTGTGACATACACAGGAATTCACGACCATAAAAGCAGAATTATCAAAATACAAAGAGGCATTGACGACCCACTGAAAGGAGATTTCAGGAACTTCCCAGTGCATAAGTCTGCGGCGAGGGTGAAAAAGGACACTGGATACCAAATATTCTTTGATCCAAGCCTCATTTGCTGGCCGAAATTACGCGATCAAATTGTTGACAAAACACTTGAAGCATTGCAGTTAAAACTTGATGACGGCAGGTATTTATACAATGGCATTTTGATTGAGGCGGGCACATCCACGACTGATACCGAACAACATATCACCATCAAAGAGTTGTCAAATTTGATTGATGAAATCAGCAAGTTTAGAGAAATCTTATATGGGCTTTGAGAGCGCTTTTATAGTAGGGTTCGGGCAGATGGGAAAAAACATTGCAAACATATTGGGGTCAATAATTTTGGCTGAAAAATCATGGTTTCCAGCAGGTCAAAGGTTGAAAATTGTGATTTTATTGACAGAAATTTTGATATAAATGACACCACAAACAAATATAATAACTCTGTAATTTTCATTTGCACCCCTCATCATATTTGTGGCGAATATGTTAAAAAAATGTTGGAAAAACAAAAAATTCGAACTGTATAGTTAGTGATGATTGCTCTATCAAAAAAGACATTTTTTTGATACCAGAGGTGAAAAATGATGAAAACTTCATTTCAATTCACCAAATGGATGGAGGAAATAGTGTAAAAAATAAACCTTATTGTTTCAAGGAAAAAGTTTTGAATTATGTCATTACAGACAACAAACCAAAAACTGAAATTGTGGAGAAATTCAAACAATTTTTGAAAAACTTTTTGAATTGTGAGAATGTTGAAATTACATCACAAGAGCACGATAAAATCGTGGCTT
>JAEELO010000100.1 GCA_016282705.1 Candidatus Gastranaerophilales bacterium | reverse complement strand
ATGTATTCGGATTTGAAATCTACTCTTTCATTACCTTTTATAAGATGTTTTAATAAAGGTCTTATAAATATTAAAGATAATAAAGAAAGTACAATAAATAATAATAGTGTGGAATAAAAATCTCCCCAGAATATTGAAACAATTGCGGTTATAATACCTGCAATTGCAAAGTTTATACAAAATAATGACGGTGCCAATATTTCAACAATTACTGCAATAACTGATATTATTACGTATATCATCCAAAATTCAATCATAAATAATTCCTTCTGCCTAATCTAACAATATCTTTAGTATATCAGTTTTTTCAGCGAAGTCAAAATAAAATATTAAAAAGGGAAGAATTCATTTCTCTTCCCCTTTTATCTGTTTTTTAGATTTTAAATCTTTCGTCATAACTTACTGGGCTTGTTCTCTTAATGAATTTAAGAAACTTGCACCTACTTGTTTTGCCTGATTTTTTACAGCTTGTTTCGTTTGTTCTTTGTTTTTTACGGCATTCTTTACTGCATTTACCGTATCTTTACCTTGCTGCAACTGTTTCTTTTGCTCATCAGTCAAAGAGTCATTTAATTTTGTTTTAGCTGCATCTTTCAATCCGTCTTTACTTAAAGAAGTAATTCCAAGATTTGCAGCACCCATTGCTTTTTGCGCACTTTCTATTTCGGATTTCAGAGCCAGCCATTTAAATGATTTAACGGCATTTGCAGGTTTTGCAGCATCTCCTCTTAATATGGCCTGGAATTTAGTTGTATTATTATCATTAAATTCTTTGCCGAGTTTGGGGATTTGTGCCATTTCGGACTCTGTAACCTGCTGTGTAAACAACATAAATACATTTCCTAATAACGGGTTTATCCCTGTTACTTTCTTTGATAAATTTACGGGATTTATTAATGCCAATGTTCCCATTGATTCCGAAACTTGAGAGCCTAACTTCCCTCTTAATGTGATATCCATATAATTTTTTAGTATATTAAAGCTTCCGAATATATATGTACTCATGATATCGCCAGAAGATGTTATAGGATTTATTTGTGCAACACCGTTTGTGAATGTCATATTTCCCGTTAAAGTATTATAATGTGTTGTATCAAATTTTGTTAATTGATTTATAGTTGAGCCTAATGCCGTTTTAAAGAATGGGTTTTGACGTACGTTATCGGCAATTATTAAGTTCTCAATTCGTCCGAATGGTCCTAATGTACCATTTTTCATTGAAAAGTTAACTTTACCTTTTAATGTACGCACTTGTTCTTCATAAGTTGAACCTCTCAATGCTATATCTGCATCAAAATCCATTGTACCTGTTAAAGTGTCTTTCATAGCTGCAGTATCTAGCAATGTCTTTTCAACATTAAGTCCTGAACCTTTTACATTTGCTTTTATATCTGATGTTATAAGGTTTGTGGAAACATCACCGTTGATTTTTCCTCCAAATGCCGAAGTCATAAGTTTATTTATATTAAATGTATTTCTTGCAAGAGAAATTCTGCCTGTTGTTTCATTTAATACAATATTTCCTGATTTTATTTCTTTAATATCTATAGTTCCGTCTTTTATAATTACAGGCATATCATTAGATGCTGATGAACTGCTTTTTGATTTTGAAGCACCCCCCGATGACGGTGTCGATTTAGGCATTGCTTTATCCATTGCTTCAGTTACTTTCATAACCTTATCAGCATCAGTCAAATTAGATATTAAGTTCAAATTTTTTATTGTGAAATATTGTGACGGTGTTAAATCCGCATTTATAACAAGGTTATAATCAGAACCGTTTGCAATCAATTTATTAATATTAATATCAAGCGAATTACCTTCAATATTTGCAGCCATTTTTTCTATGGTGACCAATATTTCGGGAATTGATATGTTGTTTATATCAAAATTTCCTCTCATTTTTGGTGCGGCTAAATCACCGGATACAAACATATTACCTTTTAACGAGGCTTTCGATTTCGGGAATATGCCGATAGAACCTGTAATTTCGCTGGGAATTTTTACTTTTATCATATTAATATTAGGATTTTTTGTATCCAATTTATTGATTGTTCCATCTACACCTATGATTTCCGTATCTTTATCATTTCCATTTGCATAGAAACCGGTATCTCTTATTGTTAACGTGTCTCCTTTTAAATCGGCAGCTATTTTAACAACAGATTTTTTATTTAAAAGATTTGAAATATTAACAGGTGTTATGTAATTATTTCCGTCAGCTTCAATATTTGCAATTAATGTTTGTTTTTTGCTGTCCCCTGTTATTTTAAGATTTAATGGCAAGTTTCCTTTATTTATCATATACATTGCCATATCAGGTAGTAATAATTGCTTTAAGTCCTGAGTTCTAATAGCACCGTTTGCTGCTATATCAAATTCAGGGTTATTTATATAGTTTTTAATATTACCTGATAAATTAATATCCGTAGAATTATTAATTCTTAATTTAGTTGGTGTTATAACTATATCTTTTTCGCCTACATCAAGACTTGCCGAATCGCAGTTTACATTAACTCCGTTCATTGAAAGTCTGAAATTATTATTATTTAATTGCCCTTTGTATGTTTTGAAATCACTTTCAAAATCTGCAACAAGAATATTATTATTATAATTTATTTGATTAACGGTATCTCTCATAGATAAATTATTCATAGAAAGATTTAATTTTCCTGCCGGTTTTGATAATTCTCCTTTAATATCTGCTTTTAAATTTATGAAGCCTGAATTAACGGCATAAGTTTTCTTTATATCCGCAGGAGCAAATATATTCATTAAGCTTTCTACCGGCAGCTTTTCAGTTACGACAGAAATATCCGCTTCGGATTTTTCGTTAATTGTTCCGTCAACTTTAAATATTGCACCAATGATTTCTATGGTTGTATCTATAAACTTAATAATATTATTATCTAAGGAAATTATTGAATTTATTTTTGCTATTTTGAAATTATCTTTTATATTTGTAAGTTCAACGTCATTAATTGTTATGTTACCGTTTGATGTTAATTGTTTAAAATCTGTTTTTATTAAAGCATCCGCATTAAAATGGCCGTCGCCTTTTATTTGGTCTAAATCATTTTTAATATTAGCCGAATTTAATGCTGCATGTGCTAATTTTACAATATTATCCGTATGAATATCATCTGATTTGATTTTTAAATCGGTTTGAGGTTTTTTACCGTAATCGATTAACCCAAGTAATGATATTTTTTCTTTTTCTGCGACATAGATATTTGAATCCAAATTGGCTTTTGTTCCGTTTGTATTAAGCAGAAAATTACTTTCAGGAAGACGCAGACCTGCCAATTGAACTGAAAGATTATCAATTTTTAAATAGCCGTTTGATACGTATACGTCATCTTTTTGTCTGATTTTTAATTTGGAATCAATATTTGTTTTTAAGTCATATGCTTTATATATTGAAACAGGATTTATAAAAGGTAATTCCTCTGTGTTTTCCTTTTTATTAGAAGCCTTTTTATTGTCTGCTTCAGTAATTTCAGGAATTACCGTATCTATATCAATATTTGCAGTAATATTTTTCTGTTGGTTTACAAACATTTCGGCATTTGTCTTTAATAAAACATTTTTACCGTTATATCCGAGTATTAATTCATTCCCGCTTAATTTAAGGAAATCGTTAGTTTGTAAATCGTTAACAAATGCAGAATAGTCAGTTATTTTTATTTTAGGTATGTTAATTTTAATTGATGAAATATCAAAATTATTTTCCTCAGAGGTCGATTCTTTTTTGTTTTTTTCTTGTTCTTTAATTGCTTCTGTTACAACTGTTACTGCTTTATATTCTTTGTTATCAATAATATCTATATTTATTATCGGATTAATTAATTCTGCTTTTGTCACTTTTATTGTTTTAAATAATAAGTGAGGTAAAGAAATTCTTGCAGTTAGAGAATTCGCAACGGCTAATTCCGAACTGTCCGGTAATTTTACTGTTATCCCGTTCATTGTAATTCCTGCAGACAATAAAGGGGTGACGGAAATTTTTGCTTTTTCAAAGTCAAAATTAAGATTTGACTGTTCTTTTACTATTTTTTGAATATCAGGCTTAAATTTATCTATATTTACTACATTTGGCAATACAAATAAAAATGCTAAATATAAAACAATAATTATTGAAATTATTGTAATTCCCGTAACTTTAATAAATTTTTTCATAATAACCTCTTCTACCTTTTATACGGAAAACCATTCCATATAAATTTTCTATTATGAATTATATTTCAAATACATACAAAAAAAATTAAACCTTAATTTATGTAAAGGTTAATATGTAAAATTAGTGTCTGAATTTGTCGGATAAATAGCTTAATATTGCGCCGCCTATTTCTTCATTGGGGTCAAAATACGGATTTTTAAATGGATTTATGGAATTTTGTATAAGCATTTTTACTAAAGGTCCAAATCCGTCAGGTATTTGAGTTTTTCTGTAAATACCTGCCAAATAAGACTGTATATTTGCAGATGTAGTATTATTAAAACGGGATAATAACGGATATAATTTATCTATGCCTTTAACACCGTTATCAAGCATTTTATTAAAAATATGTAAAACTTCTGTCAATTGTGCTTCATCATTTGAAAATGTTAAAATATTTGTCAAATAAGGAATAGCTTTTTCTTTCTCATTTACAAAGAAATCAACTTCTTCTTTGTCGAAAATACAGTAATTTCGTCCGGGAACAGGCAATAAACAAGACGTACAGGCATAGTATGGACGCTGTAAGCTTGCCGAATTGTAATATGGATTTGTATGGCTAATCGGTTCAATCATTTTTTCTCTCCGTATTTCTAACATACAAACATTAAATTTTTTGCGAAAATTAAAAATATTCTTTTTATTTTTTTTTGTTTGTATTAATATATTTTTGAATTGCAAATCCGATAGGTGGGGTTGCACGTATGGAATGGAACGGGTACATACCTTTAAATGCTGGTAAATAACTCGATAAACCGGAACAAATGATGTGACAGCTTAGTCTTATTCGTAAGATGGGAAAGCAATTCACAGGTTACTAAGAAAAAAAAGGAGAAAACTGATGCCGGTAGCATCTATGATTGAATTACTCGATGCCGGAGTACACTTCGGACACCAAACACAAAGATGGAACCCTAAAATGAAACCGTATATTTACGGTGCAAGAAACGGAATTTATGTATTAGACTTAAGAAAAACTTCCGAAAAATTAGATGAAGCATATGCTGTAGTTAGAGATGCAGCTGCAAGAGGTAAAAATGTTGTTTTTGTAGGTACAAAAAAACAAGCCGTTGATGTAGTTGCAGAAGAAGCATCAAGAGCCGGAGCTTATTATGTTAACAGAAGATGGTTAGGCGGAATGCTTACTAACTTTGAAACAATTAGAGGCAGAGTTAACAAATTAAGAGAAATTGAAGAATTTTCAAATTCAGGTCAAATAGAAAAATTACCGAAAAAAGAAATTGCTCAAATGATGAGAAAACTTTCTAAATTAACCAAAACATTAGGCGGTATCAAAGAAATGAGAGGCATGCCTGATTTATTGGTTGTTGTTGACCAAAAGAAAGAAGCAATTGCAATAGCAGAAGCAAACAAATTAAACATTCCTGTTATTTGTTTAGCCGATACAAATGCTGATCCGGATGGTATTGATTATATTGTTCCGGGTAATGATGATGCTATTCGTTCAATTAAATTGGTTTGCGGCAAACTTGCAGATGCAGTTTTAGAAGGTAAACAATTAAGAGAAAACAAGGCTAACCAAATGCAAAAAGTTCAGTCAATAAAAGCTGAAGATGCTGGTGTAGCTGAAGAAGTTAAAGCAGAAAAAGAAGCTGAAGAAGTTAAAGAAGAAAAAACTGAAGAAGCATAATAATATTGAAAGGATAATTAATTATGACAATAACAGCTGCAATGGTTAAAGAACTTAGAGAAAAGACAGGCGCAGGCTTTATGGACTCTAAAAAAGCTCTTGAACAATGCGAAGGCGATATGGAAAAAGCTATGGAATTCCTTAGACAAAAGGGTATTGCATCAGCAGAAAAGAAACAAAACCGTATTGCTGCAGAAGGTTTAGTTGCAACATATATCGAAAATGGTGTAGGTGCAATTGTTGAAGTTAACTGTGAAACAGACTTTGTTGCAAGAAATGAAGAATTTAAGACATTTGTTGACAGTATAGCAAAACATATTGTAGCTACAAAACCGGCAAACTTAGATGAATTAAATGCTTCGATTTGTCCTCAATGCAATATGAAAATTGAAGATTTAGTAAAAAGCAAAATTGCTACAATCGGAGAAAAGGTCAGCATCAGAAGATTTCAAATCGTTTCTGAAGGCGAACTTGCAAGTTATGTTCATATGGGCAGAATCGGTGTATTAATTTCTGCTACAAAACAAGATGCAGAGTTATTAAAAGATATAGCTTTACATATTGTTGCTTCTTCTCCCGAATTCATTTCAAGAAAACAAATTCCTCAAGATGTAATTGATGAAGAAACAAGAATTGAAATGGGAAAAGAAGATTTGGCTAAAAAGCCGGAACAAATAAGAGCAAAAATTGTTGAAGGACGTGTTAACAAATTAATGGCTCAAAAATGTTTAATGGAACAGCCGTTTGTTAAAAATCCGGATATGACAATCGAACAATTAATCGGCGGAAAACTTGAACTTAAATCATTTATCCGTTGGACATTAGGTGAAGGTCTTGAAAAAAGACAAGATAACTTTGCAGAAGAAGTTATGAGCCAAATGGTTAAATAAAATAATCTTATTTATTTTAGAGAGAGAAACATTATTGTTTCTCTCTCTTTTTATTAAAAAAATATTCCGAAATGATTATAGATAAACAGTTAAAAGAATTACTTTTCAGTAAAATATAAAAACGTGATATAATTCTCGTATGTTTTTATATTTTAGTATAATTTTATTAATTTTATTATTTATAATTTGTTTGAATTTCTTTTTCTTATATAAAAATTATAGGAATTTAAAAAAAGATATTTCAAAATTGTACATTGCGTTTAAAAGGATGCGTTATGGTGATATTTCGGTCAGAATGCAGGGTATGAATGATAAATATCTTGAAAAAACTGTTAACAGGCTTTTTGAAACCATATCAGACAGAGAAAATATGATAAAAGAATATCAAACTACCTTGTCCGATAAAAATTTATCTCTGGAAGAAATCATAAAACAAGAAAAACAGTTAAGACTTTTTAAAGAAGATTTTGCGGCTACACTTGCTCATGATATGAAAGTTCCTGTTATAGCAGAGTTGAATTCACTGAATTATTTATTGGAGGGGCGTTTTGGTGAATTAAACGAAAAACAGACTCAGGTATTAAATCTTATGCAGTCATCTAATCAAGAATTAAAAGATTTAATTGAGAATATGCTGGAAACGTATAAACTCGATCAAAAAGAAATAAAATTAAATATTGCCCGCCATTCGGTTAATGAATTTATTAAAAGTGTTGTAGCTGAAATGTTTCCTATTGCTGAGAAAAATTTAAATAAAATAATATTAAGTATAGAAAAGACAGAAGATATTTCCTTATCATTTGATGATTTTCAGATGAAAAGAGTACTTAAAAATATTATCCAAAATGCAATTTCTTTTAGTCCCGCCAAACACGAAATAGAAATATCTTCAGATATAAATGAAAAAAATATACTTTTGCATGTTACAAATACAGGTATGGGAATTCTTCAGGAAGATTTGAATTTGATTTTTCAAAAATATTATTGCGGACATTCTAAATTCAGAAAAGCAGGAACCGGTTTGGGATTATATCTTTCACAGCAAATAATGCTTGCACATAACGGTAAGATAGAAATTGATTCTTCAATCCCTGAAAAGACAACTTTTACAGTTGTAATACCGAATGTATAATTATATTTATCCGTAAATCATACATCTGTAGCCGTAATTTTGGTTCTTATACGGTGTACTGTAACCTGTAATTAAATGTCTGTATTCTCCGTCGCCGCAGCCTGTAATTCCGACTCCTCTTACGTTATCTGCAAGAAGGAATGCTATTTTACCGTTTTCATCTATTCTATATCCGACTGCTGTTGCAAAGTGTCTTGTGCCTCTTTTTGTACTTACGTGCAGAACTACAGGGTATCCGTTGTCTAATGCTTCTTTTGCTTTTTGTTCAACGGTAGCTTTGTCATCACTTATAATATCTTGGTAATTGCCTTTAAGCCCCATTTGCTTCATTATATCTTTACTGTAAAGTTGAGCCATAGATAAACAATTGCTGTTAAAGTTATAATTTCCGTTTCTCCATTCTTGAGATAAGAAGTTATCGAGTTCCTTTTGAGAGAATAAACTCATATATTGTTTACCGTTAAGAGTATATATTTTATTTAATTTTGTTGCACTATATAGATTTTTATATTGTAGATTTTGATTTGCTGCAATTTGAGTATCAATTTCATTAAGCTCTTTTTGTTTAGTACTTATAGCTTCTTTTGCTGATTTGGCAGCTTCTGTTTTACCTGTCTCAAATGCTTTTTCAGCATCTTTATAAGCACTGTATCCTGTTTGCAAATCAGGAGAATTTTCTGAAAGGCTTGCAACTTTTTCTTCAAGCTCTGTCAATTTTTCTTTTAGAGGTGCAAGTTCTCCTTCAAGTCTTGTTTTTGTTTCTTTTAATTCTTTTAATTTAGTTTCTATTGTATTTTTGTTGGTTTTTGCATCATTTCTTGCTTGCTTTGCTTTAGCAAGATGATTTTTTGCTGTAGTAAGTTTCTTTTGAAGATCTTCTTTATTATCGGTCTTGCCTGATGATATTGCTGCTTCTAATTCCGATACAGAACTTTCTAATGTTGTAACTAATGATTCCGCATTTGATAATGCTGTTTCAGCTGATGATAATTTTGTTTCAGTATCTGTAATATCTTTATCGTTATCATCTATTTCTTTTTGTTTATCGTCAACAGCTTTTTTAGCTGCATCATAATCTTCAGATAATTGAGCATCTTTTTTCTTTAATTCTTCTTGGAATTTTGTATAAGCTTCTTCTTTTGCTGTTTTTAATTGTGCAATGTTTGAGTCTGTTGCATCCATAACGGCATTATATTTATCTTGGTTCGTTTTTAAATCAGATTCTGTTGTTTGTTTTAATGATTTTAATTCATCAAGAGACATATTTTTTATGGTCTTTGGACCTTCTTGTTGTTGATTGTCTCCTGTTCCATTTGTATTTGTCGGATTATAACTGCTTGGACTTGTTCCTCCTGACGGTGTCGTTGGAGTTGCAGCAGGTTGTGTCGGTGTTTCAGTAGATGTTATAGGTGCTTGTCCTGTTGGCGGAACTACCGTACTTGTTGTTTGAGAAGCCTCTAATATTTGAGGATCTATTGTACTTGTTTCATTAAAGCTGTCATCAAATGCATAATACTGTATACCTGATGAGAACTTTCTTGCATCTGCAAGCGATATTTTATATTCTTTTGATGAATCCCAAGGATT
>JAEELO010000099.1 GCA_016282705.1 Candidatus Gastranaerophilales bacterium | reverse complement strand
GAAAAATATGCAATTGTTGATTACCATGGACCAATAGAAAAATATGCGATTGTTGAGATTGCAGAAGAAACACCTGATTTGCAAGATAACCTTAATCACGTGTCAAAAAAGAAACCGCGTCCTGTATCTTTTGAGACTTTGCTTGAATTTTTCAGAAGATTTTTTAAAAGATAAAATTGAATAATAACAGCATTTTTTAAATCGAATAATAATTAAAAGCCGAGGTTTTATTCCTCGGCTTTTTATTGTTTTAACCTATTGCCTGCCATTCGGATAAACTACCGAATTGTGCAATCAATGTATTGATATCATCAGCATTCTTTCCGTTAAATACCGCATTACAATCCGTATAACCTTCCTCTGAAAGCCAAGCTGCAACGGTTGATACAATATCTTCAATTTCATAATCAACTGTGGATAAAGATAAACGAAAATCTGAACCTAAACCTGAAAGAACTTCTTTTCTGTAATCTTATTTTGTTATGCTTATAACTGAGGCAGAGCATATTTTGCTTAAAAGTGCAGGAGTGATTGTTTGTTTAAACCGTTCAATTTTGCAGGGGTTGATTTTTTGTTTTTAGCATACGATAATGAAATTGTTGAAAGAGTTTCAACAATTTTACAATTTAATATCGCGGGATGGAGCAGTCTGGTAGCTCGTCGGGCTCATAACCCGAAGGTCGTTGGTTCAAATCCAGCTCCCGCAACCATTTGAAGGTCATCAAGAAGGATGACCTTTTTTATTTGGTCACTGTATTTTCACCGAGGTTCACCCTCGCAAATTGCTCGGGATACAAGCTCACAAGGCTCATTCTTCACCTGTTCGTTTTGTAAATCCAACTCCCGCAACCATTTTAATGCCATAAGAAACTATGCCCTTTTTATTTAAAATCCCAAATTAAATAGTTTTTATAAAACAGTCCAAATGTCCGGATTGTGAATATCAGTGTGATAATAATCCAATATTTCGCCTTTTGCCGAGAACATATATGCAACTTTGTAATCCATTTCCCCATTTTGTGAAAATATTATGGATTTCTTATCTGTTTCATCATAATAACTAAATCTTTTATATACAAATCTTTCTTTATCTCCGTCTGCAACTCTAAAAAGTTTTAAATTATTCTCATTAATTTCATTAATTCCCATTTTTTGCAGATTAGATTTAACTTTTTCAATAATTTCAGGTTCCGCTTCTGAGATTTGAGCATTCCCGTATCTATAAGTTAAAGCAACTTGTTTTGGATTGATAATACCTGCTCTGTAACATGCAGCATCAAGAACATATGGAACTAATTCTTTTGCTGTTTCTTCTTCCGATTTATTATGAGTTTGAAAAATTTTTGCTAAACTTGCAAATGCTATGCTTATTTTTCCTCTTGAATATACGGATTCGGTTCCTTCTATATTTTGTGCTTTTTGACAAGAAAATGATGGAACAGAATTTATAGAACTGTTTTTATGCCCTTGTACCGCACAAAAAGAGTTGTTTACCGAATTTATATTCATATTTCTGATTCCTTTTGATTATACTATTCCTACAAAACCGGTGAAAATACATAATTGCGCTTTAATTTGTGTTTAATGGAAATTGTTTACAATCAATTAATAATCTATTAAAAAAATATTGTATAATTAAAACCAAGAGGATATGCATATGTCAAACGAAGAAAATAACAATATAATAAATTCCGAAAAAAGCTCAAATAATAAATCGTTTATAAATACATCCGGTCAAGGTGATAATGCTAAAGTACCGCAGATTATAAAAAAAGAGTTTAACTGGGGTGCTTTTCTGTTGAGTTGGATATGGGGACTTTTTAATAAAACATATATAACATTAATCTATTTAATTCTGGGTTTTATTCCTTTTGTTAATCTCGGAGTTTCAATATGGTTCGGATTTAAAGGTAATGAATGGGCTTGGAAAAATAAACGTTTTGAAAATATTGGTAAATTTAATAAATATCAAGAAAAATGGGTTATAACAGGACTTATCTTTTGGCTTGTATTTATTCCTATAGTATCTTTTATACTGATTTTCGGATTTATTATAAATTCCGTTCACGATATTATGTCAAATCCTGAACAATCAGAAAAGACTATGGCTAACCTTGAAAAATTCTTAGATGAAATGTCTGCTGAGATATTCAAAACATATTCTATTGAAGAAGATGAAAATAAATTTTATGTGGAAGAAGATTTATGGCAAAATATGTCTTTCACGGAAAAACAAAAATTAATCGATTATGCTGCTCAAATATCTGCAAGTAAAAGAAAAAAGATATATAAAGAACAGAATCCTAACGGATATCAATATTTTTCCAAGACGGATGAACTAAACAGAACAAAAATATACAGCGCTGAAAACAACGAAAAATTACTCGCTGAATATAAAATTGATGAAAACTTTTATGAAAAAGATAATCCTAAATTTACTGACTATATAGGTGCAAGCCTCAAAGCATATAAATTTTATAAATAAAAATTACTAAAATTATTCTTGTGAAAGACTACATAATGAAAAGATTTTATATAATATTTTTTATCCTCGGAATATTTTGCACAATCGCAAATGCAGATGTGATTGACCCTACAGTAAAAACTGTCTGTATAAATAAACAGGGTGAATATACTACGTGTCCTCAATATAAACGACCTGCTGAATTGGATAATGCTCTTTCTCAATATATGGAATTAAAAGAAAGCAGTGAAGAATGTTATAAAAGACATGAAAATGAGCTTGAAAAAGCAAGAAAAAACGGAAAAGACTTTGAAACTAGAGGAAAGTTATTAAATGATATAAGAAATAAATGTAATAGTGATAAATATCTTGTCGGGTTTAAAGATAAAGACGGTAAAGTTGTTATAGAACCTAAGTTTGACAGATTTCCCGGTGTCGGACAATATCATTTTATCGGCGACAAATTGAATGTATATAAGGACGGAAAATGGGGTGTAATAGACAGAAAAGGCAATTGGCTTATAAAACCAAAATTTGATTTATTATTAAAATATAGTGAGGGGTTAGCTGCTGCCTGCTTAGACGGTAAATGCGGATATATAGATGAAAAAGGTAACTGGGCAATTAAACCTTCTGATATATTGTTTATGTGCTATAGTCCGTCAAAAGATAATAAATATTGGTATAATTATAAGTGCAAAGGCTCAAGTAATTTCTCGGAAGGTCTTGCTGCCGTGTATTATGAGCCAAGTTATTATGCATATATTCAAAAAACGATGTCTTTGTATGACCGATATCCTGTTGTATTTCCCGAAAAAGTTCTTCCAAATAATCATGAATATTATGGCGAAATCAAAGAAGGAAAATTTTATGTAAAAACTGATTTGTCAGCTGAAGAACGTGAAAAAATAAATATCGAAAATGAATCGATTAAGAGTTTGTATTCTTTTAATTCGCATAAAGATAACGATTTTGAACTCAAAAGAGAACAAATAAATAAAAAACTTGAAGAAATAAGAAAAAATAATTATCTTAAAGCATCCGTAAGAAAAGAATACAACAGTGGATATATGAATAAAAACGGTGAACTTGTTATAAGAGATTTTACAGGAACACTCGGTAATTTTTCTGAAGGTCTTGCTGCGGCTACAAAATATGGTAACAACGGTTACGGATATATAGATAAACAAGGTAATTACGTAATAAAACAAAAGTTTATAGAAGCAGCACCATTCCACAACGGAATTGCGTACGTTGAAATAAAAAAATCCTCTTCAGCACTGAAAAGTTATTATAAAAACGAATTAAAAACACTTAAAAAATCTTTTGACGAAAGTTTAAAATATATTCCTGATAATGAAAAATCTGCAATAAAAAAGAATAACAAGAAAAATTTACGTGAAGCAAAAAAATATATAAACAGTCTGTCTTATAAATTGCTTTCCGTATTTGTAAATCAGGCATATGCAGATGAAGTTGAAGTTCCGAATGTTAACATAGAAAAGGATAAAACAAAACTAATCTTTTCTTCAATTCTGTTTTTATTGATTTTAATAGCTTGTATTTCAATAGGAAAATCGCACAACAACGATAAAAACGAAAAATAAAAATCTATTCCAGTTTTACGTTATCCCAGTTAATGTCATTATGGAATTGCTGCATTTCATTGCCTAAAGGCTGCATTGGCTGTTGATTTTTGCCTTTTTCCTCTATTTTGTCATCCGGATGCGCTTTATTGTAAGCCTGAACTTTTTGTGCCTTTTCATCTTCGGGAAGATTAACAAATTCTTCAACACTCATACCGAGCTTTTTTGCAACGGCTGCCTCTTTTGGGTCATATTTGTTTGTCCTTTGTCCGAAAGCAGTGTTAATCCCCATGAAATTGTTGCTTTCTATTCTCATCTCATTCCTTTCAAAAACAATATTGTTTTTCCACATATCTCCTTTGTAGTTATATATGTCGACAGTAAAAAATAAAACTTTAATTTTTCCCGCAGGCTTTATTATGAAAATAGGTCATTGTTGTTTTGTAGCCTATATCATATATGCTCTTTTTTCTGTTTCTTGAAAGATTAAAATCGGTAAAAAGCAAATCATTTATATTTATTTGAATAATATTAATATAATCCTTATAAGTGTTTACAGCATCATTATCTATTGCATATGCAGCCGCATTAACTATAGAATTAACCAGTTTAACAGGATTTTTTGATAATTTATTTCTATTTCCCCCTGTAATTCTGAATTCAAGGAGTTTTTCAGGCTCATTAATTAATTTTTTCACTGATTTCCAGATAGGTCTGCCTCTCAAAATATCACCATCTATTAATGTTTTACCTTGATACACTACGGGTTTTAATAAACCAGGCATAGATGAAGTTATTCTTAAAGCCAACGCCAATTCCATATCCGGAGTTGTAGTTTTAGAAAATATTTCCGCTTCGCTTGTCTCTAGATTAGTTGCTATTATTATTAAATCTTGTTTTATATCTTTAAAACATA
Source organism: Candidatus Gastranaerophilales bacterium (assembly GCA_016282705.1). Classification (GTDB taxonomy): domain Bacteria; phylum Cyanobacteriota; class Vampirovibrionia; order Gastranaerophilales; family Gastranaerophilaceae; genus Avigastranaerophilus. The sequence continues at coordinate 9,959 of JAEELO010000099.1, read as the reverse complement.
CCGAAGGCATTTTACCTTTTTTATTCGCTTTTCCGTAAAATTTTGATTCTATTTTATTCTTTAGCCATTTATAATATATATTTCCTTTTGACAAGGCTAAATCTGAAATTATTTTAGGATTAATATCAATAAATAATGAACATAAATTAAGATTATCAATCTCTTTTTCTATTTCATTTACATTATAACCCAGAACATAAAATGCCAAAATTACTGCACCAATTGAAGAACCTGCATGTATATCAATTTTAATATCAAGCTTTTCCAATGCTTTTAAAACACCAACATAACAAAGTCCTCTAGCAGAGCCGCCTGTAAATATACAATTATAATGATTCATTTTAAACTCGCTTTTGTACTCTTTCTTTTATGTATTGACATATCAATGGTTTGTTTATTTCAAGCATAACATCCCCTTTAATGAATTGAAGCTGCAAGACTTTGAAGCATCAATGTAATTATGAAAAATATAAGCACTCCAATTGCAGCTATGAACCTAAAAATCAGAACACATACTGGTTTAATGTTGTATTTTTTTATACTGAAAGAAGGAATAAACACCCGTATAATATCTGTGAAAACAGATATTAGTATACATACCCACAGAAAACATACCAGATATTTCACACCTTTTGCAAATATTCCTAAGAACCATATCCAACCGGGAATATAGAAAAATGATGCTGTACATAACGGAATAACAACTGCAATAATCAAAAGTATATAAATATACCCTGTAATTGAACAAAATGCAACAAAAATGCTGTTAAAAAATAAATCTGTAAAAGATACCTTATTTTCAAGAATTTCATCAGACATAATAAATCCTCTACATATAAACAGGAAGTGAGTTAAGTAAATTATAATCAATCTGTATGGTATTTAACGGAACAGATATTACATCCGAAACACCGATTTTAGGCAATATGAAATGAGCAACAGCAAATACTAGCATTAATAAAAAGAAAATACTTATTAATACAATGAACTCATAATTATCTTTAATAAATATAGCCGTTTTATTCATTAATAGTCTCCTTTGTGATAAACTCTATATTATTAGTTTACCACTCAACTATTAACTGTTCAATTGTTTTGTTTGTTTTTTACATTACTTAATATTAGTTAACCATTCAAGTAATTTATTATTGAGTTCTTTTGCTTGTTTTGACTGCATTTTTTCAGTTATAGATTTTATTTCTTTTTGATAAATAGCCCAAGTTTTATCAAGCAATTTTGAAGCAGACGGAGTTATCATAATCAATTTAACTCTACGGTCATTTTCTTTATTATTTCTGGTAATCATACCGTCTCTTTCAAGTTTATCTAAAAGTTTAGTTATATTAGAAGCTGTAACTAAAAGACGTTTACTTATTTCATTTTGTTGAATGCCGTCTTTACCTCCGGCGTGTTTAATAATCATTAGAATATTAAATTTTGCAATATTCAGATTATACTTTGAAAGAACTGTTTCCAATTTTGTACTTATCTGAGACCACAACATTCCAACCGTATAAATTAATTTAGCTTCTTCTGACTGATTTTCAAAATATAAATCAATATTTTTTTCCATATAAACCTCTCGTATTAATAATAAAATTTATTTTTTAATTTAACAAGTACAAAAAATACCGCATACCGCGGTATTTTTTTATAAAAAACCAAAACTAAGTTGATACAACTATTCTACAAAACCGCTCTTAATGTCGGGTTGTTCATTAAAGTTGAAGATAAAATGAGAATATCTTTCCATTCTTAATTTGAACCAGCCTAACATCGTATCAGAGCCGTAAATCTTAATGGTTCTCATTCTGTCGAAGTTTTTATTGCTTCGATTGTATGATTCATCAATGTAGGTCTGACATTTACAATTTAGCTCTTCAACCAAATCATAAAGAGTTTTCAGCCAAGCTGCCTGAACGTGTAAATCATTCACTTTGTACTCTAGAATCATAACTTTCCTGACCTCTTCTTGTGCTAAGATATAATCTCGCATAACGGGGAACACATGTACTATTTATATACCTACATATCGGCTTTTCTAAACATGAACTTTAATGCGTTTCTTAGGAAAGTCAAATATAATATAATGTTTTAATTTACCCAAAATGTTTATTATTACAGGCACAATATACCTTGAATATACTTTGGATATATATTAAGTTATGTTAAATTTACATAATTAAACTTCTTTGAATTTTAAATAATTCATATGTATTTTCCATCAGCATAGCAATTGTCATAGGTCCGACTCCGCCCGGAACCGGAGTGATATATGATGCTTTTTCAAATACATTATTATAATCCACATCGCCATACAAACCCGTTGGGGTTCTATTTATACCTACATCAATAATAACAGGCTTATTTTCTATATAATCTGCAGTTATAAAATTAGGTTTCCCTACTGCGGATATTATAATTTCCGCATTTCGTGAAAGCTCTTTTAAATTTTGAGTATGACTGTTTGCCATTGTAACCGTTGCATTTCTGTTTTGAAGAAATAATGCAAGAGGCTTTCCTACTATATTGGAACGTCCGATTACAAGTGCTTTTTTGCCGTCTAAATCAATTTTGTATTCATCCAATAGCCTTATTATTCCTTTCGGAGTGCAAGGGTATGCATATGGTGTATAATTTAGTGCTAATCTCCCAAAATTATATGAAGTAAAGCCGTCAACATCCTTAACGGGGTCTATGGCTTCTAAAATCTTTTGTTTATTTATATGTTCAGGCAATGGCAATTGAACAAGAATTGCCGTTACATTTGTATCTTCATTCAAAATATAAATGTGTTCAAGTATATTTTCTTCCGTAGCATCTTTAGGAAGAGGAATCACGAGAGATTCATAGCCTATATATTCAGCCTGTTTTTGCTTATTTTTTACATAAATTTGGCTTGCAGGATTATCACCGACAATAATAACAGCCAGCTTTGGCTTTTTGGAACTATTTTCGGTTTCCTGTTTTAAATTCTCTATAATTTTATTAGAAAGCTTTTTTCCGTCTAAAATTATTGTCATGAATTTTCCTCATTTTGCGGTACATTAAGCCTGAAGTATAATTGTTCAAGCGCTTTTTTTACGACTTGTGATTCTTTTGACACTCTGTTGTATTTTAAGTTATCATCTTTCGGAATTGTTCCTAAAGTTGTTAAATCATACTTATTTAACAATTCTAAAAGCGGTTCCATCTCTTGCTTATTTACCTTATTAAGGATTACGCCCAACTGCTCACCTGCTGCGTATTTTGCACTATATTCTTCAATTCTTTTTGCGAGATGAATAGATGCTTCATTCGGTCTTGCCACAACGAGTGTAACATTAATAGGAATATCAACCAGCTGATGAAGATATTTAAGGTCAAATTCACAATCAAAAATTACATAATCATATCTTGCTATTAATTTAACAAGCGCATCATTCAACTGTTTTGTAATCGGACAACGGCAATCTTTTGAACCGATTAACCAGCTTACAATAATATCGGTATTGTCATCTAACGGTTCAAGAATATCTTCCAATGCCCATTCAATGAACTCTTGTTTGGTCATATGCTCAGGAATACCCGTTTTGTATTCGTGTTTTCCGCTTCTTATCCCGTATATTGTTTGTCGTATATCTTTGCCAAAGCTGTGACCGAGTTCCGTTGTCAAATCATTATCAAACAATAAAACAGATTTATCAGGATGTTTCTCCCTTATAATTTGCCACAGAGCTTTTACAATTGTGGTTTTTCCGCTTCCGCTTTTGCCGGTAATAGCTATTGAAACTGTCATTCAAATCTCCGATTAACTATATTGTTATTATAGCAAATACATAGGTGTTGTAAATTCTGTTAAGCAATTAATTAAGTATTAAATTAGTGTAAACTTTTTATGTTTGAAACTTCCGACCAAACAATTTTTGATAAAAAAAATACTTTATATGTATAACAGGTGTTCTTATCAAATGAGGATTGGAAGTCTAAACAATAACCCTTCGGGAATTCATATACAAAAAAGGAATAGCCAACTAATAAACAGTAGCTGTTCAGATTATGGTGCAAATTTAAAAGACTTAGACAAAGATACAATTGAACTTTCGAATCCTTTTACAGATGATGCAGCTGACAGAAAAGAAGCGGCAGCTAAATTAAAGCAAGAACTTCTTGAAACTAAAAAGACTCAAGGTCTAGTAGGAAAGATTTGGGATGGTGCAAAAAATATTCTTCACCTCAAAGCAAGCTCTAAAAATGTTGAAAAAATCATTAAAAAATTTGAAGAAGGCACAATTACACAAGAAGAAGCAGATATTGCATTAGCAAAATACAAAAAAGGACAGGAAATGTCAGTGGATGTTTTTGCTGATATGGTATCAGGTTTCATTGCAATCGGTGCTACAATGGCCGCACCATTCACAGGCGGTACATCGTTAATGCTTGCAGCAGGTATAGGAACTGTTGCGAAACCGGCAATAAAAGGAATTGATGCCGCAGTCGGCGGCAGAAAATATAAAACATTAGGCTATGATATAATAACAGGTTTTACCAACGGATTGATGGCTCCGTTTACAAATGCATTAGGAGGTGCAGCAGGTACCGGCGTCGCAAAATTATTTGGTCTTAATGTTGTTAAATCGTTGGGTAGAGAAGCCGTTGAAGCAGGAGCTAAAACAGCAGGAAAGAGCTTTTTAACAAGACTCCTTGCGAAACAAGGTGCAGAATATATTGCTAAAAACGGAGCGAAAAAAGGAATCGGTCTTGTTGCTGCAAGAGTAGCCGCATATGCAACAGATATGGCAGTTAACGGTTCAGTTTCAGGAGCAGCAGATGCATTTGCAAGAAGCATTGCGACAGGCGATTTTAAAAATCTTTGGAAAAATGTAAAACAAGGATTTATTGGCGGAATGATTGCTGCACCATTAATAGGCGGCGGCTTCAGACTTGCAGGTAAGGCAGGAAGCACAGCATTAACCAGAATAAATAATAAATTAACCATAGCTAAAATATTACCGGACGGAACAAAAACAAAATTTGCTCAAGGTGAAACCGGAGATTGTGCCTTATTATCAATATTTGATGGGTTATTAGGCAACGACAAAACCGCTAAACAGATAAGAAAATCTATTGTTACCGACGCTAACGGAGATTATCTGATTTCAATAGGAAAACAAATTTTTAAAGTAACTAAAGACTCATTATCCGATGAAGCACTTGCCGACAAAACAGGTGTAAGAATATTTGAACAACTGTATAAACAAATTGCCGGTTCTGATGCATTAAACGGAGGTTATGCAGATGTAATCGCAAAACGAATGGGTTTAAATCCAATCCATATGGATGTTTCTTCATTATCTGATGAAGTTTTACAGAGAGCTTCAAGAGAAATAGATGCAGGAAATTCTATTTTATCTCTTGGAATGAAGATAAATTCAGACGGAGTAATTGACGGTAATGGTACAATTCAGCATTATTTCTCCATAAAGAAAATTGATCCCGTAAGAAGAAGTATGACGGTTACGGATACATTTGATACTTCAAAGCATATTACATTAAGTTTTGATGATATAAAACATTCAGGAGTATCTATTGACGGCGGAAGTATAAAAAAAGCGGATTTACCTAATACCGTAAGAAGCAGTCAGGCTAAAAAATTCTTTGGAAGAAAAGCTTCCCAAGATACAAGTATAGTTGATGCTTCACAAATGGATGAAATTATAGCTATAAGACAAAGATATTATGATAAAGCACCGCACTACAAAAGAGCAGAAATGCTAGAACTTTTGGAAACATTATCGGAAGAACCGAAATATAAACCGCTAATAGACCGTATCAAAGCATCAGGCGATTTGTTCTCCGATGAAGATATAACCAAAATGATTGATTTAATAGATAATCTTGAAGGTCAATATACAATAGAACAGTTAATCAGAACGAGAGGAAATTGCAATACTCTTAATGCACAAGCAGTTCCTGTTGCATCATTAGACCGTCAAGAAGCCGCACAAGCTTTAAGAGATTATGTACTGGCTATGCAAAAATTTTACTCTAAAGATGATGCTCAAGTAAGATTATCTATAGAAAAAATTAAAGCTTTGATAAATCAAATGCCTGCCGATATGAAAGGTACCCGAACCTTATATAGAGGTGTGCTAAGTGATGACGAAATAGCAAGATTATTTAGTCTGTTAGAAAAGAAAATGGAACATCCTGAATTACCTGTTATATATGAACCCGGAAGATTAACTTCCGTAACAAGAAATTTAGATGTCACTAAAAAGACATACGGACAAAAATGTATGATGTATATTGATGTTCCGCAGGAATTACCTGCAGGCACAGCTAATGCAATAGATGTTAACAGTGTATTTAAAACTTTAAGATTGGGTGAAAATAAATTTGCATTCCAAGAAGAATTATTGTTCCATAATGATGTGAGATTTGAACTTAAATCAATGCGTATAATAAACGGGACACCTACATTTTTTGTTCAATTGACAGGAAAATAACAAAATATTTTTTTATATGTTTTTAACCTTATGAGGTTAAAATGAAAATTAGTCTTATCAATAATAATAAAAATATATTGCAATTCGGAAAACATAAACAAACAAATTCAACTGAAGAAAAAAAAGATGAAGTATCTCTAAAAATAGATATAAGTTCTTCGGCAAGATTTCCATATTGTATATTAAGCAATTTCGCTCCGACAAATTTTGTTTTTGACGGGGTTGTTATAAATTCTATGGAAGGTTTTTTGCAGTCTTTAAAAGTTAATGATGATGAAGAACAAAAAAAAATATGTAAACTTGTTGGCATAAAAGCCAAGAGTAAAGGCAAAAAACTAAATGAACAAAGGAAATATGATTTTAAATATTTATACTGGCAAGGCAAGTATTATGACAGAACAAAACCTGAATATACAGATTTACTAAAACGGGCTTATAAAGCGAGATACTCACAGGATATGAATTTTCTATATGCATTAGACAGTACAAAAGGAAGAATATTATCTCATTCATTGGGAGAAAAAGATAAAAACAGAACGATACTATCCGAACAGGAATTTACAGACATATTAACAGAATTAAGAGATAATAACAATATTTAATTTCTTTGTTTAGAGGATATTATGTCATCCAATAAAAGTTTATCCGCATCGGATAACATCTTATTTTGTCCTATATTAATGCAATTAATATATTTTCCTACACCGGTATTCGGATATACTGCTTTATGAAGCACCTGAATATATTTTGATAATATTTCAGAATCAGTTTCCGTCTCGGCAGCATCTGCTATATGCTGCATTGCACTTACGACATCCTCTTCATCGTTAGCTGAAAGAATCATTGTTTCATAATCAATAAACTGTTCTAAATATTCATTTACCAATTTTTTATCAGAACAATCTAACATTTTTATTATTTCGGGAGTTAAATTCATATTATCATTTCTTTTTTGTTTATAACTCAATTCAAAAGTATCTGCTGCAAAATTATTGCGAAAAGAACAAACAGAATTATTATTTATTCTTTGATACGGATTAACTGTCATTATTTTATTTATATACATATAATCAAGTCTCTGTTTTTAAATTAAACTCAATTATATTAAAAACTCAAAAAAAAAGTTTTGCTATTTTTTTTCTTGAAATTGAAAATTATAAGTATTTGGATCTACATAAGTATTATCAGGCAAATCCTTCAAATAAAATTCACTATTGTTAGAATTGCCGTTCCAGAAATCAGGGCCGTAGTATGTATGACCTTGTCCGCCATAGTAATTATAATAATCACTATCGTGATGATTGTGATTTCTATGATGTCCGGAATATCTGTAATATCCGCCATAGCCAAACCCTCTGCCCCAAAATGGGAACATCGGGAAGTTCATAAAATCATAATCATATGAATAATCATGAGGTTTTACTACCTCCTGATTATACTGTTGAAAAATATTAGCTGAATTTTGTTCCTCTTCTGCAATAATCGGAAGAGGAACAAATCCTGCTAATATAACTGTTAACAAAAGTCTTTTAAACATTTTTATTAATACCACCAATATCCGCCGTCACGAATTTGTTGATTAATTTCTTCGTTCCTTTCATATTTTGCTTCTTTTCTTTGGTTGCTTTTATTTCTTTCTAAATTAGCAACTCTAGAGAAGCACATCCCAAGTTCACTTTGTGTTTTAGACATTACTTTACATTCCATTACAGACTTATCAAATTTTGCTTTACGTAATGCCCAGTAATTATTTTCCATATCTCTTTTGCTGTTAGGTTTTGCAGGTTTAAATACTGCGTTTTCATATAAAGGAGGACAAAATTCCGCCCATTGAGGTTCAACTACACTTGCAGCCTTTGAGTTGTCTGCCGCAAAACCAATAAATGCCATTATAAGAATGCTCATTAAAATAATTTTTTTCATTGATTTTCCTCTGCTCTATAGATTGTTGTTGTAATAATATTGATTTCTTAATGCTTGAGTTTCTTGAAGAGTTCTGTAGTAATCTTCTTCTGCTGTAGCATTATAACCTTTTTCGGCACGTTTTCTATCCTGACGGTCTTGCTGCCTGTCAGTAAATCTTTGAGTTGCTTCAACAGTACTCATAGTTCCGCGTCCGGCACGGTTTACTGAGTTAATTGTATCAGCAGTACGTGTAATCGTATTCAATACATTCAAATAATCTGCTTTTGCAGGTAAATTGAAACCTATAAAATAGGATAAACAGATAGCACATGTAACTGCTATAAATAATTTTTTTACTCTCATCTAACTAACCTTTTCTTTTTCAACTGTACTCTACTTTAATACCCAGATTAAAAAAAATTATAACATAATAAATTAACTTGTAAATTAATTTTTGTTACTCAAATTATATTATAGCTAAATTTATGTTAATATACAAAAGTACAGGTATAGTTTTATTTATGAAATAATAAATACGAAATGAATAATGATATAAAATTTTCAATAATAGTTACCAGCTATAATTATGAGCAATATATAAGAGAGAGCTTGGATTCTATTGCGAATCAAACATATGATAATTATGAGGTTATCATTGTTGATGACGGTTCGACAGATAATTCATTAGATATAATTAAATCATATGTGCATAAGTATCCTAAATTTTATTTATACACACATGAAAATCACGGGAATAAAGGATTAGCAGAAAGTATCAAGCTGGCACTTTCAAAAGCAAAAGGTGAATATACCTGTTTTTTGGAAAGTGATGATTATTGGGCAAAAAATTATTTAGAAGAAAAATATAAATATATAAATACACATAAAAATAACAAATTAATTATTAATGATATATCATCAATTGGTGAAAACTATTTAGATTCATATATAAATACAGTTATAAGCATGTTTAGGAATAAACAAAATGAAACTTCACAATTTGATATTTTAAATATGAACAATTTCACAATTCCAACATTGTCTTGTGTAATGATAAAAAAATCCATAATTGAAACATTAGATTTTAATTGTCATATACCAGCTTTGCTTAATTGGTGGTTATTAAGACAATATGCATTTAATAATCCTATAGGCTTCGTCGATAAAAAAATAACATTTTGCAGAATTCATAAGAAATCAAATAATACAGAGTATTATAAATCAGAAGAAAATGATAAAAAGATATTTATAGAAAAATCAAATAATCTTATTAAGAAAAAACATCCATTTTTATATTTTTTAAATAAATATTCTAAATTTAAGAAGTCATGTACTCATATTAATATCTGTTTTGGTATTGATGACAATTATGCTGAATACATGGGAGTGACGATTTTATCAATATTGAAAAATGCGAAGAAAGAAGATAGTTATAACTTTTATGTTTTAACTGATTATATAAACGATATAACTAAAGAAAAATTAAATAGTCTAAAAAAAGTTAAAAATTTTTCAATTTATTATATTAATACTAATATGCATAAATATGAAAACATTGTATTGTCT
>JAEELO010000014.1 GCA_016282705.1 Candidatus Gastranaerophilales bacterium | reverse complement strand
GCAATAGATTTTCCTGTACTTTTTATATTAGCTATATTTGCCCATCCATTTAGAAAAGACATTTCGCCTGATAAGTAATCAAATTGTGCAGAGTTTTTAATAGCGGCTACATTTGAGAAAGAGGCAATAGTTGTTTTAAAAACGGCATTTCCTATAATATTGTTTGCTTGAAGCAGGTTTTCCAATCGTCCTATTTTACCGAATGCGCCTTTGTCAATTCTGAATGACAGATTGCCTTTTAGCGATTTCATCATATCGTTATAATTAGGATAAACAAAGAGATTTACCTTTGCATCAAAACCTAATGTCCCCGAAAGCGCGCCCTTAATTCCTGCCGCACCTTCAATTGCTTTTTCGGCATCCATTCCATCACCTTTAAGGTCAACAATAGTTTTGGTATTAGTCATATTATATGTTATATCGCCGTTGAATTTACCGTTGAATGCATTTCCCTTCATATTTTTTAGGTAGAAATTTTCGCCTTTCATAGAAAAGTCTGTGGTAATAGAATTTGCAATAATTCCGCCCGATGTGAATTTTGCAACGGAGGCATTTCCGTTAAGAATATCACCATGCAGTTTTGCAGTTAGGCCTTCTATTGATACAGGAATTTCAGGCAAATTTATTGACGGTACATTTACACTTCCGGAAACTTGTGGATTAGCCATATTCCCGGTAATTCCCAGGTTGCAGTTGAATATCATTTTTGATTTATCAAACATCGGAACGATTATAGTTGAGTTTTGAGTTGTTGCATAATTTAGGTTGAGCGTTTGCTTAATCGTATTCATATCACCTGTGAGTTTTGATTTAATATCACCCGAGGTAATAAAATCAAGAGTAATTTTTTCGGTAAGGTAATTTTTTATTTTTCCGCTTGTGTTAAAGTTGATTTTTTCAACTTTAACCGGAGTTTGGGGTATTTCAATAACATCTTCTTTGATATTAGCGTTTAGTTTTGGTATTACAACAGTAGCAGCCGGATTAATTGCCTTGATATTTGTGCTGACGGCATTACCTGAGAAAGTTTGTCCGTCTGTTATAATATCAATGTTTGTCAATGGCAGTTTTAGAACCGTATTTGACGGAATATTTTTTATATCAAGATTGCTTAAAACGATTTTTGCTGTCGGTTTTATGCTGTCGAGTTTACCTTTAATATCAGCTTTTAAAGAAACAAGTCCTGAATTAACAGGGTTTTCTTTTAATAAAGCCGCCTGTCCACATGCAACAATAAGTCCTTTTAAACTCAAATTGTTTGCGGTTAAATGTAAATCGGCGGTTGCATCTTGTTTGATTATTCCTATTAATTTTAATGGCTGTTCAAATATCACAAAGCCAAGGTTTTTAATATTTATATTGTTATTATCTAAAGCAATATCAGCATTAATTCTATCTACAGTAATGTTATAAAGACCATATCTTATTCTTGCCGAAGGGATTTTTAAATAGCCATCAGAATTAACTGTTTTCATATCAGATTTTATATTAAATTTTGCGTCGATTTTTCCGTTTGCGGTCAGAGTTTGTAAATCTTTTATATTAAATGTCATTGCAAAAGCGTTCACAATTTTCACAAGATTGGCAAGTTCGGCATCAGATTTAAAATTTATATCAATATTTGTATTTTTTCCTGTTTTTACTGACCCTGTAATTTTTGAAGCTTCATTTTGTGCAGTATAAATATTTGAATCTATATCAATTTTGTTACCGTTGAAATTTAATTTTATATTACTTGGGGGAAGGGTTGTTCCCATTGGTGAAACAGAAACATTTTCAGCATTCAAATACCCTTTATAAGAATCTTTTGTTAAGACTAAATCTGAATCCAAGTTTGTTGTAATTTTATAATCATGAATTCCTTTTAAAATATCAAGGATATTTATTTTTACATCTTGTTCATTTTTTTTCTTTTCTTTATCTTTTTGTAATTCAGGATTAAAAATTAATTCATTTAAATCCATATCGGGCATAATTTTGTTATTTAATTTTACATTATATTTGAATTGTTCTCTGCCTGCCAGAGTCATATTACCGCCGGCAAGGAGCTTAAATCCTTTGTTGAATATAAAATCGGTTAATTCGGTTTTATTTCCTTTAATGACATATTCTTTTCCGTTTGAAATATCGGTAAAATTAATTTTATATCCGCCGATTTTTATATCAGGCAAGCGATTTGAAAGTTTTAAACCAAACGGCAATGTGGATATCTCTGTTTGTTCGTTTTCAACCGGTAATGGCTCTGTTTGTGCCGGAAAATATTTTTCTATTTCAAAAGAGCCGTCTTTATTCAAGCCCAGATTAGCATTAAGATTATTAAGACTTACAACATCAACTTCGATTCTTTTTGCAAAGATAGGAAGCAAAGACATTTTTATCTGAAAATCATCCGCATTAAATATTTCTTTCTTATCCGGCGTTGAGAGAATGAATTTTCCGACTTTCGCCCCCATTGTTAGTTTGGGAGTGGTTAAAAATTTGATTCCTTCAATTGAAGAAATAAGCCCTGTTGATTTTTTTATTTCGTCATTTATTGTCGGAATATAATTTTTTACTATTGGCGAAAGTATAAAAGGCAAAACTAAAAACAATATATACAATGCAGATAATGTACTTAATGTACCGATTGCTATATTTTTCAACAATTTGTTAATATTCATATAAATCCCCTCTCTGATTATGTTTATTATAAATCAAAACGAATATTGAGTACATACCAACACGTATAGTAAAATTTAAATATCAATATTTATTGCAATTGCCTCACGACTAACTTTTATTTCACGCTTTTCCCAATATAGATTGTAAATTTTTGTAAAAAGGCTTAGCAAAAAATATTTTTATAAGTTTTTAACTATATGGAAAGGATATTAAAGTGGATTTAAAAGTTCAGGCATATCAATATAAGCCCGCATTCCAAGCACAAGTCAAGCAAACCAGAAGTTTTAGAAAACTTGGTCCTGCTTCTGAGAAAATTTTTAACTCAATTGCACAAGGGTTAAGTAATATAGGAGATGACAGTATAAAAGTAACGTTGAGAGGCAAAGGAGATATGGTATATGTTGATATGTGCAAAAAGCATGGACTATTTAATGCGGATTGCAGAGAATGGAATTGCAGTTATTATAAACTGGGGGCAATAGATAATACTGATGCTGT
>JAEELO010000013.1 GCA_016282705.1 Candidatus Gastranaerophilales bacterium | reverse complement strand
TAGCAATCGTTGTTAAGGGTTGTGTAGAGGAGTGTATGAATATCGTATTTATATGCAATCCTCAAGAGATGACATTTTGTTATACCCCATTATTAGCTGAATATATTTATGAAAAATTTGGGTACCCAGTTTATGATTATACATTGTATGCTCATGATGCTCATAAAAAACTCATGTATGATAAGAAAGCCGTTAAGAAGAGATATAATAAAATAATAAAAAAAGATAAGAGAGAAACTATCAGAAGAAACGCAACAACTGAAAAAGGACAGGCTGCTAACTTAAAGATGTTTTCTAAGCTTAATAAGAAAGAAATGAAGAAAAACCTAAAGTCGAGAGGTCTGTACGTTAAGGGTATGAGTAAATCAGAAATGATTGACACATACGAAGTTTATCAGTAAAATATATAGTAGCATGGGTAATTCCTATGCTACTATCTTTTTTTATATCTATTTTTACATTTTTTATAATTATAAAAAATGTAAAAAAGAGAGTGATATAATGACAGATTTATGGAAGCATGATAATTTCATAAATGAAAACTATTTTTATTTAGTAAATAAAGAGATTACTGAATATGATATGAAAGAGGGTGGATTTTCTCTAGTACAAGAATATAATCTTCTAGATGAAAAAACTATAACGGAGCTTAAGAAGATGGGAAAAGAAAAGAGAAAAATCCAACTTGGTAAAATACAAAGAAGTGATGAGATCTTCAAAGAAAAACTCAAGAAGGCTTTTCAATATGCGAGAAAGTTATTTGTAGAAAATAATAATCTTGAAGATGATGATATTTTATCTATAAAGAAAGATGCCATTATAACAACAAAATATTGTCCTAATCATCAGGTTGGGAAGTTTGTTGATTTTCGGCCTAAACATGATTATACGTCGTATATAAAACTTGATACAAGACTTGAAATATATTATAGCCCATACGATTTTGCAGTTAAAGGTATTGGAGATGAAATGCTCGCATATCATGAAAATTATATGATAAAATTTATAAAATCGTATTTTAATAAACTTGAAACCAGTGCAACAGAAGATGTGATTGAATATGTGAGGAATTTTATAGATAGATACAAATCATTAGATTTGGATGTAGGATACTATAGAAATTTTAATATCAAATCCGATTACACTATTATAAATGACGATACTAGTTATATGACTTATTGGGAAGATCAGAAATCAGATATTGATATAAGCTATAACTACTATAATTTATTACTGAAACTAATAAAAGTTCCATTATAAAAAAGGAGGAAAAATAAATGGATAAAATTACTAAAGCTGCATTATTACAGGCTAAAAAAAATATGGGTAAGCATGGTAAAAATGGTATACTAGATTTCTGTATACCACAAACCCCCGATAAGAACTATATATACTTTGATTGCGAGTTTACAGGGTTACATAAGAATACAACACTAATATCTATTGGATTTACTACCATAGAAGGATATTCGTTTTATGCAGAGTTTACTGATTATGATAAGACACAGGTAGATGAATGGATAGAAAAAAATGTCATAAAAAATCTTAGAATCCCTGTAATTGGTTCAAATATGCATGGCGGTATGGATTCACCGAAATGGGAAGTTAAGGGTGATCGAGAGTTTGTTAAAAAAATGCTACTTCTTTGGCTTGGTTGGTACTCTATGATGAAAACCCCTGAAGGCTCTAAGATTCAATTTGTATCAGATGTTTGCCATTATGACTTCGTATTACTTATAGATCTTTTAACTGATGGTGGTAGTGCATTTGATATTCCCGAGGTCATTTCACCTACATGTATTGATATTAATCAAGAGATAGGTTATATTCTTTCATACGGAGAAAAATCTATTATTGGGTTCTGGGCTTCAATACATTCTGAAGATTATGAAGAGGTTGATGCACCAGCAACTCGAGCTTTCGATATCAATAGAGAAGAGCTTGCAACTATTCTAACTGATATAAAGTATCAGGAAAAATTCAAGCATAATGCTCTATTTGATGCTGAAATTATTAAGGATATACATACCGCAATCTGGGGTTTGAGGTAAAAAATATAGATGGTAAGTATTTTACTTACCATCTATATTTATAGGTTATTTATTACTTACTATCGGTTCACTGAATCCAGATTGAGTATTATACTTTATAACAGCATTGAGAAGAGTTAGAGATGCCTGTTGTGTAATATACTCCATTATGTATTCATTAGTGAGAAATATATTAGGATTGTTAAAAATCATAGTTTTATCAAGTCCATTATACACTGTATTAGATATATCCTTAACATCATCTTTTATCGATGTATAATTATATTTCTCACCGAGAGCTACCGTAGTTTTAAGTATTACAGTACATTGATTATCAATCATTGTATTTATTAGTCGAAGTAAGTTATTTGTTGCTTCGAGCTGGGTCACCGGATCAGGTTTTTCCTCTTTAGCAATTTTGGCGGCTTCAACCATATTTTTATCTCTAAGATAGAAACCAAGGTTTCTTAAGAAGAGAATGAATGAAAAGAATCCGTAAAAGAATGTTAGTATAGTAAAACAGATAACTACAAAAATGGCTATCTCGAGAACCTGTTCATTTTTTATAAAACTAAAATAATTCATATATAATCACCTCATAAATTTATATTATATTATAGAATTAATACACTGTTTTTATAGTATATTTCCATTTAATTACGTTAATAATGTGATTATATATTATTTTACTGAATCACCATAAAATGTATAAGGAAAATAAAGATAAAGTTAATCTAAGGAGGATGATTTAAAAATGGGATTTAAAATTAAAAAAAGACGAGTAAATACGATATTGCTCGAATTAAGACTGACGCTACCGCGTTTAGTTTTTAGGCCACTGACAATATCAGAGGCTATGCTAAACCCCTGGAGAGGTCCAGACATCAGTGAGCTCACTGTCACACATTACGAGAATAGTAGTGAGCATTTGGAGTCAGCATACCCAGGGTATAATTATAAAGATCTTTGTGAAAAGGTCGATAGACAGGCTGAACTACCTGCTAGAATGAGAGATCCAGCTTTT
>JAEELO010000098.1 GCA_016282705.1 Candidatus Gastranaerophilales bacterium | reverse complement strand
GTTTTCCAAAACACCTATTTTGGAAGATACTTTAGCACCGCCTACAACTGCAGTAAACGGTCTTGTAGGATTATCAAGTGCTTGTGATAAACATCTTAATTCTTTTTCCATTAATAAACCTGAAACAGCCGGTTTCAATACTTTTGCTAATTTAGCCGTTGATGTATGATTTCTGTGAGCTGCACCAAATGCATCATTTACATAAAAATCTCCCAATTGAGCAAGTTCATTTGCAAAGGTCATATCATCATCTTTTGCTTCTTCTGCTTTATAAAATCTGATATTTTCAAGTAATGCAATTTGTCCGTCTTTTAAATCATTTACCATTGTTTTAGCGTGAATAACATCAGGAATAAACATAACTTCTTCACCTAATACTTTAGACATATATTTAGCTACAGGAGCTAAAGAAAATTCAGGATTTACTTCACCTTTCGGTCTGCCTAAATGAGCCATTAATATAATTTTTGCTCCTTTTTCTTTTAATAAATTTAATGTAGGCATTATAGCCTGAATACGTGTATCATCCGTTACATTTTTGTCAGCATCCAAGGGAACATTTATATCTACTCTTACGAGAGCTTTTTTACCTTTAATGTCTGTTAAATCTTTAATAGATTTTTTCATCTCTATCTCTCCTTTATATTACCAAAGTACCTTCATTTTCTATTTCATATGTTCTTATATCACATTTAACATTTAAATCTTCAAATACTTGTTTTATTTGACTTTCTGCTTTTTCAAATCCGTCATTTTCTGAAATTACAAGTATTGTAGGACCTGCACCTGATACAACACATCCTAAAATATCGTCTTTATTTTGCAATAATTCATTTAATTCTTTAAAACCGTTTATTAATTTTTCTCTGTATGGTTGATGTAATTTATCTTTCATTGATTTTTTCATTAATTCGGAATCTGCTCTGTATACCGCATCTATAATCATTGAACATTTTCTTATATTAAATGCTGCATCTTGTATACTTATACTTTCAGGAAGTACGGAACGTGCTATTTTTGTATCAAGTTCATAATCAGGAATTAATACGGTCAATTTCCAATTTTTCGGCCATTCTATTTTAGAATATGCAACAGAACCGTCATCTTCAAATGAAGATAAACAAAAACCGCCAAATAATGCAGGTGTTACATTATCAGGATGTCCTTCTACTTCAGCCGCAATAGATAATAAAACAGCATTATCCGCAGGTTTTCCCAATAATTCATTAGCTGCAACTAATCCACCAACTATAACAGATGCACTGCTTCCGAGTCCTCTTGCAACAGGAATATTTGTTTTAATTGTTATTTTTATATCACTTGCCGTTTGTCCTATAAAATTATATAAAAGCTCAATAGCTTTATATGCAAGATTATTTTCATCTTTTGGTATTGATATCACATCATAAGCATCATTTATATCTATAATATTGATTTCAACACCGCTTCCCGGCATAACTGTTTCTTCAACCGTAATCTCATTATATAAAGGGAGTGCTATACCTAAGCAATCAAAACCGGGACCTAAATTTGCTGATGTAGCAGGAACTTTTACGGTAACTTTCATTTGAAAAACCTATCTTATCTGTATCGGCATTATTAAGCAAATATAATTTTCTTCGCTATCAGGCTTAAATAATGTTGCTGATAAACTTCCGTTTAATCCTATTTTTACGTTTTTTGCTTCCATTGTTTTTATGGAATCCAAAACATATTTATAATTGAATGCTATTGCAAGTTCATCACCTTTGTATGTACAATCTATAACATCTTCAGATGTTCCGGAATTCGGAGTTTCAGCTTTTAATACTAATTTGTTATCATTAAACATAAATTTAACAATACTCGTTCTGTCATTAACCATTGTAGAAACTCTGTCTAATGCTGAAATTAAATCATCTCTTGATATTATTGAATTATTTGCTGTTGTTTTAGGTATTAACTGTTCATAAGGCGGATATTCACCTTCTATTAATCTTGAATTAATTGAAAAATTAATTGTTTTTAACGTTAATTTTGATTTATCAACAATTAATACTACTTTATCTTCTGCCATAAATGAACAAATTCTTACAAATTCATTTAAAGTTTTAGAAGGAATAACTATTTTTGCATTTTTTGAATCTTTATTTTTAATAGCTTCTATAATTCTAGTTAATCTGTTTCCGTCTGTTGCTGCCATTTCAAGTTTATTATCTTTAATTAAACAAAAAACACCTGAAATAACATTTCTGTTTTCATAATTTGCAGCTGCATAAACAGTATTTTTTATGGATTTTAAAAACGGTTCTATTTCTATTTCTATTTCTGTTCCGTCTGCTATTTCATCTTCTATTTTAGGAAATTCCTGAGCTGATATACCTATAATTTCAAATTTTGAATTTCCGCATTTAATACTTACTATATTTGTATCATCATCCAGTGAAAATTCTACAGGTTTATCCGGTAATTTTGCAGCAATTTCCAATAATTTTTTTGCAGGAAGTGTTATTTTTCCTTCTTTTTTCACTGCAACCGTAGTTTTTGCTTTTACGGAAATTTCTAAATCTGTTGCACTTAAATTAAGAACATTATCTTTTGCTTCAAATAAAACATTAGAAAGTACTGGTTGTACATTTCCTCTTTGAGCTGTTACTTTTTCAACTATCTTTAATTTATTTAACAAAGAATCTTTATCTATTACAAAAAGCATAATTATCCTCTATAATTTTTGTGCACAGTTTTATTATATAAGAAAAATAAAAAAAATAAAAAATCGATTTATATTTTAAATGTAGTTTTTATATCTGTTTTATTATTATTTACTAATATTTAAAAAAAAATAATAATAGTAGTAATAAACAAAAAAATATTGTAGAAAACATTTTAAAATTCTTATAAATAAAAGTTTTTATATGTATAAAAGAATGTAGAAAAATAATATAAAAAATGTTTAAAATTATCATTTTTTGAACAACTAAAAATTATTATTTTTTATTTTATTATTTTTATTCAAATTTTATACAAAAAAGTAACAGGTTTTCTACAGGTTTTCTACAAATTAAAAAAATTAAAGTTGTAAACTTTTTATACAAAAAAAGCATGAAAGCATGCTCATTTATTGAGTTTTAAAAAACTAAAAATATCACTTTTTGAAATAAAGTCAAGTTAATTTTTTTTTATACTGTTCAAAACTTTACATTTAATTTTTAAAATCATTTGATTTTTTATCATGTAAAAATTTAGCAAGTTTATATTGCTCAAAACTTAATGCAAAATTATATAAAGCATTTATTAATGTTCTTCCGGTATCGCTTTTTGCTATAATTAAAGTTTTATTATTATTATTTTTTAAAAAATAAAATTCAGCTTTTAAAATATTGTCAACTTTATTTAAAGACGGTTTTTGAAGTCTTTCAATAATCCATTTATTTAAAAGACTTACGGAATTTTTTTCTTTATTTTCCTGTAAATATTTTGAAAATTCTTTTAATATCATAATTAATTAATTTTATATTATAATTGACATAGCAGAAAAAGGTGAAGTATGTCAATTAAAGTTAGTGTAATTTTAGCTGTTTATAATGTAGAAAAATATATAAGACAAACCCTTGATAGTGTTGTTAATCAAACTATGAAGGATATTGAGATAATAGTAGTTGATAATAAATCGACTGATACAACACTTGAAATAGTTGAAGAATATGCAAAAAATGATGACAGATTTGTTATCTACAAAAATTCTTCAAACTTAAAACAGGGTATAGCAAGAAATTTTGGTGTTCAAATGGCACGCGGCGACTATATTTTCTTTATAGACGGCGATGATTATATGGAACTTGATGCAATAGAAAAACTTTATAATAAAATAACCGAAACAGATGCTGATATTACACTTTGTACTTGGAATCAGTTTGATGATAAAACAGGAAAAATAGATAAAGGTCATGTTTATGCAAAATTAAAACAAATACCTGAAGAATATGATAACAGAACCTTTAATTGGAGAGATATTAAGTACTCTGTATTTTGGCAGACAAGTGTTCCGTGGGATAAAATGTATAAAAGAAGTTTTCTTATTGATAAAAATGTAAAATTTCCGGGCGGAATATACTTTGAAGATAATGTATTTGTTTACGATGCATTATTTAAAGCAGAAAAAATGTCTGTTTTGAGAGAAGATTTAATTTATTATCGCTGCAACAGAAAAAATGCTGTTACAAATTCAAGAAATCATTTATTCTTTGATTATTTTAAAATTTTTAATTTGATAGGCGATAATCTAAAAAAAATTGATTTGTTTGAGGAAATGAAATATTATTACTGGGATTATAAAGTAATTACTTTGTATTGGTGGTTTATGAAGGTTAGACTTCCATATAAAAGGAAATTCTTTAATATGATGAAGAATGATTTTAAAAATCTTGGAATGTGCGATGAAGATAAAGAATTTGTGAGAAACAGAACACTATTCTTAATAGACAGATTTACAAAATTATCATTCTTTGTATATTATCCTTTATTTTTCTATTTTGATAAAATTTTCAGAATAGAAAAAGGTGTCAGAAATTATGCCGTAATATGGTTTTCAACATTTGAAAAATGGCATGATTATAAAACAAAATAATTTTAAGATAAATATTATAAAGAATTATAATAATCATCTGTTTTATCTGATAAAGATTTAATTTTTCTTATAATTGAGTCTTGGTTTTTACTGTTTGAAAGATAATCTACAATTTCTTGTTTTTTCTTTTCTGATAATAAAAAATTAGAAGTAAGTCTATCTCTTTGTTTATGTCTTACTCCTACAAGTAAATCTCTGTTTTCAAGTTTGTCTTTTGCTGATTCTTCAACATATAATACGGTTACATTATTAGAAGAAGGAACATCAAAACTTACAGAAACAGTTTTATACAATTTTCCTTTTACCGGCACATATTCAACAACCATATCACGCAATACGGCAGTTCCGTTTTGAGTCAATTTTTTTAATTGTTCATCAGGAGTTAAACTCACTTTTGCCTGTGTCCTTTTTATTCCTTTTGTTTGGGGTCTTTTTGTATTTAATATAGATAATTTATCTGTAACTCGCATATATTTTCTCCAAGTATATCATATTTATTGTTTTTCATGAAAATCAATTAAACTTTTATATGATAATTTATCTAATTCGTTTTCTTTTATTATTTTACCGTTTTTATATTTGAACTCACCTTTTAATTCCGGAATTTTTATATCAAAACCGAGTTCTTGCAATCTTATTGATTGATATACCTTATTAAGATATTGATTATATTTGTCGTAACTTAGCTGATCCATACCGTTTATTAGGTTATATATAGGTAAATATTTTTTATCATCTTCTGTTATTTTGCCTTTTCTTATATCATATGGAATATGTTCTGCATCCGCAAATTTATCAAGAAGAGTGCTTCTGATTTGTAATTCACCAAAACCTGTTTTATAGTCTGAGAATAAATATTTAATATTCATTTGACTTGTAGCATAACCGGAATCTTTTACAGCGCCTTTATCTGTTACTTTTACTGTAGTTTGAATATCTTTATTTTTTATTTTAAGTGTTGTTAAATCTTTTTCTTTTTTTTCATCTAATGAAATATGAGTATTAATATTTCCTTTTTTAGGTAGTTTTGTTACTATTCTTAAATTAGGATTACCTATTGCAGATGCTATTTCTTTAACTTGATCATATGTGAAGTATGAAGATATTTCATCTCCGTAGTTATTTATTTCTGTTATTTGGAAGTTTTTATTATGGCTTTGTTCAATTAGTTTATTTACTATTGGCTGGGTTTGTTTAATTTTTAATTTCTCAATTAATGATATATAATTTTCTGAAGGTATTCTTTTTTCATCAATACATTTTTGCAATTCTTGATTAAATTCATCATAGTTATATCCGCAGTCTTCTACGAAAGATTTAGTTATTTGATTATCTATGGGATTTAATTTAATTCTTGTTCCGTAAGCATCAGCAATAGCTTCTTGTAACGATTTTTCCGAAGGTTTTTTTGCCAGTTTTGATATTATTGATTTTTTGCTTTTTATTCTTGTTGAAATTTCACCAAAATCACCAAATAATTTTTTAGTTATTGTTAAAAATTCTTTTTCATGTTCTTCTAATTCCTGAATAAAAAGTCTAACTATAAAATCAGTATCTTTTAATTGAGAATAAGAATTATCGTATATGTCATCAGTTTCTTTTTTTGTAGCAGATGATTTAATCGGAATTATAACATGGCAAGCATTTATACGATTGTCTGAATTATAATTATCTTTACCTTTTATACTTTGCGGTACGTATTTTATGAAATTGTAATGTTTAGAACGCTTAATTGTATATGGTTTAAAATTAACAACAGGAATAGGAACAGTTGCGGATTTTACAAACTCATCACCTTTTAACATTACAATCTCGGGAGTAACGTAATTGGTATACTGACAATGGTTTTTTAAAGACAAATTTTTAGATGAATAAATTTCCATACTTGTTCCATAATAGTGACAAGTATTAAAACATGATGAAGATATGAAATTGCCATGAATGATGCTATCTTTAACATATATTTACGAAAAGAATTACTATTTTCTCATATTCTCAATTATGTTTAATCCGTTAAAAATAGCTTTAATATTAGCAATAAATGTATTTTCATCACAACCTCTGGAAATAATCGTACTTCCATCCGGTGCTTTAAAATACATAATAGTCATACCTACAGCATCTGACCCCATATTTAAAGCTTTTTGTTCATAATTCAAAAATTCACATTCAAAACCGGCTTTTTTAATAGCTTTAATACAACTGTCAATAGGTCCGTTACCTGTGGTTTCAATTTCGTAATCGTTATCGTTATATTTAAATTTAAGCTTTATGCTGCTATTATCGGATTTAATAAAATCAACAAATTTAAATGCACCTTTAACCGTAAGTACATTGTTATAATATATGTCAACAATATTTCTGGTAGAAAGTTCTCCGATTTTTTCAGCAGCTTCTTTTGCAATAGGAGCAATTCTCTGCGCTTCGCCAAGGGTAATCGGATAACCTGCTTCCGAAATAATTTCATAAATGGCAGTTTTACCGGATTGAGATGTAAATCCGAATTTTTCGTCATCTTTTCTTCCGATAAGAGAAGGATGAATAGGTCTATATGCACCTTTTTCCATATCTTTTGTTTTAATAGCACCGTCCTGATGAATACCGCTTCTGTGAGCAAGTGCTTCAGGTCCTATTAAGGGTGCTTTTTCATATATTTTTACATTGGACATATCTGAAATAATAAGTGCAAGTTCATATATTTTAGATAAGTTTAAAGGTACATCTATACCTGCATTATGGAGTGCAACGGCAACTTCATACATATTTGTATTTCCTGCTCTTTCTCCAAGTCCGTTTAATGCGCATTCCAGTTGAACAGCACCTTTAAAATAACTTTCCACTGTAGTAGCTGTTGCCATACCTAAATCATTATGATTATGAACGGATATGATAATATCTTTTGGCAGTGCATTATATACCTTTTCTACCATAGAAACAAATATGGAAGGACGCGTTCTTTCAACCGTATTCGGTAAATTTATAATAGTTGCACCTGCTTTTACAATATCTTTTAGTGATTCAATTACGAAATCCAAATTTTCCATACAATCACCGAAATGTTCAACTGAAAATTGAACTTCACCATTTTTTCCGATAGTTTCTTTTGCAAATTTTACGGCTTCAATTGCCTGTTTTCTGACATCGTTTGGTGATTTATTAAGTACATATTCCATATTAAAAGGACTCATTGCGATGAATGTATGAATTCTTTGTTTTTTTGCTGATTTTATAGATTCTGCGGCTTTAATAATATCATTTTGCGTGCATCTTGCCAGAGCGGAAATAACAATATTATCCGGAGAAATTTTTGCAAGCCTTTCACAAGCTTCAAAGTCCATATCTGATGCTGCAGCAAACCCAACCTCTACACCTTGAACACCAAGCTCTGTTAAATGATTAAAAATAAGTTCTTTTTCATAAGTGTTCCATGGTTTTTTTAAAGACTGATTACCGTCTCTTAATGTAATATCATAAAAAAAAGGTTGTTTTTTTGTATTATTCATTTTATTGCTTCCGCTTTCATATTCCTTATTTAATAATCATATAATTGATTTTCGTCATCCTGATTATAATAATTTTCTTCTTCTTCGTAATATTCGCTTGTTAATTCCTGTTTTTCAATTTTTGCATCTGCAAGCATTTTCATCATTTCAATATAATTAAGACATTTTTTTCCTTTAATGCCCAGTGTTTTCATTTGGATTTCACCGTTTGGAAGGATTTTTATTTGTAATTGTTTTTTTGCCATTTTTTACTCCAAATTGACGGTTAAAACTATAGTATTATCGTCATAAATTTCTTCTTGTTCTATTTCAAGGTTTTGTTCTTCAAGTCTTTCCTTAATTTTATTGTATGAAGCTTCCTGCGCATTGCTTGTATATTCATTGCCAATATTGTCGACAAATTCATCTAAGTTATATGCATTGTTATATGTTATTTTTATTTTATACGGCAGATTTTCCTGTTTTGTGAATTCCAGATGAAAAGCTTCACAATCACAAATTATATTATCATTAATATCTTGAATATTTGTTGCACCATGTTCTTCAAGTGTTTTTATAAGCAAAGCTTTGTCCATAATATTTGTATCAAAATCTTTGTTGTATAAAGCATCTAAAGCCTTGTGATTTAAATGAATATCACCGTTTTGCTTTATTTCCATATTTTTATTAATATCTTTTTCCATTTGAATATAATTAATAATACCTGAAGCAACGGTATATATAAGAAAAAAAGGAACTGCTGAAACAGATACTGACATTATAATACCTTTCTATATATCAAGTCTTCTTCCGCCTCTTGCTGCCGTAATATCAGGATCATCCGAAGATGTATCCTCAGAAGAATTATATTTTGCAACACTTTCTTTAGAAGATGCGCTTACGGCTCTTACATTAGCCCATTGCCTGATTGCAAGAATTTCTTCTTTTTGAGTTTGAGATAGAGGAACGGTATTTTCTATTGCTTTTTCAAAATCAGTAAATTTAAGAGCTCTGTTTTCAAAGAAAGCATCACACAATGCTGCAATTACGACTTGTTCTATTTCTGAGCCGATAAAGCCTTCTGTCATCTGAGCCAGTTGATTTATCATTTTTGTGTCATTTGGTTTTATTTCCGCACATACCTCTTTATCTTTTAAATGTCTTCCTAAATGAACTTTAAAGATTTCTTTACGTTCATTTAAAGTCGGAATATCAACAAAGAATATTTCATCAAAACGACCTTTTCTTAAAAGTTCGGGAGGAAGTTTGCTTATATTATTTGCAGTTGCAATAACAAATACAGGTGCGGTTTTTTCCTGCATCCAAGTTAATAAAGTACCGAAAATTCTTGAAGAAACGCCGCTGTCATTACTTGCGGAAACACCGTTTAAACCTTTTTCTATTTCATCTACCCACAATATAGCAGGTGCTACAGCTTCAACTGTTGCAATGGCTTTACGCATATTTTCTTCCGAACTTCCAACAAGTCCAGAAAATATTTTACCGATATCAAGTCTTAAAAGAGGTAATTGCCAAATGCTGCTCATTGCTTTAGCCGTTAAACTTTTTCCGCACCCCGGAACCCCTGTTACAAGAACACCTTTAGGTGCTGGAATGCAGTATTTCTTTGCTTTTTCCGACCAAGAATTATTGCGTTTTAACAGCCATTTCTTTAAATTATCAAGTCCGCCTATATCTTTAATACTGAAATCGCTTTGTATATACTCAAGCATGCCGGTTTTTCTTATAACCTGCATTTTTTCTTCAAGAATAACAGGTAAATCATCAATATCCAGTTTGCCGTCATTAACCATTGCTAATGCAAAAGCATTTTCTGCCTCCTGCATAGTAAGACCGAGAGCGGCTTTACATAATTTGTCTTTGTCATCTTCCGTTAAAGTGCCGACATTAATACGATTATTGGCACTAATCATTTTATCAAGTCTGCTTTTTATTTCTTCAAGTTTCGGAAGAGGAAAATCATATATAACAATGTCTTTTTGAAGAGATTCGGGAATGTTCAATTCCGGTGAAATAAATATAATATTTTTTCTTACGGTACTTGTTTTTAAGGACGGAATTAAATCTCTTAACGCACGAACTATTGAAGCATCAGCGGCACGCTGACGACTCCCGAAAAATACATGAAAATCATATAATATAAATATGGAGTCCTGATCACATTTTTCAATAAAATCAATCAATTTTTGAGGTGAAGTTGTATCATTAATTGTTTTTTTACCGTCTTTTAATCCTGCAGCTTGTGTCCAGACAAATACCTGACGCGGATATTTAATTTGAGCTACACTGGTTGCTATATTTTTTATAAATTTAGTAACCCTGTCTTCCTCATATGTTGATATGTAAATATAGGGAAATCTTGCTCTTAAAAGATGTGATAGTTTTTTTGAATTTGTTTCCATATTTTTCTCACTTTTAACTGTTTTTCATATACTAACATTTTTATTATTTTCTGACAATGTAATTAGTGACTTTGAGGCATATTTAGCATTTCGGAAATTTTTTCAAAGTCACCCATTCCGTTTATAAATATCATTCCGTTTTTTTCAATATTTACTTCTATTTTATTTTTGTATTTTTTTATTTCTTCTTCGTTATATCTGTTTGTTAGAAAATGATATTTTTGATTTGAAGAGCCAACCCAAGGCCGTGAATAATTTTTTTTATTTTCTTGATACTCTCCGTCTATTAATATATCAATGTATTTTAGAATATTTTTATATTTATATTCTATTTCTTCAATTTGATTTCCTGTAAAGCAAATAATACTTAACCCTGCCTTTTTAACCTCTTTTGCGATATATTCTAAAGATTCAGGTTGCTCAAATGGTTCTCCGCCTAAAAAAGTTACTCCTTCAATACCTTTTTGAAGCAAAATGTCATTAACAATCTCTTTCGTATCATATAAAGTACCGCCGTTAAAGTCCCAAGTTGCCTTTGCCCAACATCCTTCACAATGTCTTGAACATCCTTGGAACCATATACAATACCTTTTTCCCGGTCCCTCTACTTTTGTATGTTTTAAAATTTTATATATTCTTGTTTTCATTTATATATCTATTATTCTGTCAGTATTATTTTTTGGAGGTTCAGGTTCAAGACTGTCAATGACAATATCATCGGTTTTTTTAATATAAGGATTTTCTTCTTCATTGTCAAATTGCCATAATTCGTCAAACTTTTGAGATTTATTACTTATATTTCCTATTAATATTATTTCGTTAAGCTGATTTTGAAAATGAGGTTTAATTTTAAATTTGTCATAAAATTCTTCTTTTGTTTTAAATCCGCCTTCTTCCGCTCTATATTTTATAATTCGTTTTGCCATGATGATATTAATTCCGGGTAAACTCGATATTTCTTTTAATCCGGCATTATTAATGTCAATAAAATTTCTTATAACCTTTGTATTACCTGCAAAATAATCATCAACATATTGCATATCTTTTTCTTTGGACTTTGAACATTTACTGATATCGTTTTTATTTGATATTTCTTTTTTAGAAAATTCCGAATTAACATTATAATCTTCCGAAATAAAATTTAAAATCATTTCATAAGTAGTATTGTTATTGAAAAATGCACAAATTTTATTAAAGGTTTCTCTGAATGAATTTTTTAATATGTCATTGGACATATAATTAAAATTATTATTATCTTTATAATCTTCATAAAATACTTTGAAATTTTCCTGCCGATTTTCTACATTCATGCAGGCAATGGAAAAAGATTTATAATTATAAATAAGCGTAATATTTTTATTTTTTAAAGAATAAGAATTATTGTATCTTGAAAGAAAATTTTTGACTTTTCTTAATGCCATAAAATTTCTTATTTTGCTTGTTATAAAGTCGCTTATATCAATATATGCACCCTGAGAACCTCTCATTCCAGGAAGGGATGAGCCGTAATCGGAGTATCTGTATCTGCCGTTGCTTCTTATTATAGAGGCAATGATTGCTATAAATATATAAAATAATGCTCTAAACATATAACCAAATTATTTTAATAACCATATATATTCTAGTTCCCTGAAAATATAAAAAACAACATATATTCAGTTGAGTTTATTGAACTCTTTTCATCATTATTGTAAAATAAATCAGGAAAAGAGGCTGTTATGATTGATAGATATTCAAGAGAAGAAATGAAAAAAATTTGGGATTTAAATTCTAAATTTAAATATTATCTTGAGGTAGAGTTAGCTGTATGCAAAGCCTATAATGAATTAGGGCAAATTCCTGATGCTGCATTAAAAGAAATAATTGAAAAATCAGCATTTTCTGTAGAAAGAATTGATGAAATTGAAAAAGAAGTTCATCACGATGTAATAGCCTTTTTAACGAATGTAAATGAGAATGTAGGGGAAAATTCCCGTTATATTCATATGGGTATGACAAGCAGTGATGTAATAGATACAGCACTCGCTTTACAGATGCAAGATGCAGGTAAAATAATATTAAAAGATATTGATAATCTTATTAGTACGATAAAAGAAAAAGCGAAAGAACATAAACAAACCATATGTATAGGACGTTCACACGGTGTTCATGCAGAACCAATGACCTTTGGTGTTAAATTATGCGGATGGATAGATTTATTTGAAAGAAATAAACGAAATTTAGAAAAAGCTCTTTATGAAGCAAATGTCGGACAAATATCAGGTCCTGTCGGCACATACAGTAATATTTCTCCTGAAATAGAAGAAAAAGCCTGCGCCTTATTAGGTTTAAGACCTGCAAAATTTTCCACACAAGTTATAGCCAGAGATATTCATGCTCAGTATATTCAAGCGTTAGCATTAATAGCAAGTGTTATAGAACAGGTTGCAGTTGAATTAAGACATCTTCAAAGAACAGAAGTTTTAGAAATAGAAGAAGGTTTTTCAATCGGACAAAAAGGTTCTTCCGCTATGCCGCATAAGAAAAATCCAATTTCCGGCGAAAATTTATCGGGTTTAGCAAGAATTGTAAGGTCTAATTCTATTGCAGCAATGGAAGATATTCCGCTTTGGCATGAAAGAGATATTTCTCACAGCAGTGTTGAAAGAATTATTTTTCCGGATTCTTCAATATTAATTGACTATATGTTAAACAGATTGGATAAAACAATTAAAAATTTGGTTGTTCATAAAGAAAATATGCTGAAAAATACTAATCTTTTCGGAGGTATAGTATTTTCTCAAAAAGTATTATTAAAGCTGTGTTCAAAAGGACTTTTAAGGGAAGATGCTTACAAATTAGTGCAAAAAAATGCACTTGAAGCCTTCAATAATAACGGCAGTTTTATTGATAATCTCATGAATGATAAAGAAATATTGAATTATCTGAATGAAGCGGAAATAAAAGAATGCTTCAATATAGAAGATTATTTGAAAAATATTGAATATATATATAAAAAATTTAATCTTTAAGTTGAAGTTTTTCAATTATTAACGGAGTTAACAAATTCCAAGCTTTTTCTTGAGGGTGCCAATTTTCATGCATCATATATTCTTTTGAAAATAAATCTTCATCGGTTAAATCAGTAGTTGATATTGTTTTAATTCCTTCTTTCATAAGTAATACAGACAATTCACCTCTAAAAGAGACTTTCCAATCTCCAGGTTCATAATATAAGACATAAAAATTCAGCTTTTTACCTAATCTGTCTTCCATATTATGTTTTGATTTTATAATAAATTTGGCAACGATTTTGTGCGCTTTTCTTACATATTTCATATCATTGGTCTGATATTTTTGTGCCAGTACGTGATTATAGCGTTTTCGTATGTATAAAGCTCTGAAAAAATTTGCTAATTTACTATTATAGTTATCTTGAATGAATTCATCATTTTTAAGTGTATAGTGGAGGTATGCCCATTTATCCGTAATGAAAAAATGTTCAATTTGAGAACGTCTTAAATGATCCCCAATCATAACATATATAACAGTATCCGTATTTTTAGGAATATCATTGTAAAAAGCATCGGATAATGTTTGATAATACATATGCTGTGTACTCCATCCTACAGCACCTCTGTTATATACCGGACGTTTTAATTGATGGGCCAGTTTATAACTGAAGGTTTGATTTGGATTTAAGTATTGTCCAAAAGCATATGAACATCCGAAAACCACAATGGCAGGTTTATCTTTATATTCAAGTCCGTCAGGAAGCCTTCCTAAATACATTCCTTTGCCGTTGAAGAAATGTTCCAAATCATATAAATAGTCAGAAATGACCGTTTTATAAGAATATTTTAATTCCGATTTATCATTCGGATGCTGTTCATGAAATTCTTTACAGGCTTGTCTGTATACAGAATAATCGAATGCGAAAAAAAGAACTGCTAAAAAAATAATATTAATAATAACTATATATAATATTTTTAGTGCTTTTTTCATAATATCTACCCAAAACCATTATATTATAATGTTTTTAATTTCTCAATAAATTTGGGTGTTAATAAATCCCAAGCAGCTTCTGTCGGATGTAAACTCGGCTGCATATATTTTTCGGTATCAAGATTTTCATTTGTAAGTTCATCTGTAGTCATAATTATAAAGCCTGCTTTTTCTAAATCTGCTTTAAATTGGGTAGCTATATATTTATCGTTGTAAAAGAAAACAATATATTTTGTATTTTTCCAGTGTTTTTGCATCTCGTTTTTGCTTTCAATAAAGTGTTTTAAAGCAAAATTACAAACTGCGGAATAGTTCTTTTCTCCGTACGCATACTTAGTTGCAAGTTTATTTTGCAATGTATTAACAAAATACAACCTTTTTATTTGGTTTAAAAACGGATTGGCATTCATTATTTCAATTAATTTGCCGTCTTTTTCTTTATAACGTATATTAAATTCTTCATTTAAAATATTCCAAGGACCAAAAGACATAAGATACAATCTTCTTAAATGGTCTGAAATATAAACATATATAACATATTCAGGTTCTTTAATGCGTTCGTATAGTTCGGGTATTTTTGTTTGAAATAACATATGCTGAATTCCCCAGCCTATGAATGCTTGATTGTAAACAGGCTGTTTTAGTTGCTCGGAGAGTTTATATGAAAATATTTGCTTCGGGTTGAGATTAAACCCGTGTGCATAAGAGCATCCGAATATTACAATCGGCGGTTTATTATATTCTAAACCGACAGGTCTTCTGCCCCAGTGTTCATCATACTTGGCAAATTTTTCAATTTCGTTTTTGTATGTTTTTATTCCCGAGTGGAATTTAATGTATTTTACTTTTTCATTAAAAAAACCTTGTTTTTTTAATGAATAATTATCATATCCCCAAATTGACAATTCTATAACCAGAAAGAATAAAAATATGAATACAATATTTAAAACTAAAAATTTATATTTGTTTTTCATAATAAAAATGTTATTTAAAAATAATATTAAATGCAATATTTTAAACCCTTAAAATCCGATTAAAAAATTGTTTATTTAAAAATAGAAAACGTTGATATATTACAAAAAATTTACAAAATCGTTAAACAAACATAGAATAATGGGGTTATAAGAATGTTATAACAATTGTATAAGTTCTAAGTTTATAAAAACAATTGATAATATTTTTTAAAAAAGAGGTAAAAAATAAAACCATGCAAGTAAAAGGGGGTTGATTTGAAAAATTTAACATGTAGGATAATAATATTGACCTGTCATGATGAAAGGAAAATATGTCAAAAGACGTAATAGAATTTGAAGGAACGATAATAGAATCACTACCGAACGCAATGTTCAGAGTCGGATTAGAGAACGGGCATGAAATATTGGCTCATATATCGGGAAAAATAAGAAAAAATTTCATAAAGATATTACCGGGCGACAAGGTAAAGGTGGAAATGACACCGTATGATTTAACAAGAGGCCGCATTACATACAGATTAAAATAAAATAATATAAAGGAAAAAGTCATGAAAGTAAGAGCATCAGTAAAACCACTTTGTGATAAATGCAAAGTTATAAAAAGAAAAGGAAGAGTAGCAATAATTTGTGAAAATCCGAAGCACAAACAAAGACAAGGTTAATTTTCCGTGAAGGAAAATTTGAAAAATTAAAACAAGTCAATAAGTAAACAAAAGATAAAAGGAGACACTATGGCAAGACTTGCGGGGGTAGATTTACCTCGTAATAAAAGAATGATAATTGCATTAACCTATATTTACGGTATAGGACCTGCAAGAAGTGCAAAAATATTGGCAGCATGCGGAATATCTGAAGATTTAAGAACAGATGATTTAACAGATGACAATATCAAATCATTAAGAGAAGAAATTGCACATTACACAATCGAAGGTGATTTAAGAAGAGAAGAAGCAACAAACATCAAGAGATTGAGTGAAATTAACTCTTACAGAGGAATGCGTCACAGACGTAAACTTCCTGCAAGAGGACAAAGAACAAAGACAAACGCCAGAACAAGACGTGGTAAGAAAACTGGCCCAATCGCCAACAAGAAATAATTGAAGGAGTAATATAAACAATGGCTAGACCCGTAAAAACAAAAAAGAAAGAAAAAAAGAATGTATTACAAGGTGTTGTACATATACAATCAACATTTAATAATACAATCGTAACTTCAACAGATACTCAAGGTAATGCTATTGCTTGGGCTTCTGCAGGCGGCTGCGGATTTAAAGGTGCAAGAAAAGGCACTCCGTTTGCAGCACAATCAGCAGCAGAAAAAGTTGCTAAGCAATCAATCGACCAAGGTATGAAAAAGGTTGAAGTTTATATCAAAGGACCCGGCTCAGGAAGAGAAACAGCTATAAGAGCTATCCAAGCCGCAGGACTTGAAATCACATTAATTAAG
>JAEELO010000097.1 GCA_016282705.1 Candidatus Gastranaerophilales bacterium | reverse complement strand
GTTCTTCCTACGACTTATGTATTGATTGACTCTATTGCAGCAATACGTTCTAAGACAGATCTTGAGTTTGATAAAGAAGGTAATGTAAAATCTACAGATTCAGTGGCTGGTACATCCAATATGGATGCTATGCAGATCGCTAAAGATAACACAATCTTTATTAATGAAATCAAGAAGAAGTGTTGTGAAGCAAAGATTTGTGTAATTATGATTAATCACCTTGTAGAAATTCCAGTACTTGATAGATATAATCCTCCTAAACCACAACTTCCTGGTATGAAATTTAATCAGAAAGTTAAAGGTGGAAATGAGCTTTTGTACCAATCTTTCTGTGTTGGGCAGCTGTCTATTAGGGAAAGAATGTTCAATGAAAAGCAACAGATTTATGGTCCATCTGTACATGGTTTGATTTCTCTTATGGATATTCTTAAGAATAAGAATGGTCCTGAAGGAATTCGTTATCCTATGGTATTTGATGGTGAAACTGGATATAAACCAGAACTTACTGACTTTGAAATTCTTTATAGCGAAGGTCTATATGGTGTTAAAGGTAATCCAATGAATTATCATCTTTGTGTATTACCTGAAGTATCATTTACTAGAAAGAATCTTCTTCAGAAATGTCACGAGAATCCATTGCTTGCTAGAGCTCTAAGTTTTACAACTAGATTATTCTTGTTAAGTAGATATATCAATCGTGAAACACCACCTGATCTTTCACCATTTGAAGAAATACCATTTGAAGCAAGAGTTGCAGTAATTCTTTCTCATTCTATGGATTATCCTTCTTATGTAAATCATGGTTGGGTAGTCGATGATGAATATCAGGAAATTGCCGATAACTTCAATATGTCTATGTGCAGAAGAGAAGGTCCAAATATTGGTTTCAATGATGCTGATATGGAGATGTTCTTGGTATCTAATGGTGAATTAAATGATACTCAAAGAGTGTTCGAATTGGATAACAGAACTTCAAAGATTGGTGATACTGAATATTATTGGGCTAATGGCGAATAAAAAATTAAATAAAGTCTTACAAATATAATATAAACTTTATAGGAGTGTGAATTTTATGGGAGTTGTATTGAATGATGAAAAGGTAAAAGAAAGAATTAAGGAATCTAAAAAGAATGACAAGAGAAAGAAAGTACCCACAACTAAAGAGAATACTGAAAAGAAAAATAATAAAGAGACAAAAGAGGATGATAAGAAAAATCCAGTAAAGAAAGTTGTTGATGATGGAACTTATACGTATAGACCATTTGAAGCTTTCTTTAAGAAAAAGCAAGAAGAAGCTGAAGCTAAAAAGAATAAATAATTAAGTGATATTAAGATAGAATGTGTGAACTTTGATTCACACATTCTAACATATTTTTTATTTATATATTATACAGATGCTAAACTATCAATATGGAGGAAAGTATAAATGGATAGCGCAAATATTACAGAAGAAGAAATGAAATATTTGATAGATAAGTATTCAGGAGACCAAGTTAACAAATTATTTACTACAGGATTATTAACACACCCATTTGAATCATCTGGACCACGCCTTCACATGTTTTCTGTACACTATGCACAGCATATTATGTTAAAGAATCCAGAAACACCTAGAACATTTACTGGATGGGAAAATCAGTTTGGAAAATATTTAAATTCGTTTTATAAGTCAGAAAAGAATTGGGAGATTGTTGCTAAAATAGTTAGACATCAATCGTTCCCAGAGATTGCTTACTTGTTAGTAGTACGCGAAATAGGTACAAATAATTATGATATAATTAAAGTATCTCATTATGAAAAACTTTCTGATCAACATGGTTATTTAAGACCATTTTCATATATGGATGATAAAGTACCTGGTAATACTATTCGTCCAGGAGAGTTTGTTTATAAAGCTAATTCTCTTGATGAATTTGGTAATTATCGTTATGGTAGAAACTACAAAGTTGCATATTTGCTCATACCTGAAGTTAAAGATGATGCAATTGTAATGTCAGAATCAGCAGCCAAGAATACAACATTTGATCTTATTACTAAAACAGAACTTGTTATTAACAAGAATGATATTCTTTTGAATATTTATGGAGATCTTAAAAATTATAAATCCTTCCCAGTAGTTGGTGAAGAAGTATCTGATAAAGGTATTCTTATAGCTACTCGTAAAATGGATAAGAAAAATTTATCTGCAGATTTTACTGATATGGCTCTTACAAATATTTATTATACAGATAATAAATTTGGAGCACATGGAAAGGTCGTTGACATTGATATTAAAGTAAATGATGTAGAAGAATTACAGAAAGATTTACATAGACAACAATTGTTTGAAGTGTACAATGATCAGTTTAGATATAATCAGGAAATAGTAAATGTACTTCAAAGTATTGTAAATGATAAAAGAAATCGTACAACTGATAAACTCGATAATGCATTATACAATGCAAGGAACTATATTAGTCCAAATGTAAAATATTCAAGTAATAGTAATTTTGAATTCGCACATATCACAATCTATACTTGTGAAACACAATCACTAACACAAGCTATGAAAACTACAAATAGATGTGGTGGTAAAGCTGTTGTTTCACATATATGGCCTGATGAAATGATGCCTGTAGATGAATATGGTAGACGTGCTGATGCAATTGCTTCCGCTAATGGTATTGTTGGACGTGCAAATATTGAACAAGTTTTTGAACAGCATATTAACTTCACATCAGATATGATTGAAGAAAAGATGAAGAAAGCTCCAACACCAGAAAAAGCAGTAGAGATACAAAATTCATATTTTAAATATATGTCTCCTAAATGGGGAGATTATAATGCAAAAGTTGATGAAGATAGATCAAAGAAAGAACGTGAAGAATATTTGGATGCTCTTTATAAATCAAAGAATGGTTTATACATTTATGACCCACCAGCATTTGGTGCAATTGGTTGGGATCTTATAAAGAATATTAACAAAAAGTTTAAAATTCAACCATCTAAAGTTAAGATGTGTAAACAGTACAAAGTAACACCAGAAATAGCAGCATTATATGATACAAAAGAAACAGTTAAGTTTGTAAAAGACTTTATGGAAAAATATACATTTGATACAAGTACAAATGTTGTAAAGAAGAAAGAAGGAAAGAAAACTGTATTAGGATTAGAGAAATCTTTTAATGAATACACAGTAGATGATGCAAGAAATCAGAAAAAGAATCCATTGAAATTATCAGCAAAAGAATATAAAGAAAATTCATGGACAGATGATTATGTATGGTCCGATGATGAAATAGGTTATGAAGATATTGGTAATGCTAAAGATGATGAAAGTGATCTCGTACATTATATCAATACAATTCAGGAACTTGAAGGACAATTTGAGAAAGATGATTTCATAATGAATCAGTGTAAAGATAAGAGTTCTTTCGATACATCTAAATCTAAAGTATATAGACTTAATGAAGATACTATTGTAAGAGAATTTGTTTCTAAGCATCCTATCGTAATAGGTGATGTTTATTTAATGATTCTTAAACAATTACCTTCAGCAGCATTTAGTGTTAGATCTCTAGGTTCTATGACGCCACTTGGATTGCCTAACAAATCAGCAAAGAAAGTTGAAGTTGGTAAACCTTATGGTGATACAGCTAATCAGTTCTCAGAAATGGATAATACAGACCTTAAAAATCTTGTAGATCCAAAGAAAGTTTCTAGATTCTTAGCTGTACAATCAACCGATCCACAAATGAGATCTGAATGTGCAGAAATGTTATTGTTTGCAGATCCAACTCGTTTACACGATTTACCATATGATGATGATACTATAGACTGTGATACAATACCAGCTAGACAGTTAGTAGCATATTTGTCAGCTATAGGATTGGAAATTGGTGACATTGATGAGGAAGATCCGTATGAATTCTTGGATGGATTACATTACAAGAATATTCCTGATTTAATGAAGAAAGCAGGGATAGACGAAAATAACAATCCGTTCACAAATATAAAATCCAAATAAACTAATAATAATTATATATTATATCTATGGAGGTAAAGCGTAATGATCATTCAACATTCTTTCTTTAAGAATGCTAGTCCCATTGCTGCTGAGAGCGTTGAAAAGGTGTTTGGCAAACTGGAGCCAGTAAGTAAGATGGAACCTAATAGGTTCGAACTTCCTATTACGAGTATCAGGAGAATTTTAGGAGACAAATTCTACAATCTCGAAAATGGTCCTAATGACACAATCCGTACAATTATCTGTGATAATGGTGGATTTAAGGACAAAGAATTAAAGTTTAACTACGATAAAGGAAATGAACTTCTTCAGTTTATTTCTATGTTATTCCAAGGTTTTATTGATTGTAATCATGGTAGCGAGAAATTTACAAAAGAATTTATGGAGAAACCAGTAGCAAAATTCTGCATTACAAGTAACAAAGGTTTGATTACTCATGATGTAGGTTTGGAATTCTTATCTCCAGTATCTAAGTTTGATGATAATCAGGTTATTGTTGGAATGAAAAACATGACCGAAATTGCACAGATTACACAAGAAGTAAATGATTTAGAAAATAATATCAATCAAATGAAAGCAATGAATAATGCAAAAGGTGTTGATATTCTTGTTGGGTCAAGAGATCAGTTGGCTAACAAGATGGTTCAATACCAGTCTGAAATTATTGATGCATTCTTTGATGTGTTAAAGAAATTTAATAATTCAGACAATGTTGAAGACATTTATGATGTTGCTATGGTAGTAAGTAATACATTTGTTGATCCAGAAGGAAAAGAAAAGCCTATCGTTGGAACGACGATTATTGATTACCACGATGTAGCATCTAGAAATGTAGTCGCGTTGAAAAATAAATTTCATATCGACTAAATATAACAAAGGGGGACAAGAATTATGAAAGAGATTCTTGTTTGTGTGGGATGGTATTATGGAGTATCGTTTTTGATCGGGATTGGATTCTTAATCGAATTCCTGGTCTTAAAGATATTCGATAATAAGAATGAACCATTATTAGCTAAGGATACAGCTAAAGTTAATGCGTTAGTATTCTTGACTGGTATGTGGTTCCCATTACTTGTAATTAAATGTGTAAAAAACACATTATTAATTGGAGGAGACAAATAATGATCACATTGAAGATCAACAAGGATGAGGTCGCACTTGAATGTGACGGGACAAAAGATTTCAAGGAACTCACATCAAAAGAGAACCTTGATAAGATCAAAAGCTTTGCTAAGACTTACAATGATGAAGTTGTAAAACCACATTGTGAGATGGAAGCTCAGATCATGAAAGAAAATAATGATATG
>JAEELO010000096.1 GCA_016282705.1 Candidatus Gastranaerophilales bacterium | reverse complement strand
TTAGTTAATTCATTAAACGGAACAAGTACTCAAGGTTTAGATAGTACGCAGTTAGCATCATTAAATTCTAAGAAGGCTAGCGCACAAGCAGCACTTGCCAGCGCAAAAGAAGCCGAAGCAAAAGCAAAAGAAACAATGGAAAAAAAGAAACAAGAATTAGAAGATGCAAAGAAAGACAGAGACGAAAAGAAAACTGCTTTTGAACAAGCAAAACAAGCAAGGGTAGACTACGAATCAAAGATAGCGCAAGCACATCCTGAAGTAGCAGAAGCTCAATCAGCTTATGAAACGGCACAAGATGCGTATGATAAATTGAAAGCAGAAAAAATATCTGCTGCACAAGATAAAATCGCTGATGCAAACAAAAGAATAAGTGAGATAGATACTGCAATAAGTAAATTAGAAGTGAATGACAAGAAAAAAGAACTATCATTTAGTGATACAAGAGATTTATTCAGTTCTGATGTTAAAATGACTCGTCAATTATTAACTGATCCGCAAACCGGAATGCAATATTATTTAATGGCTCCTGAAGGAACAGATCCGACAAAAGATGAATTGCCAATGTTATTATATTTACATGGCGGTGATGGCGGTACTTATGGCAGAAATGCATTTGAATCAATTAAGTCAAGTCCGGGTGTATTCTTAAAGGATACTAATTTTAAAGGATATGTTGTATGTCCCGTACTTTCTTCCGGTTACAGGAAATGGGATGATCAAAGAGTTGCAGCAAATTTAGATAATTTCTTAAACAGTTTTTGCAGTAGTCATAAAGTAAAAAAAGATAAAATAGCTCTGTCTGGTGTTAGCCTTGGCGGAAGCGGTACTGTATACATGGCATCTAAATTGAAGAAGTGGTTCTGTAAGGCTGCAGCTATAAGTCCTGCTCGTGGAGGTCTTGATACTTCTTCTTCAAAAGTACCGATTAAATTTTATTTTGCAAGTAATGACGGTGACAACTGTTTAGCATATCAAAACTATTTATCAAGTAATTACAGTAACGTAGATATAACATCTGTAGGTAATCGAAATGTAAAATCAGAACAAGTTTCACACACTTGGGCTGCTGCAAAATCTTATGGAATAGATTCTAATCGCGACGGTAAATCTGATTTAATTGAATGGCTATTTTCATAATTAATGACTAGTTTTTAGAAATAAAGTGTTGATAAATATCGGCAAATGCAATATCTCTTATAATTTGTGCTTTTAATTTGTCCGTATTCTCAAACTTAATTTGATTTCTTATTTTTGAAATAAATAATATTGTTATATTCTCACCGTATATATTTCCGCAGAATCCTATAATGTGTACTTCTGTTTTATAGTTTCCGTTTTCATCACAAGCGTGGTTTAATACTCCGTTGTATATTTTCCCATCTACAAAAACTTGGACGAAATATACACCGACGGGAATTTTTATTTTATCATCGGGCCAAATAATATTAGCACTCGGAAATCCTAATTTAGTTGCTATTTTTTCGCCTTCAACTACTGTGGCGGAAATAAAAAATTTATATCCCAAAAGCTGATTGGCATCAAAAAAATTGCCAAGTTCAAGTTTATTTCTGATTACTGAGCAGCTTATTATTTCACCGTTTAATACGCAAGGCGGTATTTCATAATATTTATATCCAAATGTTTTACTATATTCTTCTAATAATTTACTGTTTCCTTCGCCCTTATATCCAAAACTGTGATTATAACCGGTAGTGATTGATATAGGTGAAAAATATTTAACAAGAATTTCAGTTATATAATCTTTTGCAGTAATATTTGCTATTTGAGGAAAATCTAATACCACAACATTATCTATTCCAAAGCTGTCTAGCATTTGGAGTTTTTCTTCCAGAGTTAAAATTTGTTTAACCTTGTTATCTGTTAAAAAATTCAACGGATGAGATTTAAACGTTATTACTGTTGATGTTGTATTATTATTCTTTGCTATTCTTATAGTATTTTTTAATACAACTTTATGCCCAAGGTGCAATCCGTCAAAGAAGCCTAAGGCAAGAGAAGTTTTATTAATATATGTTAACTGCTCATAAATATCCATAATATAATTATAGACAAAAATTGTTTATTGTTGAATACTATTTCTAGGTATTAATATGCGAAATATAAAAAATATTCATATGTATAAAAATTCAAGTGTGCTGGCAAACAGTCCTGAATTTTACGGTGCATATTTTACCTCTGAAAATGATATAATTTTTAAATTTTTTACATTTCCTGAAGTAAAGCAAGTTTTTCTTGAATTAAAACCGCATAATAAACCTATCATAAAATTAGAAATGAATTCTCAAGGCAGCGGTAAGTGGTATCTTCGTGTTGAATCCGGTCTTGCTGAAAATGGAGACAGATACCGTTTTGTTTTTGAACATAAAAATGAAGAGATTAAGGTTAAAGATCCTTGTTCAATGTGGCAAGACTCATATTTTAAATGGTCAAAATTATGTAATCATAATTTATTTAAATGGACAGATTACGATTGGATAGGCAGTAATAATCCCAAAAAAGTAAGCAGATTGGCTAATGAATATAACGGACTTACTCCTGTTGATTCTTTAAGAATATTTGAACTTCATATCGGTACTTTTACAAAAGAAGGTACTTATTTGTCTGCAAAATCAAAACTGGAACATATTTCACATGTTTTAAATTTTAATGCTATAGAAATAATGCCTGTTGAAAATACATATTCATTTAATTGGGGATATGACGGTGTCGATAAATATGCTCCAAATCATACTTATGGTACTCCTGATGAACTTAAAGAATTAATTGATTATGCTCACAGCCTCAATTTGAACGTGATTATGGACATTGTTCCAAATCATTTAGGTCCTGATATTGCGGAATTGCATAATACCGGCCCGTATACCGACGGAGAAAATTGTTTTGGCTATAAATTTAATTATGAGAATGATGAAAACTCAGTTAATGTCCGTTATTACATTATAGGTGCAGCTTTAAACTGGATTATTAATTATCATTGTGACGGATTGCGTGTAGATATGACTAAATTCATGTCCAGTGATTATACAATGAAACAAATGATAGCCGAAATAAATTTTCATTCACCTTATACCTTTATGATTGCAGAAGACGGTCGTGATAATGATATAAGAGTAACAAAACCGTTTAGCTCATTCGAATATGAAGAAAATGAGTACAATCATAAGTCATTTATAGAAAAAATTTCTTCTAATGAAACCTCATTGGCAGCATTGGGTTTTGATTCCGAGTGGGATTTTCCGTTTCATAAACAAATTGCCGCATCAGTTCTCGGTGTTTGGGATTGTCGTCAAAAGAATATTCATGATTTTGATTATTCACTTCGTGATGCTCAAACAAGAGTAAAATATCCTATGAGTCATGATGAAATAGGAAATGTTGACGGTACTCGTTTAATTACAAAAATTATGGCAAATGAACTGGAAATGAATGAAAGAATTTGTGATTTTTCACGTCCCCAAATTTGTAAATTAATTGCACACTCTGCTCAAAAAATTGTTGAAGCTCTTGTTTCAGGCAAACTTGAAAATATGGCTGAAGATGATAGAAAAAAGTTTTTTATTCACAATTATCTTCCTTCATCTATGACAGTTGAAAAAGTTCGAGCTGCATATATTAACGCAGTTAATCGCCATAAACTTGTAATAGGGAAAGTATATTCAATCCCCGGTCCTAAAATGATATTTCAAGGTGATGAATCTGCTGATTTATCTTATTTTAAATTTTTCAGAAAATTTTCAATTGGTAAAGAAATTTGTTTAAATGATAAAGGCTATGAACCGGGTTATGCGGCATTTATGGATTCTAAGCTCGGCACTGTTTCTGTATGTGATAAATATAAGTATATTAATTATGGAGTTGAAAATTATATCAGGGATTTGAATATTTTAAATTCTTCAAATCCGGCATTATCTTCCGGACATATTGAAAAAACAATTGTTAATGAGCAAACTGATACTCATGCAATTTATTCAAGACGAATCTATTATGAATCATTCTCGGTTTCAAATTTTTCGGGCAATCCATATAAAAATTTCGGTATAATGTTCCCGAAAGGTCAATGGAAAGAAGTTTTGAATTCAGATAATGTTTTATATGCCGGAGAAGGAAAGTATTTGAACAATGACAATACTTTTGAACAGTATTCATATATATCACTTCCTGCATACGGAATTGCATTTTTTGAAAGAGTTTAGTTATATTCTTTCTAATACAAAATCTATAGCGCCTTTATTTCCGTCAAAGACTTTGTTTGCATTATTGCAATATTCGGAATATTTTTCATTATCGTCGTAGAATGATTTTAATTCTTTTGTTAATTCTTCTTCAGAATTTACTATAACAGCACATTTCTTATCTGTTATGATTTTATATACATCTTTAAAATTAAAAACACAAGGTCCTGAAATAGCGGGTTTACCCCAAATATTTGCTTCAAGAGGATTATGACCGCCTGTGTCAGAAAAACTTCCGCCAATAAATGCAAGATAACATATAGAATACAATTTTGAAAGTTCGCCCATTGTATCCAGCAAAATTATATCTTTTTCCGCAAAATTATCGTTTTGAGAACGTTTACCCCATCTTAAACCTGCTTTATTCAAAAGTACACAGACTTCATCATATCTTTGAGGATGTCTCGGAACAAGCAGTAATTTTGCTTCTCTATGCTGTACTTTTAAAGATTTGAATGAATCTATTGCAATTTCATCTTCGCCTTTATGTGTGCTTGCGGCTATAAAAACCTTGAAATTATCAGTTTTTAATTCATCTTTATATTTTTGAATTTCTTCTTGAGTAATGTTAGCGGAAATATCGAATTTCAAATTACCCATTACCTCAATTTTGTCTGCTTTTGCTCCTATCTTAACCATTCTTTCAGCATCATCTAATGTTTGCATAAATATTTTTTCATATCTGTTTAATATAGGTGCTAAGAATAGTCTGATTTTTTTGTAGCCGTCAAATGAGTGAGGTGAAATTCTTCCGTTTACTGTATATACTTTTATACCTTTTAATTTAGCGAGTGTTACAAAACAAGGCCAAATCTCTGTTTCGGCTATAATGATTTTCTCGGGATTAAATGCTTTAAAAAAGGAAAGCACACTGAAGAAAAAATCGTACGGGAAGTATGTTACAAAATTAACTATTCTGTTAAATGAACTTAGTGCAATTTCTTGTCCTGTTTTTGTTGTTGTTGTCACTATTATGATTTCATCAGGGTGTTTTGCTCTGTATCTTTTTACTAAATCTTTTATTGCATTTGTTTCACCTACAGATACAGCATGAAATATTGTGGTTTTTTTGCCTTTACTGTCAAATTTATAAAAACCCAGTTTGTCTTTCCATCCTGCTTTAAATTTTGGTTGAAAGTGAAATATTATTAGTATTACAGGTAATAATATAATTGAAAGCAATATCAATATTATGTTATAAATGATTACCATATTATTTGTTATCTTCCTTATTATCCATCATAATTGTTTGGTCAAAGTTTGCATTTTGCATTCCTAATTGTTCGGGAGTTACAATCTGT
The DNA here is from genome assembly GCA_016282705.1 of Candidatus Gastranaerophilales bacterium. Classification (GTDB taxonomy): domain Bacteria; phylum Cyanobacteriota; class Vampirovibrionia; order Gastranaerophilales; family Gastranaerophilaceae; genus Avigastranaerophilus. Next base: position 23,802 of record JAEELO010000096.1, on the reverse strand, counting down.
ATTCCGAATTTTGTCCTGAACAAGTGCTTAACTGTTTCACTCTGTATGTCATACATCATACTGTTAAACAGTTCATATGCTTCTCTTTTATATTCCAATAAAGGATTTTTTTGACCGTATGCTCTGAGTCCTATGCCGTCACGAAGCATATCTATGTTGTGAAGGTGATCTATCCAACGGTTATCCACAACTCTTAATAATAAATCTTTTTCAAGGTTTCTCATTACGTTATTTGAAGTAAATGGTTCTTCGTGTACGTGGTCTAAATTATATTGTTCTGCAACTGAATTATAGAAATCAACGGTTTTAATTTCATGTTCTTTATATGCTTCTATTGCAAAATCTTTAATTTTTGCATAAACATTTTCGTATTTAAGACCTTGAATATCTTTTACTTCAATATGTGAAAGCTGGGGTATTTCCGAATGGATTTCTTTAACAAGCGATTTCAAATCTTCATATATATATTCATCCGGATTCATACCGGGAGCAATATATGTTTTGAGCAGTCTATCGACTTCTCTTTCAATCATATATAAAATATCATTTCTTAAATCATTTTCTTCAAGTACTCTGTTACGTTGTGCATAGAATTTTTCACGTTGTAAATTCATAACATCGTCGTATTCAAGAACACTTTTTCTTGCATCAAAATGGAATGTTTCAACTTTTTTCTGATTGCTTGCTATTTGTTTTGTTATTAATGAATTTTCTATTGCCATATTTTCATCAATATTTAATGAATTCATTAATGCTAAAATTTGCTGTCCGCCGAAAATTCTCATTAGACTGTCTTCCAGTGATAAGAAAAATCTGGTTGAACCGGGGTCTCCTTGTCTTGCTGCACGACCTCTCAACTGGTTATCTATACGTCTGGATTCATGTCTTTCTGTTCCTATTACATGCAGACCGCCTGCTTGAACTACTTTCGCATGTTCTTCTTCAGTTATTTTTCTTGTTTTTTCAAGAACTTCATTCTTAATTTTTTCATAGTCCGGAGTTGATTCAGGGGTAATACCTCTGGCAACAAGTTCTTCTTTTGCCATATATTCGGGGTTGCCGCCTAACAGAATATCAGTTCCTCTTCCTGCCATGTTAGTTGCTATTGTAACAGCACCGTATCTTCCTGCTTGAGCAATGATGTATGCTTCTTTTTCGTGATGCTTCGCATTAAGTATATGGTGCTTAATTCCTCTTTTGTTTAATATATTTGAAACTAATTCAGATTTTTCAATGCTTATAGTACCTACAAGAACAGGTCTTCCTTCTTTATGCATTTTTATTATTTCATCTGCAACCGCTTCATATTTAATTTTTTCGGTTTTATATATTATATCCGGAAGGTCAATTCTTATATCTTGTTTATTTGTAGGAATACATGTTACCTCTAAATTATAAATTTTACCGAATTCCGCCTCTTCGGTCATTGCTGTACCTGTCATACCTGATAATTTAGGATAAAGTCTGAATAAATTCTGGAATGTAATACTTGCAAGTGTTTGAGTTTCATCTTGAATTTTTACGCCTTCTTTTGCTTCTACAGCTTGATGAAGTCCGTCAGACCAACGTCTTCCTTCCATTAGACGTCCTGTAAATTCATCTACAATTATTACTTCACCATTTTTTATTACATAATCCGTGTTAAGGTGGAAAAGTTCTTTTGCTTTTAATGCTTGAAGTAAATGGTGTGCATATTGGTTATTAATATCAAACAGGTCAGGTATTTGAAGAATTTCTTGTGCTTTATCTATACCTTCTTCTGTTAATATTACGTTTTTATTCTTTTCATCCACTTCATAGTGTTTAATTTTTTCTAATTGCGGAGCAACTGCAGCCATAGTTCTGTATAACTCTGCAGATTTATCAAGTCTTCCGCTTATAATTAACGGTGTTCTTGCTTCGTCAATAAGAATACTGTCAACTTCATCTATAATTGCATAATGATATGGTCTTTGAACTCTTTGCTCTACGGAAGTTGCCATATTATCTCTTAAATAATCGAAACCGAATTCATTATTAGTTCCGTATGTAATATCGCAAAGATATGCCTGTCTTTTCTTCTCTAAACCTTCGTAGTCGTTCATGCCCGATAAAATAACACCGACTGAAAGTCCTAAAAATTTGTATATTTTTCCCATCCAATCGCTGTCTCTTTGTGCAAGGTAATCGTTAACGGTAACAATATGAACACCTTTACCTGTCAGTGCATTCAGATATGCAGGAAGTGTAGCAACAAGAGTTTTACCTTCACCTGTTCTCATCTCTGCAATATGACCTTCGTGTAAGAACATGCCTCCTAATAACTGTACATCAAAGTGTCTCATATTAAGAACACGCCTACCTGCTTCTCTGACTGTAGCGAAGGCTTCCGGTAATATTGCATCCATTGCTTGTTTTTCTAATTCTCTGTCTTTTTTAAAATCAGTTGAAGTCGGTCTTTTTGAAAGTATTTCTTTAAATTCAATTGTTTTATGTTTTAATTCTTCATCTGTTAATTTTATAAATTCCGGTTCCAAAGCATTAATGTGCTCTACAACCGGCATCATTTTTTTAATTTTTCTGTTATTAGGGTCACCCAGTAACTTTAGTAAAAAATCCATTATCCCTATTCTCCGATATACTATTAATTATGAAAATTTTATCATAATAACTTTTTAAATTATACCTTATTAATAAATTTTTAACGATTTCTTTTAAATGTTAATTTTTGTAAAAAAATAAAAAAAAATTTGCTTAAAAAAGCAAATTCTGGACTTGATTGCTTTAATTGTAGTAGAATAGTAAATGTAAGAAAGGTAAAATTATGAATGTATCTGCAATTAGCGCAACACCAATAAAACCGCAGTCTTTCGGTAAAGTTGAAGATGATCCGATATATACGCGTGTTCTTGAAACTACTGATGAACTAAATGATAAATACGTAAATTCATCTTCTCTTAAAAAACCTCTTGCTGCTGCTCTATCAATAGCATTAGCTGGTGCTGTAGCATTTGTTTCCGGTAAAAGAATTGCTTCTGTAGTTGAGCATGTATTTAAGAAAGCTCCTGCAGTTGTTGAAGCCGGACTTAAAAAAGGTGCTAAAGCAGTTTCAGGTGCTGCAACAAGTTTAAAAGGAATTAGCCCTGATAAAACAATTTTAAGTGAAAATTCAAAATTAGCAGGTAAAAAATTAGGCAAATTAATAAACAAAATTAAAATCGGAAAAGCAGGTAACTTTGCAGGCAATGTTCTTGATAAAGTTCAAGAATTCGGTAAAAAAGTTTATAATAGAATTGCTACTCAAGGTTTAAAAGAAGGTGGCAACAAAGCAGCAAATGCATTTGAAAACTTGTTTGGTATCGGTGCAGTTTCTACAATCCTTCCGGGATTATTAAAAAGAGATACTAATGGTGACGGTGTAAGTGATATTCTTCAAAGATCACAAAACGTTTATACCGGAACTCAAACAAGATTTGCAGGTGCAGTTGATAAAGCAAGCACTTTCGCAGATATAATTGAAACATTATGCTAATTAAATAATAATTTTACATTTACTTTATAAAAACGGACTACACAAAGTAGTTCGTTTTTTTTATAATTTTTTTTATGGATGATATTTTAGTAAAAATTGCAAATGATGATATTCTTTCGGAGCTTAATTCAATTGGTTTTGATGCTTCGTATGTTGATGCTGTTGTTAAAAAGTATTCGGGTGTGGCATATAAAATATATTCGTTAAAACCTTTTGAAGCAAATATTTTAAAACAACTTTGTTTGTCATTAGGCTTTGATTGTGCTGTTCATAGAGATACAATAACTTGTAAATGCGATGAAACAAATGCTCTTATTTTTGCTTCTGATGTTCAATTAAGTAATTTATGTTCTAAACTTGAAAAACAGCCTTTTAGACTTAGTAAATTATCAAGTCTTTTTAAAAATTATTTAAATAAAAAATTACTTCCGCTTACTGTTAAAAAATATACATTTGATTGGTCAAAACCGTATATTATGGGTATATTAAACGTTACTCCCGATTCATTCAGCGACGGCGGGAAATACATCAATCCTGATTTTGCGTTATCTCATGTTAAAGAAATGATTGATGATGGTGCAGATATAATTGATATTGGCGGAGAATCTACCCGTCCTGATGCCGAAAAAATATCTGTTGAAGAAGAAATTTCTCGTATTATTCCTGTTATTAAACTTCTAAGACAAGAAGGAATTGATATTCCGATAAGTGTTGATACAAGAAATTATAAAACGGCAGAAGCTGCAATTAATTCGGGTGCAGACATTATTAATGATGTATCAGGTTTAGATTATGATAAAAATCTTTTAGATTATGTTGTATCGAATAATATTCCTGTCGTTATTATGCATTCTGATAAAATTCCCGCGGTTTCAAGTAACTTTACTAATTTGGACATTGTTGAAGAGGTTTATTTCTCTTTATATTCTAAAATTAAAAAACTTATTGATAGAGGAATGCTAAGAAATAATATAATTGCAGATGTCGGAATCGGTTTTGGTAAATCAAAAGAAGCTAATTATGAACTTATTAAACGACATAATGAATTTTCATCATTAAAAGTGCCAATGTTACTTGGTATTTCAAGAAAATCATTTATCAGAAATACTTTTAATTTATCATTTGATGAGTCAGATATTCCTACTGCCTTATATTCTTGTCTTACAGATAATGTTAATATCCATCGAGTTCATAACGTTAAACTTGTAAAACAATATTTGGAATTTGCAAAAAAATTATCTTGATTTTTTTAGTTCGTTTTTTAAAACATCTTCAAATGAGTCTATAGGTTTAAAATAATATCCGCAATTTTCCGACATAACTCCGTTAAATTTGAAAATTTCTTCGGATGGATATTTTCTGCATATAGATGAACGAAATTTATGAATGGTACATATATGATTTTCTTTATCAAATTTATTGCATTTAAACACAAGTCCTTGTTCGTCTTTGTCTACTATCTCAAGACCTGCATAAAAAGGATGCAGTTTTTTTAATTTATTAAATTCTTGTTCTTCTTTAATAACACCTGATTTATGTTTAACATAAATCTTAGAACAGCAAGCTCCGCATCTGTTGCACTTTCCGTACCTGTAATATTTTCTTCTCAAAATATATTTAAAAATGATTTTTTTTAAGTCCATATTTTTATTATACATAATTAAATATTTCTTTTAATAAAAACTTTATATTCTCTTTACGGATAGGTGTAGAAATATTATAATATTCTTATTAAAAGCAAGGAGAATAATTATGGCATTTAAACCAAATAAAAAAGGTATTGTTACAGGTACAAACGGAAACGATAAAATTACTTGGCAAAATTCAGCACCTTGGAAAAAGTCAATAACTGTTAATGCATTAGCAGGAAATGATACTATTACATTTAGTAACAGTACATATAAAATTAATAAATTAAATGGCGGATTGGGCCGCGATTTAATAAAAGGCGGCAGAAGTTCTGATAGTATTGATGGCGGTGCAGGTAATGACAAATTATACGGTAACGGTGGAAATGACACAATAAAAGCAGGCTATGGTAACGATTATATAGTCGGCGGTAAAGGTAATGATAAAATATATTTGCAAAAGGGTAAAAATACTGTTGTATTCAATAATGGTGACGGTAAAGATACTATTTACAGAAGTACTGAATTACCTTTTTCTTCCGATATTGTAAAATTTAACAGTTATGCAAATTTTAATTCATTGATTAAATCAGCAAGAGCAAAAATGTCAGGTTACGATTTAGTTTTAAATTATACATCTAAAGACAGTATCACTTTAGCTAACTTCTTTAAAGGCGGAGCATCTATATATGGTATTGAAACAAAGGATAATAAACTTGTAACCATTACTGATTTTATGAAACATGTTATTTTTAATACCATCTCAGGGAAAACTAATGTAAAGGGTTCAAAATATGCCGATATAATATATGGTACCAATAAAGCAGACACTTTAAAAGGCGGAGACGGTTGGGACTTCATATACGGAAAAGACGGTAATGATAATATTCACGGTCAAAAGGACAGCGATTCAATTGAAGGCGGCAACGGTAATGATAAATTATTCGGCGAGTCCGGCAATGATACCATAAAGGGCGGCAACGGATATGATACTATAAACGGCGGTGACGGCAGAGACAGGTTATATGGGAATGCTGACAATGACTCTATACTTGGCGGTGCCGGTAATGACTATATCAAAGGCGGTGACGGTAATGACCATATGCATGGTGATGCAGGCAATGACACTATATATGGTGAAACTGGTGCTGATTATATAGAAGGTAATGCCGGTAATGATGTCTTGTATGGTGATGCAGGCAACGACGTTATAAAAGGCGGAGATAACGATGATAGTATAGACGGCGGCAATAATGATGACAAATTATATGGTGATGCCGGAAATGACACTATTTTGGGCGGTGCCGGAAAAGATAATTTATGGGGCGGAGATGGTGATGACAAGCTCTATGGCGGTGACGGTAATGATACATTACAAGGCAATAACGGTAATGATTACATAGACGGTGGCGCAGGTAATGATAATATATACGGAGGATCCGGAAACAATACTCTTAAAGGTGGCGCAGGAGACGACACTTATATGAATGTTTCTGTTTCTAATTATAATTATATTTGTGATGTTTCAGGAAATAATGATAAAGTAAATATTGTTGAAGGAAAATCAGATATATATCTTTTATTTAATGTCAACAGAGATGGTAGTTTCTCATCTGATTATGATAAATTAGCTATAGTTGACAGATATGCTTTTGAGTCTTGGCAAGCAACCGGAGAATTTTCTGATCAAGGTGTATTGATTGAAGGTTTTAACTCAATAGAAGCTATTAATGCTAATGACGGCCGTATAGGTAATATAAATGCTTTAAAATCTGAAGTCGTTGGTTGGCTTGATTCAAAGTGTTGCGCAGACGTAAAAACAGCTCTTACTACACTTGGAGAAGAAGTTTCCGAACTTGTTGCAATTTTTCAAAATTGGCAAAATTACAGGTAAATTTATATATTCACGAAAGATTTCTTTAGGTGACAATGCCATAAGTCACAATACAGGCTCGATGATACTATCGAGCCTGTCTCCTTATGTATATATTATTACTGTGACAATATGCTGTATGTATTGTAAAATATATTTATGGATATTAAAGAACAATTACGTTTAATTCCCGAGCTTCCGGGATCATATCAATATTATGATAAAAATAATACCATTATTTATGTCGGTAAGGCGAAGAATTTAAAACGCCGTGTTTCAAGCTATTTTAACAAAAATCATGATTCTGTTAAGCTGCAAATAATGGTTCCTCAAATTGAACGAATTGAGTTTATTATTACTAATTCTGAAATTGAAGCTTTAATTTTGGAGTCTCATTTAATAAAAAAATATAAACCCAAATATAATGTTCTTTTAAAAGATGATAAGAAATTTCCATATTTTCTTATTACAAAAGAGGATTATCCAAGAATATTAGTTACACGTAAACGCAATAAAAATATGCTTGAAGGTAAATATTTCGGGCCATATACAAATGCAAAATCAATGTATACGACTTTAGATTTGTTAAAAAAACTTTTTCCGTTAAAGCAATGTAAAACACCTAAATTCAAAGATCGGCCTTGCATTTATTATCAAATCGGAAGATGTATGGCTCCTTGTCAAAAGTTAATAACACCTGATGAATATAAAAAATTAATAAAAAATGTTGAATTATTTCTATCCGGTAAACAAATGCAGCTTGTTGATGAACTCAAATCTATGATGGAAAAATATTCCGATAATCAGGAATATGAAAAGGCTGCAAAATACCGTGACAGCTATTTTGATGTATTAAAAACAATAGAAAAACAAAAAGTAGTATATGAAAATACAAAAATTAATCAGGATATAATTTCTATAAGCTCTGATAACTATATGGGCGGTATTTCCCTTTTGCAAATTCGTGACGGCAGACTTACAAATAAAAAGGATTTTGAAGTTTCGAAATCTGATTATGACAGTGAAGAAGAAATTGTTTCTTATTTCATAAAAGAGTATTACCAAATGACAAACATTGAAGATATTCCGTCTGAAATTTTATTTTCATATAAATTAAATTCTGAAGATAAAAAGATGTATGAAGATTGGCTGACTTTTAAAAAGGGTTCAAAAGTTACGATTAATCCGGGGCATACAAAAAAGAATGATGATATTCTTGAATTGGCTTTAAAAAATTCTGCATATCATCTTGAGGAAATGAAAGTAAAATCTCTGCAAGTACTTCAAAATAACTATAATGAAGCCGGCTCATATATTCAGGAAAAACTTGGCTTAAGACATTTTCCTCACAGGGTTGAATGTTTTGATATATCACATATTCAAGGAACGAATACGGTTGCATCTATGGTTACATTTTATAATGGTATGCCTAAGAAAAGTGAATATAAAAAGTACAAAATTAAATCGGTACAGGATGGAAAACCTGATGATTTTCAATCAATGAAAGAAGTTGTTACTCGCAGATATTCAAAATTATTAAAAGAAAAATTACCTTTTCCGGATTTAATTATAATTGATGGCGGGAAAGGTCAATTATCTTCTGCTGTTGAAATTTTAAATGATATTGGAGTGAAAGACCAAGATATTGTTTCATTGGCAAAGCGAATAGAAGAAGTATTTGTTCCAAATAATTCTCAGTCCGTTATTTTCCCGATTAATTCACCGGCTTTGTTTTTCTTCCAAAGAATAAGAGATGAAGCTCACAGATTTGCTATTACTTTTCACAGAAGTTTACGAGAAAAAGAAGCTCTTCATTCGGAATTAGATGATATTAAAGGTCTTTTTGAAAAAAATAAAAAACTTTTAATTGAAAAATACGGTTCTGTTTCTAAAATTTCAAAATTAACAAAAGAAGAACTAATGTTATTATTATCAAAAAATCAATCTTATTTGGTATATAATTATTTTAACAGAGAAAAAAAATAATCCGAGAATATTAAAGGAAATCAGATATGGCAGATATATTAGAAAAACCTCAACAAATTACTTTTGATGTTACAGACAGATGTCAATTACGCTGTGTTACTTGCTCTAAATGGAAAACTGTTGCTTCTGACGTTATTTCAAAAGAATTATCTACAGATGATTGGAAAAAAGTATTGTCTGACTTGCGAAATTGGCTTGGCGAAGGTTTTTGGTTTTGTTTTTCAGGGGGTGAACCTTTTTTAAGACAAGATATTTTTGAACTTGCTGAATATGCCCATTCTTTGGGTATTCATGTTGCTTCAATGTCTAATGCATTCAGCATTCAACATTTATATGAAAAGATTATTGATTCTCCGATAGAATCTTTAAATATATCTTTAAATGCTATAAATAATCCTATTATTCACGATGAATCAAGGGGACGTGAAGGTTCTTATGAAAAATCATTAGATGCGATTTTGACACTAAAAAAATTGCGTGATGAAAAACATTCTAATCTTGGTATTAATATTGCAACTATTGTTTTTCCTGAAAATGTTGAGGAAGTCATACCTCTTGTAGAATTTGTTACAAAGAATAAAATTAACGGTATTATGTTCCAATTGCTGGATGATAAAGAATCTTTTCATGGATACAATTATCAAAAAGGCTGTAATACAGTTGGATATAAAATGCCGAAAGAATTAAGAGTTAAATATTCTAATATGGCAAAAAGAATGATTGAAGTTGTTGATAGGCTCATTGAAATGAAGAGAGCAGGTCATTCTATTTATAACTCTTATGAACAGTTAGAGGCTATGAAAATATTCTTTAATAATCCTGATGATATATTAAAAGAAATAAAATGTGACGTTGGTTCTACTAATTATGCTATTGATCCTTATGGAGATGTCAGATTATGTTTTAATATGCATCCTGTAGGAAATATTAAAGAAAATTCTCCCGAAGAAATTTGGACCGGTGAAAAAGCAATAAAATGCAGACAAATGACAAAAACATGTAAAATGTATTGCAGAATGCTTAATTGTAATTTTAAACATAATTTTGCTAACTTTAATAAAAGTTTCTTTCACAAGCTTAAAAATAAAGCTGTTAAAATTTTAACGGGTAAATTTTAATGAATAATATTAAAACTCCTTTATTGGTTATTTCCATTTTCAAAAATGTCTTAAATGACAGTGTTGTTTCAAAATATATTGATTTTCTTTCAAACTTATCTTACAGCTCTGATTTTGACATTATTATTAAATCATATTCTTCATTTATTACGGAATTGTATGAAAAAGAACACAATCAAAATTTGTACAAGTATATTAAAAATCTTATATATTCTGATAAAAACATTATTTCAGATGGCTGTAGCGATTCTATCATAAAAAATGAAAATATCATTTCTTCTGCAGAATATGAATTATCTTTAATTCAAAATTTATTAAAATACGATTATGAAAGAATTAAAAATGAATTTACGGAAAAATTTTCTGCTTGTTCTGACATAATTTCTCATCTTCCTGTTTTTAATATGGATGAAAAGCAAAAATTTGATATTAACGATATAATTAAATCATATAATTCAAATGGTTATGGGATTTTTTGCTGCTATAATGCTTTTAAATATACGGAAAATAAGCAAATTCTTCCCGTTAAATATTTTAATGCTTTGACTTTTAATGATTTAAAAAATTACGATTATCAAAAGGAAGTAATAAAACGCAATACTCAGGCATTTATAGATGGTAAGGAAGCTAATAATATATTATTATATGGTGATAGAGGATGTGGTAAGTCTTCTACAGTTAAAGCATTAATTCATGAATTTAAAAATTATAATCTTAAAATAATTCAGGTGTACAAAGAAAGTTTCTTATATTTGCCTGATTTATTTGAACAAATAAGAAATCTGCCTCTCAAATTTATTATCTTTGCTGATGATATTTCCTTTAATGAAGATGATAAAAATTTTTCTTCAATAAAAGCTGTACTTGAAGGTTCATTATCCGATAAACCGTCAAATGCTATAATATATGCAACTACTAACAGAGTTCATCTTGTTAGAGAAAGTTTCTCTTCTCGTGAAGGAAATGAAGTTCATTGTAATGATACTATTGATGAAACAGTTTCATTATCCGACAGATTTGGAATAATGCTGACATTCTCATTACTGACAAAAACAGAATATTTTGATATAGTATCCAAAATTGCAGCAGATTGCTGCTTGATTCAAGATGATAATTTGTTTAAAAAAGCAGAAGAATTTGCGGCATTAAAAGCAATAAGAACACCACGAGTGGCTCGGCAATTTATTGTTGATTATATGTCAAATTTGTAATGAAAGGCTAAAATAATTTAATGAATATTAGTGAATACAAAAGAATAGTTTTTAAATTCGGTACAAATGTATTGAGGAATGATGATAAAGAGATTTCTTTATCCAGAATATATTCTTTTATTGAAGCAATTTCAAAGCTGCATAAACTCGGAAAAGAAATAATTGTTGTTACCTCAGGTGCTGTTGGACTCGGTGCCAAAAAATTGAATGTGGATTCCAGTGAAAGCCTTGCTATTAAACAGTCTTGTGCTGCTGTCGGACAAAGTCAGCTAATGTCTATTTATGAAGACGGATTTGGAAAGTACTCAATTAATACAGCTCAAGTTCTTTTAACTGAAGATGACTTTACAAACAGAGTTAAATATTTAAGTTTAAGTAATGTCTTAAACACTTTACTTGAATTAAGAGTTATTCCGATTATTAATCAAAATGATACTGTATCTACTTCAGAATTGGAATATTCCGATAATCCTGTTTATAGTGTGAGTTTTTCTGATAATGATAAATTGTCTGCGCTTGTCGCAAGTAAACTTGATGCCGATTTATTGATTATTTTATCTGATATTGACGGACTGTATAATTCTAATCCGAAAGATAATCCGAATGCTCAATTGATTTCTGAAGTTGACGATTTAAATGATGAAATATTATCATATGCAAGTTCTGCATCTAAAGGAGGCAGAGGTGGTATGATAACAAAATTGCAGGCAGCTAAAGTTGTTACTCATTCAGGCGGAACGGTTATAATCGCAAACGGGAAATCACCTCAAATTATTTCCCGCCTCTTTGATGGTGAAAAACTCGGCACTACATTTTATCCTGTTGAACAATTATCTCAAAAGCGTCGTTGGATTGCTTATGCAACAAATATTACAGGTCAAATTGTCGTTAATGATGGTGCTAAAAAGGCTATTATAGAAAAAAACAAAAGTTTGCTTCCTATTGGAATTATTCAAGTCAACGGTGTCTTTGATTGTGGTGATATAGTTTCCATTCTGGATGAAAATAATATAGAATTTGCAAGAGGAATTGCAAATTATAGTTCTGATGATTCTATGAAAATTGCCGGACAACACTCCGATAATATTTATGAATTAATCGGACATAAAAATTATGACGCAGTAATAACAAAAGATAATATTGCATTGATATAGGAGGTTTTATGGTTGATGTTATTGAAATTGCTAAATCAGCTAAAGATGCTTCTATTGAACTACTTCAAGTTTCATCTGATTTAAAAAATAAGGTTTTAACTCAAATTGCCGACAGGCTTGAATATTATATTCAAGATATTATTAATGCAAATAATGTCGATTTAAAAAATGCACAAGAACTTTTAATCTCAGGTGAAATATCGCAAAGTGCATACAACAGACTTAAATTAGATAACAATAAAATCAGAGATATGATACAAGGTGTTAGGGACATTGTAAATTTACCTGATCCCGTAAACAGAACTATATGGTCAAAAAATATTGCGGAAGGAATTATATTAAAAAAGATTTCTTGTCCAATTGGTGTCATTGGCGTTATTTTTGAAGCAAGACCTGATGTTATTTCTCAAATTTCTTCTTTAGCTATAAAATCATCTAATGCTGTAATATTAAAAGGTGGTTCCGAAGCTGTTGAAACAAATAAAACTATTTTTAATATAATTAAAAATGCTATATCTTCTGTTAATGATTTCCCGTCTAATGCTGTTAATATAATTTTTTCAAGAGATGATGTAAATAAAATGCTTACTGCGGATGAGTATATTAGCCTTATAATTCCCAGAGGCTCTAATTCTCTTGTTAAATACATAAAATCAAATACAAAAATTCCTGTTTTAGGACATGCTGATGGGATATGTCATATCTATGTTGATGAATTCGCTGATATAGATAAAGCTGTTAATATTATTATTGATGCGAAATGTCAGTATCCGAGCGCTTGTAATTCTGTTGAAACTGTTTTAATTCACAGTGAAATAAAAGATATTCTTTTACCTGTTCTACTAAATAAATTAAAAGAAAACGGTGTTATTATTAATTCTGATGAAAATATACAAAATGAATATTCGGAGTATGTTAATTCAATTGCGGATAATTGGCATAAAGAATACGGTGATAAAATTATTTCTTTAAAAATAGTCGAGTCTATTGATGAAGCAATTAATCACATAAATAAATACGGCTCAGGTCATACTGATTGTATTATTACAGAAAAGAATTTAAATGCTGAAAAATTTATGATGTTCGTTGATTCTGCAGGAGTCTATCATAATATTTCAACTCGTTTTGCAGATGGTTTTAGGTATGGTTTTGGCGCTGAAGTCGGTATTTCTACAAATAAAACTCACGCAAGAGGTCCTGTCGGGTTGGACGGATTAACAATATATAAATACAAATTATATGGAAATGGTGATATTGTTGCCGACTTTGTATCCGGAAAAAGAACTTTTATAAAATAAATAAAAAACAGACCCTATAATTATAGAGTCTGTTTTATTATGTTAAATAAATTATTTTAATTTAGGCATTCTTACTGAAATTAAGTCCTTCTGAATATATTCATCAAGAATTTCTTTTCTCGGTTTTGTTGCTTGTGGCGCAACCATTACTTGACCTTTTACTTCATATTCTTTTTCTATTTGTGCTTTTTGTTCAGGTGATGAAGTAACAAGACCTGTTTCAGTGTTAATGCTGTCTATAACATGTTTTCTTTCGAAATCTTCAAGTTGGAAATCATTACTTGCAATTTGCATTGTAGTATGATAAAGAGCATTTAAGCTTCCAACATCAGACCAAGATTCATCAGTCGGAATTGCATAAACTTTTTGATTACCAAGTACCTTTTTTGCTTCAACGATTTTTTCAAGCGGGATTTTGGTTTCATCAAAATCTACATTCTTTTTCTTTGCTTCAGGTTTTATTGCTTCTCCGATTCCTTTTCTGATTGCTTCAGGATCATCTTTTTGGCTTAAATTCATTAAAATTGGAATAAATGATTTTGACCAGTCTCTTGATTCAATACCAAATATAGGAATGTATGGTTCAATTAATGAAATTGCTTTAAATCCTTCTTTTGAAACTGCAAATTGGAATGTATTCGTTAAGCACATATTATCTTTGTCTGCAAATCCTTCTTTAATACTGTCTGGTTTTTCAGCAAATTCAAGAATTTCCTTAGTGTTTGGTTCAAGTCTCATTATACCGAATGTTTTTATGGCATCAGCAGCTTTGATTTTCTTAGCTATCATTGCAACAGCTGCTTCACCGGAATTTATTTTCTTTGCCATTTCTATAGTTGCTTTTGGCATTCTGGACATTGAATCATTTGGGAATATTGCCATACTTTGTCTGCCTTCACGATCCATTTGATTATATATACCAACTGTGAAGTCACCGTTTCCGTGATTTACTCCCGAGCGATTTAAATAAAATTTGATGTTATCACCAATTTTCAATTTACCTTTGGAACAATCTAACAAACCGGCTTTATGTAATGTTATAAAAGTTGTTTCCATTGGAGTAAAGCCTGTAGCTGTCTTAAATATACCTTTTGTTGATTGTGTACCGTCTTTTTGACCATGTATAATTGCACTGGATGAAGCATTTGTATATTCTGCTCTTGAACCAAAGCCGCCTGCTAACATTGCCAGTTGAATATTTCCTGCATTTTCAGCTGCTTTAAATTGAGGAAGTACAACTTCTCCATTGTTTACACGTTCAACAAATTTTTCTATGCTGTCTATAATTTCAGGTACAAAACGTCTGTCTTCAAGTCCGATTACAATCTCTGTACCTTTTCCTATTGACTCACCTGTTTTTACCGGCTTAACGTTTACTACAGGTTGATCGAATGAGTCATATCTGATTTCTAATTTGTTTGTTTTAGGATTCAGTTGTTCCATATCGACAGCTAAATTTCCTGATTTTTTTACAAATTTACCTTCATTTGTAAGAATAACATTATTGCCGTCTTCTACTGCAATCATTAATTTTTTGTTTTTATCAATTAAAACATATGCTTTTTCTGTTGAATCAGAAGTATCTTGTTCAATATTAATTTTTGATTTTAATTCAATTGACTTATCAGCCGGAACACGACCGTCTAAACGCGGTTGGTGTACATTCATGTTGTATAATATACCACGATTTGTTTTCTTTAATTGTGTTCTTGCATCAACATATTTACCCGGCGTTTCATCAATAGGTATGTTTGTTTTAATTGCATCGTCAAAGTGAATTAAATCATCGTTAAAATCAGTAATTATGCCGGTAACAGGAATTCTGTCGCCTACAAATTCACCAGAATTTTCACTTGCTTCATCTTTACAAACATACATGTTCTTTTTTAATGCTTCAAGAGCTTTTGATAAACTTGCACCAAAACTTACGGTTTTAGCAGGAGTTATACCATAAAATGCTTGATAAGCATTAACTAAACTTGTAGCAGTATAATTGCCGGTTAATGCCGGTGTGGTCATTGCGCTGTTTTTTACTGCCTGCGCAGAATTATTGTTAGTTCTAAATTGGTTGTAATTTAAGGCTCCCGCCCCAATTCTTTGAATCATAATTTTCCCTTTCCATATGCAGAAATTTGTTCTCTAAAAATATAAAACCCCTAAATATTTTTTTTGCTATTTATATCAAAAAAAGTATCAGAATGTTAATATTCTAATACTTTTTTTGATAAATGTTAATTTGTAAATTTATTTTGCATCTAATATTGTTAATAGAAGTTCATTTATCTTATGTAGACTTCTTAAATGTAATGCGGTTTTTGAAAATTCATATTGGTCATTACCGGTTATAAAGAGTTTTCCGATAATTTTTTTGTTAAGTTTTAGATTCCATATTCCGTCTGCAAATTCATATGTGTATATTTTACCGTATCTGTAAATATTAATTTTATCCGGTAGTTGTTCTGCAAGTATGTCACCTTTTAAATTATATACAGTATAATAATTTCCTTTTTTAGCCAAAATTACTTGCGAAGCGAAATGCTTACATGGTCTTTTTACATCGATATTATCGTATTTTGCTGGAACTATTTCTTTATTTTTAATGCTGTTTAAACCAATATTATTGTTATTATTTACAATAATGTATTCTTTTTTATCTATGGTTATGGTATTTTCTTTGATTTTTAATTTGTCGGGTTTAATATTATCCATTTCGGAACTTACTTTAACCTTTTTAGGCAGTTTTAATTCCTGAATTTCGTATGTCATATTATTATTGTATTCTGCTTTTTCATATAGCAAATTATTGTTGCTTCTTTGAGTTATAAATATAGGTCTTATATCATTTGCAAATGCGGAAAATCCGTCATAAGAAATAACGTATAATTCTTCTTCAGGTACAAGTTTACCGGTATTATAGAAAATTTTATATTCTCCGTCATACTTGCCTGATATATATTCGGTGTCTCCGCTGTGTATTAATGCAACTTTTTGGAATATCGGCATTAATACTGTATTTCCTTCCTTGTCCAGCAAACCGTATTTACCGCTTTTCTTAACTTTTATGTAATTTTCAATTAACGATAAATCTTCGTATGGTGTTAAAAAAGCTGCTTCTGTTTCAGTATTTACATAACCGACCAAGTTTTTTGCTCTGATTTTAAATTCATTGTTTCCGTTTGTAATCGGCTCTACAGAATCAAGAACAGGCTGCATAATATATGAGTGTTTTGCTTTATTATATATTCCGTATTTGTTGTCAAATTTTAGGACCTGTACATTTCCGTTTTCCAGAATTATTTCTGCTGCTTCAACAGGTTCCTGTATAACTTGTTTAACTATTTCGTAATCTGAACTTTTGGGTTGTACGGTATTTATTGCATCTGCTTGTAATATTGAAGCAGAAAGAATTAACGATAAAATTAATATCTTTTTCATAATGTCTCCTTAACTAACAGAATGATAATAACATTTTGAAGCAGGCTTAATCAAGAGTTAAATGATTTTTGATAATATTTCTTTAATATCTTCTGAAATATCTGTCGGATATTTTATGTTTTCCGAGAGAAGTTTAGCAACTTTAGACTTTTTGTATTCGCCTAAATGTCTGGTTCTGTAGAATTCTTCAATATTTTCGCACATTTTTTCGTGAATTTTTAAATCTTCAACTGAAAGTGGTGTTGCAGGTTCATATTCATTATTCAACGTTCTTTTTATCAAATTTATAGAGAGAATATCTTCAAATTCTCCTTTTTCTATAAGGATATATTTGTCTTTTTTTTGAAGTATATCTTCTAAAATATTACAAATTTCTTTTGCATCTAAATCAAACAATAAGACTATAGGAATATTAAGTTTATTCTTAATTTCTAAATATAAAGATGGGCTTTTACTCTTACCTCCCGCACCAACAATATAAATTCCCTTTTTATTGAAATTATTTCCAAGTTTATCTGCAAAAACTGGTAATAAGATTTCTTCTGTTATGCCTTCTGCTATCAAAAGCTTTTCAACAGGAAATCCAAGTGAAAACTTGTTTCTAAGTTCTTTTAAATCATTAATATTTATATTCTCTTTATTTTTTAATTCGGAATTGATTTTAATTAAATATTTTAAATTTTGTGGCGCAGTATTATAATTGATATTTTCAAGTATTTGAGAAAAATATAAATCAGTATTTATTAATTTTTTTGTTTTTATATCTATGTCTTTAAATGTATGAAATATGGTGAGTTGATGGGCTTTTAATGCTATATTATTATCTTTTAATTCCCCGAAATGTTTTTTTACTGAATTATTCCATATTTCTTTTACAATTTGAGAAATGTACGAAACATCTAAATCTTCAATATCTTTTTTTGAAAAATTAGGTGTAATAAGAGATTTAAATATAATTGATGAAAATACTCTGTTATATGAGTATTCGGGTAACTTAAATCTTGATAATCTGTCTAAATTAATTAATAACTCTTCTTTAGTAAGTAGTTTATATTTAATTTCGTTTTTATTAAAAATATTCAAAATATATCCCTAAAAAAGAGGAGTGCGGTTTGCACTCCTCAATAAAAATTATAAATTAAGCATTAGCCATTTGTTTTTTAGCTGAGCGTGAAACACATTCAACAAGAGATTTAACAACGGCAACCATTGCTATTGTTGAATTTAATTTGTTTACACAAGAACCAACACCGATTGCGCTTGCACCTGAAGCTATTGCTAAAGGAGCTGTAGTTGTTGTAATTCCGGATGCTGTCATTACAGGTATTGAAGTATTTCTTACTAATTCTATAGTGTTAGAAATAGAGACTTCAGCGGTTTGCAATAAACCTCTTGCACCTGCTTTAGATGGAGTTGTAGTAGCTGCACCTTCTGTTTGTATTAAATCAATACCTAATTCTTCAAGTTTCATAGCTAAAGAAATCTGTTCGGAAATATCAATGTGTCCGGGAACAGTAACGCAAATAAATGTTCTTTCTCCGTTTAAAAGTCTTAAAGTTTCATTAACAATGTTTAAAACTTCTTCAGCAGAGACTCTCATACCTTTTTTGTATAATGCATCAAAATTGCCGACTTCAATTGCATCTGCGCCAAGTCTTACTGCATTTGCAAGTTCAGTAGGAACAATTGATGATACAAAAACAGGAAGAGTTGTCATTTCTTTAACCATTGAGATGATTTCTTCGTTATAGCAGATATCTACTGCACTTGCACCACCCATTTCTGCTGCCGAAACAACATTTCTAACTAATTCTTTATTAAAATTATCAATACCTGCGATAATTTTTACAGCTTTTCTTTGCTCTAAATCTTGTCTAAATAAATCAATTCTATTCATAATACCTCCGATTACAATCTATTTACGAGTGTTATTATATCATATTATCACAAAAATAAAACAGGCATTTAAATATGCCTGTTTTATTTTAATATTAATAAAATTTATTTTTTATCAGTACCGATGTATTTGTCATGAATATCAGAACGACGGTCAGTTGCATTCAGAGAAGCTTTCCATAAGTTGACTCCAAGTGCGGCAACCGCAGTACCTATTGCGAAAATAGGACTATGTGATTTTTTTGCGGCATTTTTGCCGAATCTGTGAACTAAATCAGTTACGGCATATACAACAGCACCTGCTACTGCACCAGAAACAATACCTTTTCCTATACCTTTTGTGTATTCAGCAACTGTTGCAAAGAATTTCCTAACATTTGCAACTCCTCTTTTTAAGGATTTTATCGGTCCTTCTTTACGAACTTTTTGAGAAGCGGATATTTGAACCATATCAGATGGTTGCTGTTTAGCAGCAGCAATTGCTTCTCTAACTGCAATAGGTTTCTGTTCTATAACCGGTGTTTGAGCGACAGGTGTGCCTGCTATTGCACCGTCTTGACTGAATGGAACTTGTATTGAATTAAATACTTCTGTCATACTTACCCCACTTTATAATTATTTCTAACATCATAAAACATGTAAATAATAATTTTTGATGTTTTTGTCTTAATTGTTAAGATTTTGTAACTAATTTTAGCATATTTTTTACAGCATCGTCCAGTCCCGTAAAAATTGCGCGACAAATAATGCTGTGACCTATGTTTAATTCATGTAAATTCGGAATTTCATGCATTCTTTGAACATTCTCATAATTTAACCCGTGGCCGGCATTTACGGTTATTCCCAATGATTGTGCCAAAATTGCAGAATTGTATAGTTTTAGGAATTCTTCTTGTTCGTTAGTTTTATTAAATGCGCGAGAATAGGCACCTGTATGCAATTCTATGAATTTTGCACCTGTTTGTGCTGCTGAACGAATTTGATTTTCATCAGGGTCAATAAATAAGCTTACATTGATATCAGCTTCTATTAAGGGATGTATAAATTTCTTAATTTTTTCTGTTTGCCCAAAAACATCAAGACCACCTTCTGTAGTAACTTCTTGTCTTCTTTCCGGAACAATGCAACAAGAGTTGGGAAGTAAATCAAGAGCAATTTTTTGCATTTCTTCTGTTGCTGCCATTTCCATATTTAAACGGCATTTTAAATCATTCTTAAGTGAATAGATATCGTTATCTTTAATATGACGTCTGTCTTCGCGAAGATGTGCAGTAATCCCGTTTGCACCTGCAGAAATACAAATCTTTGCAGCTTCAATAACGGAAGGTGAACCTTCTCCTCTGGCATTTCGAAGTGTAGCAATGTGATCTATATTAACACCTAACAGCATATTTATGTCTCCGTTTCAATGAATATTATAGAAAGAAAAAAAGGTATTTACAATAAGAATTTTAATGTTAGTATAAATATATTGTAATCCTCAGTAGCTCAATGGCAGAGCATTCGGCTGTTAACCGAAGGGTTGTAGGTTCGAGTCCCACCTGAGGAGCCATTTAAAAAAAGAAAAGACACATTATAAAGTGTCTTTTCTTTTTTATTGAAATTTTTTAATTGTTTAAGCTACAAGTTCTAATTTTGCGGGTGATTTGATATTTTGAACAAAGTCAAGTGCGTTATTTGTAAGTCCTGAGACAGAGTCTAATACTTGTGAGGATGAATCTGCTGTAGCTCTTATTAATTCAGCTCTTGCCGGTAATACTTTACTTTTAGCTTCAGCTTTTGTAAGAATAAATCCGCTTTTATCTTTCATTTCTCTGCTGTATATGTCTTGGTCTTGTTCCATATTTTGATTAATTATATTTTGCAAATAATTCATCTTTGCAACAATAAGTCCTGATTCTTCCTTATTTGCTTTTACTAATTCTTTTGCCAGACAAGATTGGGCTGCATACAATGCATAATCAGCATCTCTTACTTCTGTTCCTTTAACTCTTTTTTTTGCATCACGGAAAGTATCATTAATATACTTTCTCTCTGCAGGAGTAATGTGAGGTGTTTGTGCTATACTTACACTATTAATCATAAAGAGAACCTTTCCTAACTTATTCTGAACCTATAAAACATATGAATTAAAAAAATTGTTATTTTTTAATTATTTATTACAAATCATTTACAAATTCTTTCAATAATATTTAATTGGTTACTAAATTTATATTTTTTCCATAATTTTCGTTTAATATAAATAATGGTATTTTACCTGTTTTAAAAGGATATTTTGCTTGATTTTATATCAGCAAATAATAATTTAACTTTTTGTTTAATACTTTATTAACAATGCTTCTTTTATATAATTAAATTTAGAGATATCAACTTAGATTTTTTAACTATCGGATCAACAGAGTGTGATGCTCCGTCGTTATCTGCAATAAAATGCATGATTTGTTCTCTTTTTTCGGCATCGGAAGTTTTTTGATTTTGACTTATTTCATAAAATGTATTACTTTCCGGTCCTGAAAAGATAAAAGACATCGTTTTATCAAAATAAAAAGTACGCGCTTTTCCTTTATTAACATCATTAAATAGTTGATATATATCATTTTTTAAGATTTTTTTATTTGTCGGTTTAAAGTTAGCAATATCTTCAATTTGCTTTGCTATTTCAAATGGGGCATATACTTTTACAATTTTACCGAAACTTATGTTTGATAATTTCATGAATTTACCTCCATTTATTTAAAAATTAAAATAAAATTTTTTGTTATTATAATTATTATAAAATTTTATTATTATTTTGAATAGAAATATTTATGATATAATTCATATGTTGTTAAATATGGGCGGTTAGCGCAGTTGGTAGCGCATCACATTGACATTGTGGAGGTCGCTGGTTCGAGTCCAGTACTGCCCACCATTTTAATTCTATTCATTGTTTACAGGACGAACATTATAGTATGTAGGTCAGGCATTGCCTGACAGAAAATTGCAAGGTTTCAAAATATTTGCATCAAAAAAATGTCATAGGGTTGTTGTGATACTTTCTTTGCCCGCCCAAAGAAAGAGGTCAACATTTAACTATGAATGCATCAAAAGATAAAATTAAGTATGTAGGTCAGGCATTGCCTGACAAAAAAGTTAATTTTGTTGCCTGTTGGAGAAAAACAGCATAAACTTATTTTATAAAAGGAAGACAAAATTAATGAGAAACGAAGAGAATAAGAATATAAACAATAATAATAAAAATTTTTGGAAAAAGTTTATAATTATTTTTATTTTTACTTTAATCTTTCTTTCACTATTTCTTACTTTAATTTTTATTTTTCTGTTTTTTATACATTCTTCTTCTATGCAAAAAACAGATAATAAATCAAATATTGTTAATTTACACAAAGTAAAAAAAATCAAAATAAATGAACCCAGAGGATTATATACGAAGATAGTTCCTCTGGATAATAACAAATTTTTAATATATGGTGGAGAAAATGGTCGCTACAGGGATTTGAAAGGAACTATTCCTGAAATTTTTAATTTTCGTACAAAACGGAGTAAAGTTTTGCCTACTTTAGACTATTTTTTAAGTAAATCAAACTGTAAGTTCAAGGACGGAAAAATTTTCTTTATAAATTCCAATGGTAATGTAGTTTTATTTAATCCTAAAACTTTACAATTTGAATTAAAATCGAAAATTGATACGGATAAAAAATATTGTTCAAATTTGGGGACTCTAATAAAACAATATAATGATACCAATGTATATATAATTAACAGAAGCATAACAGAAATATTAGATTATAATATAAAAAATGATACTTATACGGAACAAGAAACCAATCTAAATAATAATTATAGACAATGTTTATTTAAATCAAATTCAGAACTAATATGTTTAGAAGATAATTATATATATGAATACAATATAAAAGAAAATAACTATAAAAAAATTTTACAAGAAAAAACATATAATAACGGATCTATTTTCTATGTAAATAATAAATTTATTATATTCCCAAAATCAATATATCCAAAGGAACAAATATATATTGAAGTAATTGATTTTGATAAAAAAATTAATCGGACACTTGTACCAACAATTTTATCTTCACTGGGGGCATATGTTGTATCAGACAGTAAAATTATTTTTTCTGGAGGAACAGTATTTGATACTTCCAATAACAAAGTATATTTGCCTAAAGAAAATGAAATAGAAGAAAATAAGAAAATTGATAAAATCGCATCAGATATTAACCGAATAAACAAGAATACATATATTTCAGTTGGTTGTATGCTTGTTGGCATATATGTACCAGAAATACGAATATTAAAAATAGAGGCTAAAGAGAAGGAGTAATATGACACAAATTTCAGAAAATCACTATTATGAAATTGATACAAATGTTTATTCATATGTAGATTATAAATTAAATACAACTCAAGAAAATTTATTTTTAATTGATGGAGAATATTTAAATAATCAATATGTGTATGGACAAGATGATATTATTAATAGTCTTGATGATAGTCAAATTGGTGAAGATTGTGCCATAGCTTCAATTCTTAATTTATTAAGACTATCCGGAATGACTAATCAGGATATCTTTAATAAATTAAAAGCATTTGAGGGATATGCAGGACCACTGGTATATAATGAAACTAATCAAGACGAAAAAGGAAATGCAAGTTCAAATTTTACTATAG